>NZ_JBXWNR010000059.1:0-1136 GCF_059610465.1 Ruegeria sp. CDSC085 | reverse complement strand
GGACGGTCTAGCATCCTCAAATCCAACAGGGCATTGGCGGAAGAATACGCAAGGCTCTCCCGCCTGAATAGAAGAACAAAACGTGAAAGTTGTCCGAGTGTTGCATGTATCAATCATGGAGCGACCGTTGGGCTCATGCCGAGCCGGTATCGAAAGTTTGGTAAGACGGCCAAAGGAGATCCAAGATATCAGTGCAAAGCGTGTAAGAAGACCTTTTCGATTGGTCGGTCGACGAGGCGACATAAGCGTAGCGACCTAAATGGTAAAGTCTTTAGATCGCTGGTTAATGGCGTGACGCTTTCAGCTATCTCACGATTGCTCGATACATCACTTCCGGAAGTCTATTCGAAGATCGACTTCATCCACGAGCAATGCCAAGCCTTTGCAGCAGATCGGGAGAAGCGACTGCCCGAAGTATTTGAAGGTGACTGTCCTCACTTCGCCACGGACACACAAATCCTTCAGGTGAACTGGCCCGACAAAGGTATTCGTAAACTGGTAGAAGTGCGCCACATGTGTACCGTCCACAGCGACAGCAAGTATGTCATTGCGTCTACAACAGATGTTGATCCTGACATTCACCCGCTTGCCGTCGAAAAGGCGATGGATATCGTCGGAGACAAAGAAAAGCCTCGTTCTATGCGGGAGAACGCTCGGATTTGGTTTGCCAGTGAGTACATCGAGTACATTTGCAAACGACACGAGGCGACCAATCCAAAATCAAGTAGGTGGCACCGTAACAAAAAACCGAGAGAGCTTGATGACGATATCAGGCTCCTTGAGATGGCCGCTAGGGTTCGACAAGACGCGGCCGAGTTTGCGCATATCATGCTGCTCAAGAAGAAGATCGGTCGGAAGTATCGACTGCTGAACTTTTCAGTCGACCGCGATACGGGTGTCTCTTCAGCCTTTTTGGCTGTGTTCAAAAATGAAGTGCAGAAGAGAGTGGTACGGATTGCAGACGTCACCATGGCAAAGAATGAAAGCCATCCGCGGCGCCTGGGGTTTGTGGCTGATGGTAACAGGGAATTAGAGCGCGTGGAGTATTTGATGCGTCAGGCAGGGTTCTTGCCTGGAGACGGTGATCAGGCTGTCCCCAGACCACAGGACGGCGCCATGGAGTACCTTTTGGAAGC
>NZ_JBXWNR010000058.1:0-1248 GCF_059610465.1 Ruegeria sp. CDSC085 | reverse complement strand
ATGGCAAAGGAAAAGTTTGAGCGTAATAAGCCGCACGTCAACATCGGCACGATTGGCCACGTTGACCACGGCAAGACCACGCTGACCGCAGCAATCACCAAGTATTTCGGTGACTTCAAAGCGTATGACCAGATTGACGGCGCGCCTGAAGAAAAAGCACGTGGCATCACCATCTCGACCGCCCACGTGGAATACGAGACCGACACGCGTCACTATGCGCACGTCGACTGCCCCGGCCACGCCGACTACGTCAAGAACATGATCACCGGTGCCGCACAGATGGACGGCGCGATCCTGGTTGTGAACGCTGCTGACGGCCCGATGCCGCAGACCCGCGAGCACATCCTGCTGGGCCGCCAGGTTGGCATCCCGACGATGGTCGTGTTCATGAACAAAGTGGATCAGGTTGACGACGAAGAACTGCTGGAACTGGTGGAAATGGAAATCCGCGAGCTGCTGTCTTCGTATGACTACCCCGGCGACGACATTCCGGTCATCGCAGGTTCGGCTCTGGCCGCGATGGAAGGCAACAAGCCGGAAATCGGCGAAGAATCGATCCGCAAGCTGATGGCTGCCGTGGACGAGTACATCCCGACACCTGAGCGCGCTGTTGACCAGCCGTTCCTGATGCCGGTCGAAGACGTGTTCTCGATCTCGGGTCGTGGTACCGTTGTGACCGGTCGTGTCGAGCGTGGCGTGATCAACGTTGGCGACGAGATCGAAATCGTCGGCATCCGTGACACTCAGAAAACCACCTGTACTGGTGTTGAAATGTTCCGCAAGCTGCTGGATCGCGGTGAAGCGGGCGACAACATCGGCGCCCTGCTGCGCGGCATCGACCGTGACGGTGTTGAGCGTGGCCAGGTTCTGTGTAAGCCGGGTTCGGTTACACCGCACACCAAGTTCGAAGCCGAAGCCTATATCCTGACCAAGGAAGAAGGCGGTCGTCACACTCCGTTCTTCGCGAACTACCGTCCTCAGTTCTACTTCCGTACAACTGACGTGACCGGCACCGTGACCCTGGCGGCTGGCACCGAGATGGTTATGCCTGGCGACAACGTGTCGTTCGAGGTTGAGCTGATCGCACCGATCGCGATGGAGCAGGGCCTGCGCTTCGCCATCCGCGAAGGCGGCCGCACGGTCGGCGCCGGCGTTGTGTCGAAGATCGTAGAATAATCGGTAGGCCGGGCTTCAGCCCGGCACATCGTTGAAACAAAGAAGGCCGCCCAAAATCGGGGCGGCCTTTTT
>NZ_JBXWNR010000057.1:0-1266 GCF_059610465.1 Ruegeria sp. CDSC085 | reverse complement strand
TTCGGATAGATCGGGAATTTGGCGCAGAGGTCTGCGACTTCGGCCTTGACCTTGGCTTCGACGGCTCTGTTGCCGTCTTCGCCATTGGCGGCCAGGCCGTCGACCACTTCGATGATCCAGTCGGCGATCTGGCGGAATTCGACCTCGCCGAAGCCGCGGGTGGTGCCTGCCGGGCTGCCCAGACGGATGCCCGATGTGATGGTCGGCTTTTCGGGATCAAACGGCACGCCGTTCTTGTTGCAGGTGATATGCGCCCGGCCCAGAGCCTTCTCGGTGGCGTTGCCTTTCACCCCTTTGGGGCGCAGGTCGACCAGCACCACATGGGTGTCGGTGCCGTGGGTCACCGTGTCCAGCCCACCCTTGATCAGCTGATCCGACAGCGCCTGCGCGTTGGTGATCACCTGCTTGACATAGTCCTTGAACTCAGGCCGCAGGGCCTCGCCAAAGGCCACGGCCTTGGCTGCGATCACATGCATCAGCGGGCCGCCCTGAATGCCAGGGAAAATCGCCGAATTCACTTTCTTGGCGATATCTTCATCATTGGTCAGGATCATGCCGCCACGCGGGCCACGCAAGGTCTTGTGCGTCGTGGTCGTGGCCACATGCGCATGGGGGAAGGGGCTGGGGTGTTCGCCCGCTGCCACCAGACCGGCAAAATGCGCCATGTCCACGTGCAGATAGGCGCCGACCATATCGGCGATCTGACGCATGCGGGCAAAGTCGATCTGGCGTGGGATCGCCGAGCCACCCGCGATGATCAGCTTGGGCTGGTGCTCTTTCGCCAGCGCCTCGACCTGATCGTAATCCAGCATGTTGTCCTGCTGGCGCACGCCGTATTGCACCGCGTTGAACCACTTGCCCGACTGGTTCGGCCGCGCGCCGTGGGTCAGGTGGCCACCGGCATCCAGGCTCATGCCCAGAATGGTGTCGCCCGGCTTGATCAGGGCCTGAAACACGCCCTGGTTGGCCTGAGAGCCGGAATTGGGCTGCACATTGGCAAACTCGCATCCGAACAGCTGTTTGGCGCGGTCGATGGCCAGGTTTTCGGCAATATCAACAAACTGGCAGCCGCCATAGTAGCGGCGCCCGGGATAGCCTTCGGCATATTTGTTGGTCATCACCGAGCCCTGCGCCTCCATCACGGCGGCAGAGACGATGTTCTCGGACGCGATCAGCTCGATCTCGTCGCGCTGACGACCCAGTTCCGACGTGATCGAGCCAAAAAGCTCAGGATCACGATCAGCAAGGGACTGGGTGAAAAATCCG
>NZ_JBXWNR010000056.1:0-1289 GCF_059610465.1 Ruegeria sp. CDSC085 | reverse complement strand
TTCAGCAGCAGGTCGGATCCGAAGTCCCGCGCCTCGACCACCCGCAGCGCCTCTGCCGGGTCAGCCAGTTTCGGCACGATCAGGGAGCCAAAGTTCTTGGCCTGCTCGAACTGCCCCAGGGTCTCTCGTAGCTCATCAGTGAACAGATCCTCGCCCACCACAGTGGCCACGTCCTGCATCTCGGCCTCGGTAAAGGCCACATTCTGCAACACGCAAATGTCAGGCTTTGCCTCCATCCGCAGGAACCGCCGCCGCCCCAGCTTGCCGGCCGCCTTCATCGCCAGCGCAAAAGCCGCCAATGCCCCCGCGCGGTCGTCAATCTCCACCCCTGTCAGGTTGTGCGTCAGGATCAGCGCGGGGATCTCGGTCGCGTCATAGCCCTCTTCCTCGTAGATGGCATAGAGCAGGTCAAAGGCATAAGTCAGCATGTGACCCGAACCAGCGGCCGGGTCGCAGATGCGGATTTCTTCCGGCTTGGTGATGCGCAGGAAATCTGTTTCGGGCTCTTCCGGCGCGATGTAATAGTCCATCTTGGCCGCCAGTCCGCTGTGCGGATTGTTGAGCAGCCAGAGCCGCCCCAGCGAGTTCTCCACCAGATAGCGGACAATCCAATGCGGGGTGAAGAGCTGAGTGGCGGCCGGGATGTTCTCGGCTGTGATCTTCTGGTTCTTCTTTAGACCCGCGAAGACCTGATCCTTCTTCTCTGAGATATAGAACTGGTAGAGCCAGCCGATGATCTCAACGTCCTGGCACGCGTCTCCGGTCATGACCGTACGCATCTCGGCCAATACCGAACTGTTCGACAGCAGGTCATCCGGCATCAGCAGCTCGGAATAGTCATCGATGGCCTCGAACATGTAGGGCAGGGCGTTGTGAAGACGATTGCACTCATGCCGCAGCAAAGTGCGATACGCTTCAGACTGAGCATCGTTCGATGGAATACGTCCATCCAACAGCGCCATAATGCGATCCGGAGCGCCGTCCGGTAGATTGCCGGCTGCTGCTTCGGCTAGGATCTCTGGTCGCGTTGCCCCCTCAGCCGAAGAGACGACACGCACCTGATTGTAGCCGTTCATATCCATGAAGCGCAGGGCCGTGAACCGGTTGAACCAGGTATAGGCTACCTGTTCAATCACCGGCTGCTGGCCGTCACGGGCAATGGCCTGCTCAAGGTCTTTGACGGCCTGCGGACGTTCGCGCCGCTCCATGCTGCTTTCAGCAATAACGCGGTCCAGACGTGCCGACACCTGATCAATCAGCAGGTTGCGAGCCGCTTGAGCAAACTTCTT
>NZ_JBXWNR010000055.1:0-1304 GCF_059610465.1 Ruegeria sp. CDSC085 | reverse complement strand
GTGCCGAAACTGGCTGACCCGGCAGAGGCGCTGCGGGTGGTCGAGGCGCGGGACTTCGGATCCGACCTGCTGCTGAAGGAGATGCAGGAGCGCGTCATCACCGTGCTGCGTATGGCCGAGGCGCTGTCGCCGAAGTATCACGTCGTGGTGGCCAACCCCCCGTATATGGGAAGCAAGGGCATGAACGGGAAACTTAGTGACTTCGCAAAGGAGCACTACCCCGAAAGCAAATCGGACCTATTCGCAATGTTCATGGAGCGGACCCTTCGGATGGCGGTCAAGCACGGCATGATGGCGATGATCAACATGCAGTCTTGGATGTTCCTATCTTCTTTCGAGAAACTAAGATCTAGTATGCTATCGAATGCCTGCTTGCAGTCGATGGCTCATCTCGGCCCCCGCGCATTTGACACAATAGGTGGTGAAGTCGTGTCCACGACCGCATTTGTCTTCGGTAACTATTATTCCGCGGATCAACACGGGACGTATCTACGATTGGTCGACGGTAGCAACGAAGTCGAGAAGGCTCAAATTGTGCTTGATGCGAAGGCTGGCAAAACCAGCGGTGTTTGGTTTTCCGCCAGTGTTGCGGAAATTACTAAGCTTCCGGGAAAGCCGATAGCATATTGGCTCACAAACAACTTCCGAGGTGTTTTCGACTCGAACTGTGTAGTTGAGGAACTGGCAGAGAAGGTTACAAAAGGGATATTCACTGGGGACAATAATCGGTTTCTTCGTTTCTGGTATGAAGTCTCCAACCAAGAGAGCGGTTGGAAAAAGTACGACAAGGCTGGCGAATCCCGTAGATGGTTCGGGTCAGCAGTTCATGTCGTGGACTGGCGTCGAAATGGGACGGAACTGAAAAACTTCAGTGGCGCCGGCCTAGGCGCCATGAAGTATTATGACAAGCCGCACTTTGTTTGGAGCGGGCTTTCAACAGGTACACCAAGTTACCGGTTCGCTGACGACAATGTATGGTTCGACGATGTTTCTCCAAGTGTCATTGGGGCAAAGCAAAGTGGGGCGTTGTTAGCCTATCTGAACTCGCGCGTTGCCACAAAAGTTCTCATGACCCTTAATCCAACCCTTCACTATCAGATCGGCGATGTGAAACGGATCCCTGTTCCGGATTTGAAGGCCGACTTTTTAGGTATTTCAAATGCTTGCGTTTCACTCGCGCGTTCCGACTGGGACGCCTACGAGACCTCCTGGGATTTCACCATGCTCCCGCTGCTCTCGCCCGATCACCGCGGCGAGACGCTGGAGGACCGTTATGCCGCGCTGCGTGCCCATTGGCAGTCCAT
>NZ_JBXWNR010000054.1:0-1382 GCF_059610465.1 Ruegeria sp. CDSC085 | reverse complement strand
ATGGACTGCCAATGGGCACGCAGCGCGGCATAACGGTCCTCCAGCGTCTCGCCGCGGTGATCGGGCGAGAGCAGCGGCAGCGTGGTGAAGTCCCAAGAGGTTTCGTAGGCGTCCCAGTCGGAATTGTAAGTTGTTACAATTTCGCTAAGGCCGTTTTCCAAAGTATTCCTGACATCTTCCAATTCTGAAAGGATAAGCGGCAAAGCAGCGATGTTTCCGGGCTGGAAGTTAAGTGTCGGGTTTAGAAGTTTCAGCAAATGAAAAGCTAGGTTTGAGTTGAGGAAAGCAGCGAGCAAGTCGTAGTTTTCAGGGTTTGTAAACAGCGAGGCGCCTCCGTTGTCGAACACAAAGCCATCGTTACAGCAGCGAGAACTGAATGCAGTTGAGGTCACGGATGACCAAGTGATTGACCTACGAAAATACTTGTCACGGCTTATTACTCTACCTTTCGAGTTCACCTTTGATCCTGACGCATAGTCAATGTAGTCGCAGATAGTTTTCCCGTTGTTCTCATAGTTAACAACGGTAACGTTATTCCCGTACCATTTTCTAAAGCCGCCCCCTTTGTTGTAAGGAAAGAACTTTCTTCCAGATGCGTGAGCGGCTTCAGGTGTGGGTAGACCAAATCCAACTTTTGAAAGAGATACTTCGAACCAGTTTCGCACGAAAAGATCGTTGTTGGTGGTATTCATACCAACCCGAGGTTCACCCAACTGGCCAATCAAGGTGCCGTTTTTGAACAAGCGAAAAACCCCCTCGCCTGCCCAATAAGCAATTGGGCTGCCTGGTATCTTAGTAAGTTCAGATTGTTCTGTTACGTGTTTTCCGTAGTCAGGATCTTTGAAGAGCTCCTCGATTTTTTCGACGCTCCGGACTTGAACGTGTTTCTCAAACAGCCTTCGGTATGTCGCGGAAGTGTTTGGTTTTGGGGCCGAGTTCTGGATAACAAATGCAACACTACCAAAATCTGAACCAAATATCCCTCGCCCAAGGTGTAGCAAGCTGGCAATTGACTGTTTCTGAATAATGTTGTCCCGCAACATTTGATACGAACTGAGGAACATCCAAGATGGCAAGTTGATCATACCCCAATACCCTCCAGCCCTTGCTGCCAGAGCAGAGCGTTCCATGAAGCAAGTCATAAGGTCAGACTTGCTATTCGAGTATTCTTTAGCTGCAAATGCCGCGAGAGATCCGTTAAGACCTCTTGCGCCAGCATAAGGCGGGTTGGCCACCACGACGTGATACTTCGGCGACAGCGCTTCTGCCATGCGCAGTACGGCGATGACGCGTTCCTGCACCTCTTTCAGCAGCAGGTCGGATCCGAAGTCCCGCGCCTCGACCACCCGCAGCGCCTCTGCCGGGTCAGCCAGTTTCGGCAC
>NZ_JBXWNR010000053.1:0-1627 GCF_059610465.1 Ruegeria sp. CDSC085 | reverse complement strand
CATGAAGGCAGTGCGGGGATGATGGCGGATGGCTACACCCGAGCGACCGGCAAGATGTCGATGATGATTGCGCAGAACGGCCCCGGCATCACCAATTTCGTGACCGCCGTGAAGACGGCTTACTGGAACCACACCCCGCTGCTGCTGGTGACGCCGCAGGCGGCGAACAAGACCATCGGTCAGGGCGGCTTCCAGGAAGTCGAGCAGATGAAGCTGTTCGAGGACATGGTCGCCTATCAGGAAGAGGTCCGCGACCCGACCCGCGTCTGCGAGGTTCTGAACCGTGTGATCATGCAGGCCAAGCGCGCCAGCGCGCCGGCTCAGCTGAACATCCCGCGTGATATGTGGACTCAGGTGATCGATGTTGATCTGCCCGCCATCGTCGATTTCGAACGCCCCTCGGGCGGCGAAACCGCCGTGGCACAGGCGGCCGAGCTGCTGTCGAACGCCAAGAACCCCGTTATCCTGAACGGTGCGGGCGTTGTCCTGTCCAAGGGCGGGATCGAGGCGTCGAAGGCACTGGCCGAGCGTCTGAATGCGCCGGTCTGCGTCGGCTATCAGCACAACGACGCCTTCCCCGGCAACCACCCGCTGTTTGCCGGCCCCCTGGGCTATAACGGTTCGAAGGCCGGGATGGAGCTGATCAGCGAGGCTGATGTTGTTCTGTGTCTTGGCACCCGTCTGAACCCGTTCTCGACCCTGCCGGGCTATGGCATGGAATACTGGCCGGCGAATGCCAAGATCATCCAGGTCGACATCAACCCCGACCGCATCGGCCTGACCAAAACTGTCACCGTCGGTATCGTCGGTGATGCGGCCAAGGTGGCCCAAGGCATTCTGGCCCAGCTGAGCGACACCGCCGGTGACGAAGGCCGCAAGGAGCGCAACGAACGCATTGCGCAGAAAAAATCCGCCTGGGCGCAGGAGCTGACCTCGATGACCCACGAGGATGACGATCCGGGCACCACCTGGAACCAGCGCGCCCGTGACGCCAAGCCGGACTGGATGAGCCCGCGCATGGCGTGGCGCGCGATTCAGGCGGCGCTGCCGAAAGAGGCGATCATCTCGTCCGATATCGGCAACAACTGCGCCATCGGCAACGCCTATCCGTCGTTTGAAGAGGGCCGCAAGTACCTGGCGCCGGGCCTGTTCGGCCCCTGCGGCTATGGGCTGCCCGCCATCGTCGGCGCCAAGATCGGCTGCCCGGACGTTCCGGTTGTGGGCTTTGCCGGTGATGGTGCATTCGGCATCGCGGTGAACGAACTGACCGCGATCGGCCGCGAGGAATGGCCTGCCGTGACCCAGATCGTCTTCCGCAACTATCAGTGGGGCGCGGAAAAGCGCAACTCGACCCTGTGGTTTGACGACAACTTCGTGGGCACCGAGCTGGACACCAAAGTGTCTTACGCCGGTATTGCGCAGGCCTGTGGTCTGAAGGGCGTCGTTGCCCGCACCCAGGACGAGCTGACCGCGGCGCTGAACCAGGCAATCGAGGACCAGAAGAACGGCATCACCACGCTGATCGAAGCCCTGATCAACCAGGAACTCGGCGAGCCCTTCCGCCGCGACGCAATGAAAAAACCCGTCGCAGTCGCCGGAATCTCAGCCGACGAAATGAAAGATCAGG
>NZ_JBXWNR010000052.1:0-2263 GCF_059610465.1 Ruegeria sp. CDSC085 | reverse complement strand
TGAGACCATTTGAAGAAAAACTGGCATCACGTCAGATCCAGTATCGCAAAACCGAAGTCCCAGGGCCCCGCATGATCCAAATCCATGTGACTGATCCTGATGGAAATCATATTCATATCGACTTCGAGGATACCGATTAACTGGCCAATCCTCGAAATAGTTGGAACGCAAAATAAAGCTCGTTACTTTTCCCAACCATTGATCGAGGTTCTTATTATTTGTTTTCTATGCTTTACGAGCCAACGGTTTTGGGTGGAAAAACACCGATTTGGAGATCAGCATGCCGGACCTCGAAACAAACAAGAAAAACGTCATCGCTTTCTACGAAATGATGTTCAACGAGTGTCGACCTGCCGAGGCCATAGCGACCTTTGTTGGCGAAACCTATACGCAGCACAACCCGCATGTTGGCGACGGCAAGCAAGCCTTTGTCGATTATTTTGAGCGCATGGCTGCCGAATACCCCGGAAAGCGCGTGGACATCAAACGCGCGTTTGCCGAAGGCGATCACGTTATTCTGCATTGCCACCAAATCTGGCCCGATGGTCTCGAGTACGCAGGGATCGATATTTTTCGCCTGGATGCTGATGGTAAGGTTGTCGAACACTGGGATGTTCTTCAGGAAATCCCAGCAAACAGCGCGAATGAAAATGGCATGTTCTGACTTAACCGTTGTGACTACTGTGCATGGAACTTCGAAAGGTCCTGTCGGCTGAGCCACGATAGTCAAAAGTCATAAGTCTGATCCAAGAAACCCGCCGAAGCGTATCTATCAAGAACCTTTTAGAAAGAAGATAAATATGCTCCCGAAGAGTATTCTTGCAGCGACCCTTGGATTATTTGCAGCTACTTCGCTTCAAGCTGGTGTACAAATTCGCTTTATAGAAGGCGCACCCAAGGACCGTTTTGTTCTGACAAATGTCGGAACGTGCGAAGTTGAAGCTTCGACCCTCAAAATCGACTTGTCGCAATCTGCCGGACGTCTGATTTTCGACGTTACCGAAAAAGGTGCAGGCGTAGAGGTCTTTCAACCTCTCGAATTCGTTGAGGGTGCGGATGCTCTGCGGCAAATTCCAGCGGTCGTGGACGGGCAAGATTCAATTGAACTTCAGATCGCCTCCCTCGCAGTCGGGGATAAACTCGCCTTTACCATCGATGTGGATGACACCATCGGGCAACGCGAAATCACCGTAACAGGGTCGGAGATAGAAGGCGCCACGGTGTCTTATTCCGATGCGGATAAGACCAGTACTGCAACCTTCTCTTCCGAAGCGCTTGTCAACGTGACGACCAAGGATTGCTGAAAGCAGTCCCGCAATGTCGAATTTGTTGATCCGCATAGCATTTCTTGCGCTCATGTTGGGAGGTGGCATCCTGATCGGGACACTGACCGCACCTGGCGATTGGTATGCGCAGCTTTCTAAACCTGCTTTCAATCCACCAAATTGGATATTTGGCCCGGTCTGGACGGTGCTTTATGTGTTGATCGCCATGGCGGGTTGGCGTCAGTTCGAAACAGACCGAAGCTCGGCTGCCATGAAGCTGTGGTGGGCACAGATGGCTCTGAACTTTTTGTGGTCCCCAACCTTTTTCGTACTGCAACTGCCGTGGTTTGCCCTTGTGGTCATTCTCGCGTTGCTGATTGTCATCGTCGTGTTCATCGCTCGGGTCAGGAACTCGGATCGGGTCTCCGCACTGGCCTTCTTGCCTTACTTTGCATGGGTCGCATTTGCCACGGCCTTGAACTTTTCTATCGCGACACTGAACTGAGAAAGAACGATATGCGTGCCAACTTCACTGGGCTTGTTTCAGGTCTTGTAATCATCGGATGCACAATGGCTCAGGCTGATGGAAATTTAACTGAAGACTTCTCCAAGTCTCCGGAGACGCGTTGGGACTACGTTGCCGACACTGTCATGGGCGGAGTTTCTTCAGGGCAGGTGCAGTTTAGTTCGGAAGGCAATGATGCATTCGCGCGGCTGACCGGAACCGTCAGTACAGAAAACAACGGCGGTTTCATCCAGTTCCGACGCAAGTTGTCTGTTCGGCCAGATGAGGGTGTATCAGGCGTCAGACTGTTGGTCCGAGGGAACGGCGAGCAATACTTCGTTCACCTCAGAACACGTGGCACAGTGCTTCCATGGCAATACTATCAGGCCGAGTTCGCAACTTCTGAAGAATGGACCAAAATCAGTTTACCCCTGTCAGACTTTAAGGCTTCAGGTGCCATGTTGCGCGCTATTCCCGTCGCCGACGAAATCAC
>NZ_JBXWNR010000051.1:0-2333 GCF_059610465.1 Ruegeria sp. CDSC085 | reverse complement strand
GACGGCAACAGAGCCGTCGAAGCCAAGGTCAAGGCCGAAGTCGCAGACCTCTGCGCCAAATTCCCGATCTATCCGAATCTTTAAGACGAAGGACCCGACCCCATGAGCTTTCATTCCATTGACCAAGCCCCAGCCCGTCTGAACCGAAGTGAATTGGCCGTGCCCGGCAGCCAACCCGGAATGTTCGAAAAGGCAGCCAAATCCGATGTCGACGTCATTTTCCTTGATTTGGAAGACGCCGTAGCACCGGACGAAAAGGAGCAGGCGCGCAGGAACATCATTCAGGCCTTGAACGACATCGACTGGGGCAACAAGACCATGTCGGTGCGGATCAATGGTCTGGACACCCACTATATGTACCGTGACGTTGTGGATGTGGTCGAACAGGCTGGTGAACGCCTTGATCTGATCATGGTCCCCAAGGTCGGAACTGCTGCTGACGTTTACGCGGTCGATATGCTTGTCACCCAGATCGAAGATGCCAGAGGCTATAAGAAACGGATTGGATTCGAGCACATCATCGAAACCGCGCTTGGCATGCAGAATGTCAGTGAGATTGCGGCAGCATCACATCGCAATGAAAGCCTGCACTTCGGCGTGGCCGACTATGCGGCTTCGACCCGCGCGCGAACCACGATCATCGGCGGTGTGAACCCGGACTACTCTGTCTTGACCGATGCGGATTCGGATGGTGGGCGCCAGATCCATTGGGGTGACATGTGGCATTATGCGCTGGCCCGTATGGTGGTTGCGGCGCGCGCGAACGGACTGCGCCCGATTGACGGACCTTTTGGTGATTTTCAGGACCCTGACGGATACAAGGCCGCCGCAAAACGCGCTGCTGTTCTGGGTTGCGAAGGCAAATGGGCCATTCATCCAAGCCAGATCGCACTTGCCAATGAGGTGATGTCGCCGTCCGACGCTGAAGTTACCAAGGCACAGCGAATTCTCGTCGCCATGGCCGAGGCCGAAGCCGATGGAAAAGGCGCTGTTTCGCTGGATGGTCGACTAATTGACTACGCATCAATCCGTCAGGCCGAAGTGCTGGTGGAAAAGGCAAGCCAGATAGCGGCGGCCTGAACCAAGCCAGAGTTGCGTGGGCATCCTGTCCGCGCGATATCATCGACAGTTACTTAAACCGAATAATGGCTAGCCGTTCCCCGATGCTATCGTCCCCATGAACCGACTGTTGCGAACATCGTCGGGGCTGGTTCTGTAGCTGCGTTGAAACGCACGTTTCAAAGCGACGGTTGATGAAAAGCCAGTGGCTGCCGAGATTTCGATCTGCGACATGTTGGTGAACTGCAACAGGCTTTGCGCGCGTTCCAGCCGAAGCTCTTTGTATGTCGAAAGCAGCTTTGCCCCGGTTTTGCTCAGGAACCGTCGCTGCAGCTGACGTGTTGAGGTTTTGAGCACGCGGGAGAGATCAGAAATCGTCAGAGGATCTTCGATGTTTTCCTGCATCGCATCCAGGGTGCGTACGACCAAAAGATCACCTTTTGCCCTATGCACCAACCGTGCGGCTAGTCTGCTTTCGTGTTTTTGCACGGGTTCGGCCAGACCAATATAGCTGCGTAGTGAGTCCGCGATGTGCTCTCCGTGATCCATGGACACAAATTCAGACAACAATCTCAACGCGCTCAATCTGCTGGTCGCGCTGTGCGGACGCCCGTCGGCGGCCAGATGAGTCCCCGTGCCGCAGCTTTCCAATCCGCTTTCCAGCGCGGCCGCGGCGAAGTTCGGATGCACCGCAACGACATTTCGACCCGCTCTGCCCAGCTGCACAAGAAGCAGGACAGCTCCACCGACCAGAACAGCCCTTGAAGACAGGTTAAGAACTTGCGAGATCCAGCTTCTGCGCGGACCGGCAACGTCCCAGTTGTTTTCCAGGTCGCCCCAGAAAATTGCGGTACGACCCGCCCAATAGAGAGGTCCGCCGACGGTGTTATTTCCGGACACCCGGAGATTGACCACGTAAGAGAAATCTTCGACCAGGCTGTTCAATGCGTGATAGAACTCAACAACGATTTCAGCCGATGCCAGCGCCCGCTCGTCGCTTAGGATAACATCGATGTATTTTAGCCTTTCGGGCACCTCCGGCCCTGTCTTTGCCAGGTTGGCGCGATCATTTGCGAGGACATAGTGTTTCATTGTTCCTCCATCGATTTGGCAAGAAGCAGCGCCTCGCAGGACGCTGCCCTCTTTCTTGGATTTCAATCCGTCAGGGCAAGAAGCGGATTGCTACGCCTAGCTACCTATTCCGCGGCTTCTTCGTATGCGTCCATTGGGGGGCATGTGCAGACGAGGTTTCTGTCGCCGTATGCGTTGTCGAC
>NZ_JBXWNR010000050.1:0-3130 GCF_059610465.1 Ruegeria sp. CDSC085 | reverse complement strand
TGTATTGCTTACAGTGATGGCGCGACAGCTGGTATCGAGTTCCTGGGCGACGAAGGCGCATTGTGAGCAGTCTGCTGTGTAGCTGAAAGCGGCTGCGCAGCACTGGCTTGATCTGCTGAGGTTCGACTTGGTTTGTAGAAAACAGAATTAGCCAACGCAGCGCATAACTCAGAACTTGTGTTTGATGACCCCGTTTCCTCGCTTGATCATCGTTGGCGTACGAAGGTCGCCAAACACCTAGAACATCATGCAATCCGCGCCCGAGGCCAGCAACGTTGATCCTTCAGGCAAGGTGGGTGTGTAGTCGAACGTGACAATCTTCGCTCCGCTGTCGAACGCCACGAACAATTGGTTGGATCCAGGCCTTATGGCAATGCCTTCCGGGTCTGTTCCAAACTCCAACAAGCTTTGCTGGGCAAGCAGCTGGCCATCAGCCGTGAACTCGTACAGGCTGTTTGACCCTTCCCAATCATCAACAATCAACATGTGGCCAGTGCGTGGATCAATCGCGATGCCCTGTGCCTCACTCAAGGGAGGAGAGAGCTTCATTGTGTCCAACCTCGCTGTCAAAGCATCCTCTGACGTGAACTACGGCAACCGTTCTGGATCATCCTCTACGGTCACGATTTGTCTTTTGGCGTTGATCGCGATTCCTTCCGTGTCCACAAATCTACCTTCCAGTTCAAAGGGCGCTCCCAAAGGCTCGACGTCCTTTGTGACTCGTTGAAGGCTGCCAAGGCCATCTCCCAGCAACAAGTGATCCCCTTCAATAGCAATTGCTTTGGTCCGGAAGAGATCGCTGGATATGCGTCTCAACTCATTGCCTTGCAATGTGACAAGAACTGCCTCGGGCCCCTCGTTCGCGATCCACAACCCACAAAAGGTTGGGTCGTAATCGAGACTTGCGGGTTGATTTAGCTCGTAGCGCCCGGTTTCGCTGAGCTGCAATGCCATGGCCGGGGAAAACACGGTGCAGATCAGTAAGGCTATGGTCCTCGCAAACACTCAGGATGCTCCTAAAATTTGCACCAGAATGGTGGGGCAGTATCGCGATAGGTCAATACAAAGAGTACCTACACTCCATAAACCAGAGAGCATCACATTATCAGAACAGAGAGACTTAGAACGCGGAAACTGGTTGCGAGCGGTTTGGTTCGACGCAATTGGGTTGTGCGAGAGTACTTTTGAACTGAGGTTGCGACAAATTCGCGAACCGACATCGTGGCGATTGTTGGATTTGCGAAATCAACACTAACAAACTAAACAACCTCAGGCTTCATAGAACAAACTTGCAATCGCGTGCTCCGGCGTAGTCACTTAGGACACAGGGTTGGAGGAAGCCGATGGCGAAATGGAAGTTCGTGATTTGTGTTTGTTGCGCGCTGGCTCTTGTCGCTTGCGCTCCAAAAACCCGCACATATGAAAAGACGGTATCGGCTGCGCTACAGGCAAATTCGGGCACAACTCTAGGTCAGGCGGCCAATCGCCTTGGGGACCCCAAAGACGGTCGGTCAGGCATCAAGCTGATCAGTGATGGAGAAGAAGCGCTTGTATCACGACTGCTGATGGCTGCAGCGGCCGAGCGAACGATAGACGCGCAATACTACCTTCTGCACAACGACCCCACGGGTCACCTTTTTGCAGCCAGTCTTTTGCAGGCAGCAGATCGGGGTGTTCGCGTCCGATTGTTGCTGGATGACATGGATACGTCCAGCTATGACGCGATGACAGCCGCATTGGACAATCATGAGAATATTGAAATCAGGCTGTTCAATCCGTTTTGGCGCGATCAGAGCCTATTGTTCGCGGGTCTGACAGACTTCAAACGCATCAATCGCAGAATGCACAACAAGTCCATGACGGCGGACAACGTGTTCACGATTGTGGGGGGGAGAAACATCGGCGCCGAGTATTTTTTGGCGCGGAAAGAAATGAACTATGCCGATCTGGATGTGCTGGCTGCAGGCCCTGTTGTACGCGAGGTGTCGCATAGCTTTGACGCTTACTGGAACAGCGAATTCGCCGTTCCGGCTCGCGTGGTCGTTGGAGAACCTAAGGAATTTGACCTTGCTGATGCGCGAGTCCGGTTAAACGAACTGGTCGAGGAAGCGAAGCTAACCCAGTACGGCGCTGCCCTCAGAAAGTCAGCGCAAGAGAACTTCGCGGATGGAGCCCTGTCACTGGATTGGCTGCCAGCGAAGCTTTATGCTGATCCGCCCTCAAAAGCCGCGGGTCTCGAGAACTCAGGTCCCGTTCTGGCATCTCAATTGTTTCCGTACTTTGAGAATGCCAACAGTGAGGTGAACATCGTGTCCGCCTATTTCGTGCCGCGCAACAACGGTGTGAAATGGCTTACCGAACTTGAGAGCCGCGGTGTTAACGTGAAGGTCGTGACCAATTCGCTTGCGTCTAACGACGTCGCACCCGTTTACGCACACTACGCTAAAAAACGCCGAGCACTTTTACGCGGTGGAGTAGAACTCTATGAGTTGCGACCCGACGCCTATCAGGTCCAACGCCGGGGTATAAACTGGGCTCAATCAAGGTCAGGCCTACACTCCAAAGCATTTGCAGTTGATGACCGATACTTGTTCGTAGGGTCGTTCAACTGGGACCCACGATCTGTCAATATCAACACCGAGATGGGAATTTTGATTGACTCGCCAGCACTGACTGCACAGACCATGAGCGCTTTGGACGACGCTTTACCTGCATACACATATAACGTGACGCTCGAGCAAGATGGTCAGCTTAAATGGACGACAAAAGATGATGATGGCAACATCCTTGAATATCGATCCGAGCCGACAGGATCAGCCTGGGATCACTTAGTTTCTGGTTTTCTAAGTGTTTTACCAATTGGGTCCCAGCTTTAGGTTTATTGGGAGAAACTCTGACGGCTTGTCGCCCCACTTGGGGGCGCAACTAAACTGAAAGGGTTTTCACCCTAATGTTCTTAAGCCCATTGCTTGGGCGACCTTCAGTAGAAGTCAATCTCGCTGACGTCTACGCGGACCTCATGATCGCGCCCGTACGCAACAACTCCAATTGACGTGATTTCGTCGGCGACGGGAATAGCGCGCAACATGGCACCTGAAGCCTTAAAGTCTGACAGGGGTAAACTGATTTT
>NZ_JBXWNR010000049.1:0-3319 GCF_059610465.1 Ruegeria sp. CDSC085 | reverse complement strand
TCGAAAACAATTCGACGCGTACAAACCTTAGATCAGGCATACTCGTCAACTAGACCCCAGAGTTTGCGACACATCCCTTTCATTCCGCCATAGCGTGTCGAATGGCGCGGGAGCACGCCGATGTGGCTCATCACGGCAAAGCCTTCATGGGCGAGCATCTCGATCGTGCGCCGACCGCGACATGTATAAAGCCCGTCGCTGCCCCGCTCCATGGCCGAAAATCCGGCGCGCAGAATGTCGTCATTGGTGGTAAACTGGGTCGGGGGCAGCGCGGTGATGATCAAGGTGTTGGGTGCCCCGGCGCGCACCTCGTCATAGTCGTCATAATCGCATGAAATGGTATGAATACCCGCAGCGGCGCGGGCTTCCGCCTCGGCGCGGTTGACCGCGGTCACCATGGTGTATTTCTGAATGCCCTTATTGTCCTGAAGGTCCTTGATCGTCAGCAACCGCTGTGTGGGCTGACTGCCGTAGGTGTACATGTTCTTCATTTTGGCCCCTTTCAAGTCCAGAGCATCCGGCCGCAACGCCGGGTGCCCTGCTTTTCCGTTCGCGGTTGTTTGTTATTGGCCGATCTGCCCAAGAGCCGTTTCAGCCCAGTTGCGATACAGATCATGGAAGTGGCGCATGGCATGTTCGGATACACCGTGATCGTCAGGGGCGTTCACATACCACCCGTTTTTAAACGCCCGCTGGGCCATGCCGCGTTGAACACTTTCGCAAAGCTCTTTGTCTTCCCGCGTCACGACATTGGTCGTCCAGATCGACCGTAGCCGATCCCGTTCCTCGGCACCGGGGTCTGTCGGATCTTTTGGTTGCAGCGTCACCGTGTGGCGCGAAGTGACGCCCGGCTCCAATGGGTCAAAGCGTGAGACATAGAAGTTCTGGGTTCCGGGAAACGTGCCGAATGTGATGTTCGGGAACATCCACCAGAACTCACCCACCAACACGTCGTGGTCCAGGTTGAGAGGGAAGGCCTTGTTGTTTGCCCGCATTTTCGTTGGCGCATTCTGGTATGTGTAATTGGGGAATAGCGAAAACTTGCTATCACCGATGCACATCATGTCATCGAATTCCGGATGCGCCATCTGGCAATGATAGCATTCCAGATAGTTGTCCAGCATCACTTTCCAGTTGGAGTTGCAAATGTAGCTGTGGCCAAATTCAGCGCCCGCGTGGTTCACGACATAGTTAGGCAGATCCGGGCACGCGCGGAGCATTTGTGCAGCCAGTCCCGGCGCAAACTCGGCCAATGGCACGACATCCAAATTCGGACACACAAAAATGAACCCTAGAAGGTTGTCGACTCTGATCGGGAGAAGCTTGTACTTTTCAGAGTCTGACTTGCGGTCTACCCCTCTGGCCCCTCGCAAGTTCCCGTCCAGCCCAAATGTCCAGGCATGATAGGGACAGGTAACTCGGGAATTGTTGCCGGAACCATCGACCAGACGATGTCCTCTGTGGGGGCAGACGTTGTGAAATCCCTTCAACTCACCTGCAGCTGTGCACACCAAAAAATACTCTTGTCCTTGCAAGGAAAAAGCATAGAAATCACCGGGTTCTGCCACCTCTGAAACGTGACAGACAAACTGCCAATTATTGTAAAGTAGATCACGCAATTCTACTTCCATAACTTTTTGGTCGGTATAGTATTTTGCAGCGAGGGTGTCGGCACGCCCATTCGGATCATGCCTTATTTCGTGCAGGTTTGTCTGAATTGTTCCCATTTAGCGTTCCCTTCAAATGTTTTCGACGGTCAGCTTCGGCAGTGCTTCGAGTCGCGTTTCTCCTATGAATTTGGCTTGCTTGACAGGCCAAAAAAAATTATGAGCTATAACAAAATTAGTAGTGAAGAGAGACGCTGGATTGTGATGGTAAGCCTGAAGGAAAAGCTCCCCCCAGCGAATGCCCTCGTGGTATTCGAGGCGGCCGGGCGCCATCTGAACTTCTCGAGCGCAGGACAAGAACTCAGCATCGTGCAGCCGGCGGTTACACGACAAATCCGAAACCTTGAGAACAGCCTCCAAGTGCGCCTTTTCAGACGCAACAACAATCAATTGAGCCTGACCGCAGAAGGTGTGCAGCTGCATCATGTCGTTCAGCAAAGCCTGCAAAAGATTGCGGCGCTGTCCGAGGCCTTCCGCGGCAGGCAGACAGAAAAACTTCTGATCGGATCGACGTTCGCATTTGCCAACCTTTGGCTCTCTTCGCGGCTTCCAGCTTTGCGGCGCGTTCTTCCTGAAACGCATCTAAATCTTTTGATTTCAGAACAATACGATGATTTCGTCATCGAGCCATCCGATATTTCAATCAGATTTGGGACTGGAACCTGGCCAGATATGAAATCTCATCTTTTGTTTAACGAAGAGGTCTACCCAATCGCCTCCCGAAAACTGGTCGAACGCCACCGCATCGGAAAGACACTGGACTGGCGGAACGTTAGATTGCTGGATCAACCGAATGTCACCCGTGACCTGGACTGGATGACTTGGCTTGAATGGCAGAACCGGTCAGAGAACACAGATTTCGAGGCATGCGAGCGTATAGAGTTCGACAACTATCTCTACGTGCTTGACGCTGTTCGTCTCGGAGAAGGAGTGGCCCTCGGGATGGCGGGGTTGACGGAACAGTACGAAGCCATCAACGACATCGTTCGGGTTGGGCCCAGCGTGAAACGGCAAAAAGCTGGCTACTACCTTGTTCACCACGATTGGCACCCTGGTGAAGCATTCGTTTCTGATGTTCTGAAGGTGCTGCAGGCGCCAAGCGTGTAAGGAGCGCCTTTCAGCGAGAGGTATTGCCAAGTTTTTGACTGGGTTTGACAAAGGTATGTCAGCCCTATGAACATTCCGATTGATATGCCACGCCTGAAGGGTTTCCGTTATCCTCGCGAGATAATTGCGTACGCTGTCTGGGCGTACCACCGGTTAGCGCTGAGCACGGCTGATGTTGAAGACCTGTTGGCCGCGCGGGGCGTGATTGTCAGCCGAGAAGCGATCCGGTTGTGGGTCAATCGCTTTGGTCAACACTTTGCAAATTGCATCCGCCGGGATCGACCTCGGCCGAACGATAAGTGGCACATGGATGAAGTCGTGATCACGATCCGCGGCAAGAAGCATTGGCTGTAGCGCGCGATCGACGCGGGTGGAGATGTCCTCGATATTCTCGTGCAAACACGCCGCAATGCCAAAGCAGCAAAGCGCTTTTTCCAAAGATTGATTTCACAGTTTGGCGAGCCGAGGGGGATGTGTCGCAAACTCTGGGGTCTAGTTGACGAGTATGCCTGATCTAAGGTTTGTACGCGTCGAATTGTTTTCGA
>NZ_JBXWNR010000048.1:0-3372 GCF_059610465.1 Ruegeria sp. CDSC085 | reverse complement strand
CATGATCTCCAGCATGGAATGGATTTTGAGAGCAGTTTGGGACTTAGGGATTAACGCTCAAAGGCAAAGTTGTCGGGCTGACAGAAGTTGAGTGTCGCGCTAAGTTCCTCAAAACGGGGGAACGAATGGACAGACGGCTTACCACAGTGCTTGCGGCGGACATCGTCGGATATTCAGCACTGATGGATCATGACCGTGAAGGTACGATTGCTGCGCTTAGATCATTCCGTGAAGATACACTTCAGTCGCTGCTACAAGCCCACAGGGGGACATTGATCAAAAGCTTGGGCGACGGTTGGATTGCCGAGTTTAAGTCCACATCAGACGCTGCAGATTGCGCTATTGCATTACAGTCAGCGCAGAAACCAGAGAGCATCAAGCTTCGAATTGGCATTCATACTGGCGAGGTCGTTACAGAAGGCGATGACATTTTTGGTGACGGAATAAATGTCGCCGCTCGTCTCGAAGCGCTAGCCGAACCGGATCAGGTTTTGATATCGGACACATCTCACAACAGTCTTGACCGAGGTGACGCATCCAAATTCGATGGCGGTGAGCAGACAGAACTCAAAAACATCACGCGCCGCATTGGTGTTTGGTGCTGGCCAAAGGGCACTTTTGCCAATCTGTCAGAAAAGGCAGATGTCAGACCCGGGATTGCAGTGCTGCCATTCGACAATATGTCTGGTGATCCCGAACAGGAGTTTTTTGCGGACGGCATCACCGAAGACATTATCACAGAGTTGTCTCGTTTCCGTTGGCTGATGGTCGTGGCAAGAAATTCATCTTTTACATTCAAAGGAAAAAGCACGGACATACGCGAAGTGGGTCGCATTCTTGGAGTGCGCTACGTTCTCGAGGGTTCAGTCAGACGAGCAGCTCAACGAGTCCGCATTACAGGGCAGTTGATTGATGCGGAAGACAACAGTCATCTCTGGGCAGACCGCTTCGACGGCGTGCTTGATGATATTTTTGACCTTCAAGACAAAGTAACGCTGGAGGTCGTAACCGCGATTGAACCGTCTTTAAGGCACGCCGAAACTAACCGAGCGCGGGCAAAACCTACGGAAAATTTGGAAGCTTATGAACTATATCTTCGAGCACAATCGCATTTCCATCTTTTAACGGATCAAGACAATCGAGAGGCCATACGTCTGACAAACCTCGCATTGAGGCGTGATCCAGAATACGCATCCGCGTCAGGGCTGTTGGCTTGGTTGCATATTCAACGAATGGTTCAAGGGCTTGAGCCAATTGGTGAAGGGCCGAAAGAGGCTATTAAGGCAGCCGAGCGGGTTCTGTTGAGCGATCGTGCAGACGGCATCGCGTTGGCGTACGCTGCGCATTCAATCTCTATGCTGGCGCGAGACCTGCCACGCGCGCGGGTTGCTTTCAAACAAGCTCTTGAGCAAAATCCAAATGCCGCAACGGTCCATATGCTGGGCTCCATCAACCTTTTTCTTCTTGATCGTCCAGAGGAAGCACTAAGTCACGCGGTTCAATCTGTTGAGCTCAGCCCTCACGATCCATTGCGCCACGCTGCTTACCTTGCTCAGGCTAGCGCGCTTTTTCACCTTGGGCGTTATGAAGAATCGGCTAAGGCTTGCCGAGAAGCTTTATCTGTACGCTCAAACTTCGTAATGAGCCATCTTATGCTGATTGCTGCTTTGGGACACCTCACCGATGATGCTGCAGCTCGCAAAGCGGTAGCGGACCTTCAGACGTTGCGCCCGGGCCTGACTGCAGCCTCAGCGCAGACACAAATGCCAATATTCACTGTTCCATCCTGTGCAGATAGTTGGCGCGAAGGTTGGTTAAAAGCAGGGTTGCCAAAATGAGTATCCGTAGCGTTTTTGCAAAGGCTTTAGCTTCGCACCGCTCCAAGTGAACGTCAGGTCACAAAATTGAAGATGAAAGAACTGAATGAGCACAGCAATAGCTTCCTGTGACTTCACGGAGTGTTAGAAACTGATTTATCCACAATTCAACCCTTCGTCTGTCCGATAGCTCGGCCCACTTGTTTCTGCAGCGTCAATTTTGAGCTTCGGACGGCACCACCTCTCGCCCAGTTCTCCGTTCATGTTCCGCCAATCGTTGAAGATACGCCTCGGACCGGGCCGTCTGCCGCCATATCACATAATCTTTCACATGGTCGGCATTGGGATCGGCTTGTTCGTCCAGCCCGTAGAACTTGTTCGATGTTGGTAACGGTGCACCGGCCACTTCCGCTGACGCCTCGGCCATAACCCGTTTCAGTTCGCCCACCCGGGTATAGTCGATGATAAAACTGTCATGCACGGACAGGACTGGCACTGCCTGATCGCAGAAATAACGATGAACGCGCTCCGCTATCTGACCATCAAGGTTCATCAACTGGATACCTTGATCCGCGAACAGAAAGTCCTCGATGTGAGGGGTCTTCTCCAGGAATCCCTTCAGTAACTTATCCAGTTGTTCGTTAGTCAGCGTCTTGCCTGCGTGGCCGGTTGGGTATTCGCTTCGAAACGCCCGGAAAGCAGCATCCCTAGAACCAGCGTTTATCGCTGTGAGTACAAGCCGCTTGATAAATTGACGCTGTAGCACTGGAGGTAGCCATGCACCCAGTATGTCGGGCAACTCATAGGGATCGCCGTCAAGTTCTTTTCCTGCTCGAAGGCTGAGCAACGAGACATGGAGACTGCGGAAGTCCACCTCGACGACGGGCGTATCGTTGATGAAGATCTTTGACCTCCAGTCACTGTTGATCTGCTGCCACCAACCACCATGAAAGCGCCCATTCAGGTTGAAGTTCGAACGACTGAATATCCTGCGGGTAAGCTTGTGATGATGGTCGGTGGTGACATCATCGACCCTTGGTTCATCCAATATAGGGATATCAATGAAAGCATCAGCGATTACTTGGTTATAGCGCTCAAGTTCAGCCCGCATTCTGATGATCTCGTCGGTATCCTCGTACTCGACCAGTGCCTCTGCGTTGTCGCCTCTGAGAATGATGATTTCTTCACCTTCGACCCGACCAACGTCATCTCGTCTGAATGCCACTTCGGCGAACCACCCCTGGAGCACCTCGGAGGCTCGTATCCTCGTCGTTCTGTTCCCCCGGGCGAGAGGACCCGAGTAACTGCCCTTTGCAACATCCAATAGTCCTGCTTCGATTAGGGTGCGAATGATCAGGATGATCTTCTTGGATATATGGATCGCGTTATAGCGGGAAGACGTGTCCCAGTAGTTCGAGGACATAGAGACGCCGATAGACAGTTCCGGGTCTTCCAACCAAGCGACATACAGGTCTAGAACCAACACCCGCAGTTGATGCCTGAATGCAGTCTTCGGCTTCGGTCCGGACGTCTGATCACTCGGCAGGTAGTCGTC
>NZ_JBXWNR010000047.1:0-3619 GCF_059610465.1 Ruegeria sp. CDSC085 | reverse complement strand
CTTGGCGGTTACGATGAGCCAGAAACCCTCTCTTATCAAATCAACCTAAACTGTCCCATTGGTGCTGACGTCAGACATATTGCCTGCCAAGCAACCAAAGACTGCGAATGCCCAATACCATGAAGGACACGTACGCTTGGGCGACCTGGCGCTCTCACAAAATGCCCGTGTCTGCTTGGAAGCCACCAGCGGGCAGGAATGGCATCTGTGGTCTGGCCTTGACGCAGAAGGGGTCACGACGCGGAAATTGCCGCCAGCTCAAATAAAGGCTTTGGCAGCCAGTCGAGGCACGAGGGCGAAAACGGACAGGATCGATGCAGAACTCATTGCGCAGTTCATGGATATCCGACCTGATGCAGGGCGCAACCTTCCACATGCAAAGATACGTCTTCTCAGAGCCTTGCTGTCCAAGCGCGGACAACTTGTCGAGACGCGAAATCGGCTTCTGGCGCAGATCAAGGCGCATGGGATGCTGGGATCGGCTGACATGTTCAAAGCCATGGATGCCAAATTGAAAGACCTGCTGGATTATCAGATTGCAGAGCTTGAGGCCCGGATCGAACATACCATCGCCACAGATGAGAGACTTGCCACGACGGCTGGCATCCCGCGTTCCGTTTCCGGGATCAGACCGGTTGCCAGCACCATGCCGATCATAGAGATGCCAGAACTCGGCCAGATCACCAGCGAGCAAGCCGCCGCGCTCGCAGGCCTTGAGCCAATTGCACATGACAGCGGACCCATGCGTGGTCGGCGCACAATTGGCGGTGGCCGACGATTGCTATGGCATGTGATATTCCAGGCCGCTCTCGTCGCCAGCAATCACAATCCAGTCCTCAAGACAGTCGCCAACCGCCTATGCGCCGCCGGAAAACCTCACAAGGTCATCATCACTGCTGTTGCAAGAAAGCTTGTCACAGCCGCAAACGCTCTCTGCAAAACGCGCCAGAAATGGACACCTCAACCTGCATAAAAAGAAACAGTTGCCAGGGCCGACAATTGATAGTTGGGCGTTGCGGGGCTCAGGCCTGCTTTTGAGCCTCGTCTTCCTCTGCAACCTCTACGGCGTCTGCCGCCACTTCGACCACATCGACCTCATCCACAGGTTCCGCGACTTCGGGCTCTTCTGATTGATCCTCAAGCGCACCAACGATCAAAGGCAACATGTGTACGCCGGTCGCGCTTGCGATCTCGGGCGTTTGCGGCGTTTGCCAACTGAGTGTGTCGAAGCTTCCGCAGTTCTGGCAGACCGGCCCCCATTCGGGTTGGATATCATGGCAGTTGGTGCACACCCATTGCGGACCACGCGGCGCATTCAGCGCCCTGGCCAACCAGCCTTGCACAACGGCGTCCGAGGCCCCCTCGCCACGTTCGATCGCAGCCATCAACGTGTAGGCGCGCGCATCACCTTGCTTTTCAACCAAATCACCCAACGCACGGCGGGCTTCGGGGAAATCCTCGGCCACGATGTTCAATTCTGCCAGAATCAGGCGCGTTTCCATATTCTCGGGGTGAATGCGGGTTAGCGCCGTGAACCTCTTGATACGTTGCTCGGGAGTTTCATCCGGTACGATTTCGGCAAAGGCATGGGCCAGATCCGGGTGTGGCTGAACCTCCCATGCTTTTTTCAGAATCTTGGTCGCAGCCCGGGGTTTGCCTTTGGCGATATACGCGCGGGCGGCCATGGCAGCGGCAGGCACCAGATCGGGCGACAGACGATTGGCTTCGATCGCGCGCTCCTGCTGTTCGACGGTCGCGTCTTCGTCCAGAATGCCTTTGGCTTCGGACAAGGCCAGAACAGCGTCGCGCCGTTTGAAAACATCGCGCGGCAAATACCCGGCCTTCAACTTGGAGGTCAGGGTCGAACGCGCCCCGGCCCAATCCTGCGCCTTGGTTTGCAGGTTCAGCAACACATCCTGCGTCTCTTCGTGACGCGGTTTGATCGCCAGGGCCTTCTCGGCAAGTTTGCGGGCCGTTTCATCATCACCTTCGGCCAGCTTCTGCTTCATGATCCCGCGTACGCCAACAAACCGGGTCGCGTTGTTGGTCACCAGTTTTTTATAAGTATCCGATGCCTTTTTCGTGTCACCGGTCATCTCGGCGGCCTGTGCCACAAACAGATCTGTCAGCTCAGGCTTGTTCAGCAGTTTTTCGGCCTTGGTGGCTTTGGTCATCGCCACGCGCCCTTCGCCCGAGGCCAGCGCCATCAGGCCATCAGCCAGCGCCTGATATCCCTTTTGCTCGCGATTTCGGTCAAAATACCGGGACAAGGCAGTTTCGTCACCGTTCAGGAATTTCAGCGTTGCGATCAGCAGGCTGAGCAACTTGAAAAACAGCCAGACTGCAATGACCAACACACCCAGCGCGATCACTGACTGAAGCGGCCCCAGCGTGAATTCTGTGCCCGCGACGGTGATCTGAACCCCGCCACTGGTTTGCATCAGGAAGTGACCGCCCAGCGCCAGCAGGCCAATAATCGCAACAAAAACAAGGATCTTAAACAGTGACCACAGCATGGCAGGTCCTTCAGTTCGAGTTCAGGCTGGAAGCCAGTGTATTCGCCGCATCGACGGCCGCGACCCGTGTTTGGGCCGCCTGTTCCCAATCGGCCATTGCAGCCTTCGCCGCTTCGGGAAGTGATTTCAATTCACTCAGGGCTTTGACCAGGTCTCCGTCCGCGAGCGCAGCCTGTGCACGTGACAGGACGGCATCTGGCCCATCCCCTTCCTGGGGCATGACCGACCGCGCGCCTGTTTGACGTTGCAGGAAGGCAATCAGGCCAGTGCCCTTGTCGGCATCACGCGCTTCTGCCAGCGCTGCTCGGGCCGCAGGCGCGAAGCTGGCCCGCAGAGAGGAGAGGGTTTCCACACCTTTCTCAGCCGACCCGGACAGAGCATCCGGCACATCCACACCGCCTGCCTTCAGTTCCGCAACAAGATCGGAATAGGGCTGGCCCGCATCCAACTGGCCATGCAAGCGGGACAGAACAGCGGCATTTGCCGCAGTTTGCACGTCGGCTGATGCTTTTGCCTCAAGCGCCTGAGCGTCCGAAACCATTTTTTCAACTTCGGCACGTTGCGAGGCCAGAGAATCCTGAAGCTTCTTCAGCTCAGCTTCAAAGGCGGCCATGGATTCGGGCGACACGCTGGATTCGATCGGGGTCTTCTCCAGCGTCGCGATTCGGTCTGACAATGGTCCGATCTGGCCTGACAGCGTATCCACAGTAGATTTGATCGCACTCAGGTCACCTTCCACGGGTGTCAGTTTGTCGGACAGCGCTTTGACCTGATCCGTCAAACCGGCAACATCCGGACTGTTTGCAAGCTCTTGCGACAGCTTGGCAATCTGGTCGGATTGGTCTGCCAGTTTGGACTCCAACGCCGCCAAGGTATCCGAAGTGTCAGAGCCACCTGACAATAGCCCACCATTGCCCAGCGCAAACCCGACAGCGGCTGCAATGGCACCACCCAGCAAAGCAGGCACAAACCCGCCACGCTTTTCAACGACGCGCTCAACAACTTTTTCCTCGACCGGAGCGATTTCTTCGGCTTCGGCTTCGGCTTCGGCTTCGGCTTCGGCTTCGGCTTCGGCTTCGGCTTCGGCTTCGGCTTCGGCTTCG
>NZ_JBXWNR010000046.1:0-4498 GCF_059610465.1 Ruegeria sp. CDSC085 | reverse complement strand
GAAACGCACGCCTCTTCACTCGTTGCACGTTGCTTTGGGTGGTAAGATGGTTGATTTTGCTGGGTGGGAGATGCCTGTTCAGTATCCTTTGGGGATTATGGGTGAGCATAAGCAGTGCCGAGAGAAGGCGGCGTTGTTTGATGTGTCTCACATGGGTCAGGTTATTCTTCGCGGCGAGAATGTGGGTGAGAAGCTGGAAGCTTTGTGCCCGCAGGCTTATGCGACGCTGAAGGAAGGCAAGGCGCGGTACGGGTTTTTCACCAACGCTGACGGCGGGATCATGGACGATTTGATCGTGTCGAATGCGGGGGATCACTATTTTGTGGTGGTGAACGCGGCGCTGCGGCATCAGGACATTCCGCATATGCGTGACAATCTCGAAGGTGTCGAAGTGACCGAGATCTTCGACCGCGCGCTGGTGGCGGTTCAGGGCCCCAAGGCCGAGGATGTTGTCGGCGCGTTGTGCCCTGTTGCCCGTGACCTGAAGTTCATGGAAACCACCCTTGCTGATATCAACGGTGTCGAGTGCCGCATCTCGCGGCTGGGTTATACCGGCGAGGACGGCTATGAGATCTCGATCCCCGAGGACAAGGCGATCGAAGTTTCGAAAGCCTTCCTGGGGCATGAGGATTGCGAAGCGGCGGGTCTGGGCGCGCGCGACAGCCTGCGGCTTGAGGCGGGGCTGTGCCTGTATGGCAATGACATCGATCAGAGCACCTCGCCGGTCGAGGCGTCTTTGGGCTGGGCGATGCAGAAGCGCCGCAAGGAAGAAGGCGGCTTTCCGGGTGCGGAGCGTATCCAGCGCGAACTGGCCGAGGGGGCATCCCGCAAGCTGGTGGGGATCAAGCCCGACGGCCGTGCTCCGGCGCGCCAGGGTGTGGAAATCCAGTGCACTGAGGGCAACACGATCGGCCAGATCACCTCGGGCAGCTTTGGCCCGACGGTCGGAGGCCCGATCGCGATGGGCTATGTGTCCGCGGGCCATGGCGAGCCGGGCGAGAAGGTGAACCTGATCATCCGGGGCAAGGCGCAACCGGCGCAGATCGTGGCCATGCCCTTCGTCAAACAGAATTACAAGCGTTGAAGTCAGGAGAGAGACAAGATGGCAACCTATTATTCCGAAGAGCATGAATGGCTGAGCGTTGAAGGCGACACGGCCACTCTGGGCATCACCAAACATGCCGCCGAGCAGCTGGGTGAAGTGGTGTTCGTGGAACAGCAGGAAGCGGGCGACGAGTTCGAAAAAGGCGGCGAGATCGGCGTGATCGAATCCGTCAAGGCGGCGTCCGAGTTGTATGCTCCGGTCGATGGCGAGATCACGGAAGTGAACGAGGCGCTGGCCGACAATCCCGGTGCGCTGAACGAAGATCCCGAGGGCGAGGCCTGGATCTACAAGATCAAGATCAGCGATGCATCCCAGCTGGAAGAGCTGATGGATCTGGACGGCTACAAGGCCCTGATCGGGTAAACCCAAACGGAGTCCCGGCACGGGGCTCCATCGTTTTAACTTATGCCGCCGAATTTGGGCTCCGCCCGTTCGGGCCTGAACCTGTCCACCGGACAGTTTCCGGGACGGCCCTTACTCCCCGCCGGAGGCTCCTGCCAGAGCGACCGGGCGAGACATTCCTTGAGGAGCGCTACACATGGCCTTCAAACTGACCGACTACGAAGCCTATGACTTTGCCAATCGCCGCCATATCGGGCCCAGCCCGACCGAGATGCGCGACATGCTCAAGGTGATCGGCTTCAAGACGCTGGACGAGCTGATCGACGCCACCGTCCCGCCTGCGATCCGGCAGAAAGAGCCGCTGGACTGGGGTCCGGCGATGACGGAACGCGATGCGCTGTTCCATATGAAAGAGGTGGCGAGCAAGAACAAGGTTCTGACCTCGCTGATCGGTCAGGGCTATTACGGCACCACCACGCCCGCGCCGATCCTGCGCAACATCCTGGAAAACCCGGCCTGGTACACCGCCTATACGCCGTACCAGCCCGAGATCAGCCAGGGCCGTCTTGAGGCGCTGCTGAACTTCCAGACCATGGTTAGCGACCTGACCGGGCTGGACGTGGCCAACGCGTCCCTGCTGGACGAGGCCACAGCCGCGGCCGAGGCGATGGCGATGGCCAAGCGCGGCGGCCGGTCCAAGGCCAACAACGCGGCCTTCTTCGTCGACAAGAACTGCCACCCGCAGACCATCGCGGTGATCAAAACGCGCGCCGAGCCTTTGGGCATCGACGTTCAGGTGGCCGATCCGGACACGCTGGATGCAGGTTCCGTCTTTGGCGCGATCTTCCAGTATCCCGGCACCCATGGCCATGTGCGCGACTTCACCAACGAGATCGCGGCGCTGCACGAACATAAAGCCATCGCGATTGTCGCCGCCGACATCCTGTCGCTGGCGCTGCTGAAATCGCCCGGCGAGATGGGCGCGGATATCGCCATCGGCTCGACCCAGCGCTTTGGCGTGCCGATGGGCTATGGCGGGCCCCATGCTGCCTATATGGCGACCACCGACAAGCTGAAGCGGTCCATGCCGGGCCGGATCATCGGTGTCAGCATCGACAGCCGGGGCAACAAGGCCTACCGCCTGTCGCTGCAGACCCGCGAGCAGCATATCCGCCGCGAGAAGGCGAACTCGAATGTCTGCACCGCGCAGGCACTGCTGGCGGTGATCGCCTCGATGTATGCCGTCTATCACGGCCCCGACGGCATCAAGGCCATCGCGCAATCGGTGCACCGCAAGACCTCGCGTCTGGCTGCCGGTCTGGAAGAGGCTGGCTTTGCCGCGGAACCGGAAGTGTTCTTCGACACCATCACGGTTGAGGTCGGCCATCTGCAGAAGACGGTGATGGAGGCCGCCGTGGCCCGCGGCGTCAACCTGCGCAAGGTGGGCGAGACCCGGGTCGGCATCAGCCTGGACGAGCAGACCCGCCCCGAGACCATCGAGGCGGTCTGGGGTGCCTTCGGCATCGACCGCAAGGATGACAGCTCGAACAAGCAATACCGCCTGCCCGATTATGCGCTGCGTGAAAGCGAATATCTGACCCACCCGATCTTCCACAAGAACCGGGCCGAGGCCGAGATCACCCGCTATATGCGCCGCCTGGCCGACCGTGACCTGGCGCTGGACCGGGCGATGATCCCGCTGGGGTCCTGCACCATGAAGCTGAACGCCACGATCGAGATGATCCCGGTCACCTGGCCCGAGTTCGGCAATCTGCATCCGTTCTGCCCCGAAGATCAGGCGCAGGGCTATCACGAGATGATTGCCGACCTGAACGACAAGCTGTGCCAGATCACCGGTTATGACGCGATCAGCCAGCAACCCAACTCGGGCGCGCAGGGCGAATATGCGGGTCTTCTGACCATCCGCAACTATCACTTCGCCCGCGGGCAGGGTCAGCGCAATGTCTGCCTGATCCCGACCTCGGCGCATGGCACCAACCCGGCCTCGGCCCAGATGGTGGGCTGGCAGGTCGTGCCGGTGCAGGCGGATGAGAACGGCAATATCGACGTCGCCGACTTCCGCGCCAAGGCGGAAAAGCACTCCGATCATCTGGCCGCCTGCATGATCACCTACCCGTCCACCCATGGCGTGTTCGAGACCACCGTGCAGGAGGTCTGCCAGATCACCCATGATCACGGCGGTCAGGTCTATATCGACGGCGCCAACATGAACGCGATGGTGGGCCTGTCGCGCCCCGGTGACATCGGCGGAGACGTCAGCCACCTGAACCTGCACAAGACCTTCTGCATCCCGCATGGCGGCGGCGGCCCTGGCATGGGCCCGATCGGCGTCAAGGCGCATCTGACCGAGCACCTGCCCGGCCACCCGGAATACGGCACCGCCGTGGGGCCGGTCTCGGCGGCGCCCTTCGGCTCGCCCTCGATCCTTCCCGTCTCGTGGGCCTATGTGCTGCTGATGGGTGGCGCCGGTCTGACCCAGGCGACGAAAGTGGCGATCCTGAACGCCAACTACATCGCCGCGCGTCTGCAGGACGCCTATCCGATCCTCTATACCTCGGAAACGGGCCGGGTGGCGCATGAATGCATCCTCGACACCCGTCCGCTGGACGCCGAGGCGCATGTCTCCGTGGATGACATCGCCAAGCGCCTGGTCGATTCAGGCTTCCACGCGCCGACCATGTCCTGGCCGGTGGCCGGAACCCTGATGGTGGAACCCACGGAATCGGAACCCATGGCCGAACTGGACCGCTTCTGCGACGCCATGCTGTCCATCCGCGCGGAAGCGCAGGACATCATCGACGGCAAGATCGACGCGGACAACAACCCGCTGAAAAACGCCCCACACACGGTGCGCGATCTGGTCGGCGACTGGGACCGCCCCTACACCCGCGAACAGGCTTGCTTCCCGCCAGGCTCCATGGGCGTCGACAAATACTGGTCACCCGTCAACCGCGTCGACAACGCATACGGCGACAGAAACCTCGTCTGCACATGCCCCCCAATGGACGCATACGAAGAAGCCGCGGAATA
>NZ_JBXWNR010000045.1:0-5017 GCF_059610465.1 Ruegeria sp. CDSC085 | reverse complement strand
CAATCTCTTGCACCACGGCGGCAATCTTGCTGGATGAAACTTGATGCAGCTCACCGACAACGGCCTCGGCGCGCTCGTAGCTGTCCGGAACGCCTTGGCTATTAAAATGGGCGGCAGCGGTGGAAATGTCCGCGTCTCGCCAAGTCGCCGTGGTGCCGACTGAAACGCTGTCATGATCGTTATAGCGGGCCAGGAACTTGTTTCCGTCGAGACCGAAGCTGTTGGCGGTCGCCACAATGTCATCACGCACAGCCAGCCACTTTTCGGCTTCTGTCGGGTCCAAGTTGTCCAACTCGGCCGCATTCATGGATGTGGTGTAAATGTCGTCAGCAACAGTGTACGCCTGCAGGTCGGTGTCGTATGGGCGTAGCTCGGCAACATCGCCCTTCAGCTCTCCGATCTGCACGTCCATTGCGGCACGCAGATGCGGATCTTCGACCTCACGTGCAAGAGCCTCCATGTTCTCGATGGAGTTCACAATGTCCTTGGTCTGCTGTTCGTAGTTCTCGAAACCGGCCTGACCCAGAGCGGATTGCATATACTGAACATAGCGATCACCGGGCGACTGGTAGTCGTCGGAATCCTGAAAACCTTTGTCGCCGGACAGGTCAGCAAGGGACGAATAGTAGGGATGATACAGGTCGTATTCCTGAGCATCGTTCATGTGCTGAGAAACCAAAGCCTGCATATCGTTCAGATCAACCGGCTCCCCTGACCGCTCCGCAGCCTCCAATTCGATTTTCAGTTCTTCGACCAGATTTTGTTGCGCCGTGTGTTCGTCAACACGGCGGTTGGCCTGGTCCTCGATGTCGAAGCTCTTTGAAGCGATGGCTGCACGATCAAAGCCCATCGCCTGCTGTTCTTTCTTGATGATGTCGATCTGCTCTGAAACGCGATCCTCGCGCGGGGCGGATTGATCGAATTGGGAATAGGGTGCGAAGTGTTCGACTTCGTTCAAAAGATAGTCTGTACGCGAAACCATAGTTTTTCCTTTGCGAGTTGATGGAAAACTCTGTGATGGATCTGCCTGGGGCGTTGGCGCGCTCATCAGGCAGACCGGGCTATGTCCTTACAAGCTGTGTCCGTCATCGTCGCCGCGCCCTTGCAAGAGCGGGTGCGTGGCATGGGCGTGAACATCCGAGAGTTCTTCTGAGATTGCGATGATCCTGGAAGAAGCAAGCTGGTGCAGCTCGTCAACAACGGCCTCAGCGCGGTCGTGGCTGTCCGACAATCCCTGAGCCTGGAAGTGGGCCGTTGCGGTCAAAATGTCGTCGCTGCGCCATCCCATTGTAGTACCCAAAGTGACGTTGTGATGATCGCCAAAGCGGGCAACAAATGCCTCGCCATCGAGGCCGTAGCTGCTGGCCGTGTCGGTGACTTCCTTGCGGATCGCCGCCCACTTGTCGGCCTCTGGATAATCCAAGACATCCATTTCGGCGGTGCCCATTCCCATCATCGTTGAATAGCGGCGGTCCTCGATGATGAAGGCTTGAAGGTCTGGATCATTAGTGCGCAGATCCGCAACGTCGCCCTTCAGCTCGCCAATCTGAATGTCCATGGCGACACGCAGATTTGGGTCGTCAACCTCACGAGCAAGACCTTCCATCTTGTCGATGGATTGCAGCAATTCTTTGGTCTGAATCTGGAAGTCCTCATAGGCCCCCTCGCCCAAGGTGTCCTGCATATAGACCTCGTAGCGGCGTGCTGCCGGGGCATAATCTGCGGACGCCTGGAACTCTTTGTCATCGACAATATCAGCAAGGGCAGACAGATACGGATGGCTCTGTTCGTTGTCCCGAACGTCGCTGATATGGGCGACAACCTGAGCCTTCAGCTCGGGCGCGATTGTTTCCTCAGAACCGCCTAATTCGATGTGCCGCCGCAAGTTGCTCATGACTTCGGGGGACACATAAGACGAGTCTCCCGGCTCACCGTAATCATCAAAATGATGGGCTTGGTCTAGTAGATGTTCCATTCTCGATACCATAGGTTCCTCACTTTCAACGAGTTGGATGGCAAACTCTTCGATCCGGTCTTTGATGGCGTTGGCGCGCTCATCAAACAGATCCGACATTCTTGCGATGGATAGGGTCATCACATCGGCGGCCATGTCGCGGGCCGTAACTTCGACTTCCGGAGTGCTTTCAACAACCGACATTCCGGCCTGAACTCTCCACGTGTCCGTCTCAACTTCCTGCCGCAATCCGCGCTCAAGGCGGGTCGTTGCGGTCAGCTCAATTCCGTATTCCTCAGCAACCTCGACCTGGATAGAGCGCTGGACGTCGATGTTCATTTCGCTGCTCATACCCATAGCCAACCACTGCCCATGTTCGACGCCTCGGTTGTTCACAACGATGTGGACATGGGGGTTGTCAGTGTCGTTGTGGAACACAGTCAGGTAGTCCCAGGTATCGCCAAAATCACCGCTGCCAAATAGCCGATCTGCGAACTCCAAACCGGCCTCATGAGCGGCGTCCGGATAGGTGCCTTCGGGAAAAGAAACGATCATGTGACGGGTGTAACCGTAGTTGGTTTTCCCGTTGAAATCCTCGGCCCAAGTCTCGATCAAATCACTGACCTGATCCGCATCGAGCGGGGTCACGCCATTGTCTCGGATGTCCAACACGCCCTCTGCCCTGACGGTCAGATAGTTGATCTGGCGGCGCAGCTCATGCGCGTTTTTCACCCCGCCTTTGCGGACGTGTTTCACAACCGCCTCGGGCTTTCCAACCACGGCACCAAGCCGTGCTTTGATGGATGAGGCCCGCGAAACCATGAACTTCATGCGTTTGGCGGTCTGCAATTGTTGACTGATGCGCTTAGAATGATCGACACCTTTCTGAGCCTCACGGAAGGCAAGTTCCAGGAAGTCTCCGGCTGTCAGACCGTGGGCTGCGGCGTTCATTCTTCAGGTGCCCAATCGTCGTCACGCAAGATCCGGCGAATGGCGGATTCTGGCTCTCGGTTTCGGCGGGCCGCTGTGATCATCGCCTTCAGGTCTTGCCGGTGCTGGATGATCGCGCGATGGAGATTTTCGACGTCGCGGCGGTCGTCATCCGTCCAGATCACCGTGCCGCGCTTGGCCGATTTCGCAAGCTGGTTGAGGTTGGTGTACCCGCCCTGAACCTGCCGCAAATGCTTCTGCCAGAGATCCACAACAGCGGGGTCAGGATCGAGATAACCGATCAGGCGATAGATCAAACGCTGGATGATCTGGTTGCGGCTCTTGATCCCGAGCGCGTCCACGGCTGCCTCCAGACGCTCCAACGCATCCACGGGCAATCGCACGGAAAAGACGGTGGTGTCAGAGGGTCTGCGCTCGCTCATTCAAAATCTATCTCAGGTTGTATTTTGAGTTTGTAACACAACTACCTTATCCTGTCATACACTCCAAGAGGAAACCGGGGGTGATTTTAGAAATCCGCATTTTCTCAAATCGCCCTCGGAGCAGTTTTGCTCTTGGAGGCAATCTCCACGCCGGGAAAAGGGTCCCGCCCCTTTTCCAGCCAGCAGGCGTGGGTGCCGGTGGACCGGCGCAGGGCAATCATGCACCGCATGGGCTGCACGAACAGCGCCCGTCACATACCGGCACGTTCAAGTTCAGTATGGCATTTTCCGCGCGCCTCAGCGCGCTCAGTTTCCCGCCGCATGCGCGGCGGGTGTGGCAGGGTTGAGAGCTGCCGCACCGCGGAAGGTCACCGCCCCTGCCCGGTCCTTGGACCGCGCGCCACACGTGGCGCATCTGTGGTCCGGGTTTTGGCCGGAGCAGAAGAAAGGGCGGCTTGTGCCGCCCTGCCCTTATGTCATTCGGTGACGGGATCGTCATCGGTGCGCTTCGGGAAGGCCACCATCTCGACGCCGGGGAACATGCTGTGCTTGACCTGGATCGAGGTGATGTTGCCAGTCTCATCGGTGTTGACGAAGAGAACCCCGCAACGATCCCAGAAGTTTTTGCCTTCTTTTTCACCGGTCTTGACGTTCAGTTTCAGAGTTTGAGTTGCCATTGTTTGATCCTCGCTATGACGTGTTTCGGTGAACATGGGAAAAGCGGGCATCAAGGGGACGTCAGCAGGGAATTTGGTCCGCGCGGAATGCGCCGCAGGCGCAGGGGAAATCCCCTGTTGAAGCGCGATGCCCGGACCGGGCACCGCGCGTCTTCCCCGACTGCCCGCTTATGTTCATCCCTTCAGAAACACGGCAGCCTAGGATTTTCTGAGGCAACGAGTTTGAAACTGTCAGGCCAAGTGAAAAGGCAAAAATTTCTGGGATCGTTGCACGCGGGTCATTTGAACGTAGCGATGTAGTTTATGGCAGCAACATTGCTTCGGTCCGACGCAGGCGCGGCGCACAGTTTCGAGTGCGGAGTGCGGGGTGTCCTTTCTCAACCGGTATGACACTCGTCCTAAAGAATGGAGGGCCGCTAGCGGTGCAAGTCGCCCTGTTGAATTGGCGGAGGCCAAAGACCGGACGGTCCGGCCCTAGTCCGCGCTTGCGCGGATCAGGTGATCAGCCGGACTCAATTTGGCGGGGTGGAATCTGACCAAATAACTTCCGCCACCACTCAGACTTGAGCTTCGCTGCCAGAAGCAGAATTGCCTGGTCCAGGCTCATCGGGCGAACTGGAGCACGAAGCTTTCAAGGAAAGGGTACCTGTTCATCCGAAAGTCTTGAACGCACTTGAGCAATATCAATGGCCGGCTAACTGGACGCACTGGTTGTCACCCATCCACACTCAAATTCATTCCGGATTGCGAATGCCCGCTCCCATCAAAACCGGCATCGTCCGCGCATCAGAATTGATTTCGAATACTTGTTCGACCCGAATGGAGCCTAGTCGTGCCGCCTCCAGCGCGGCCTTCATTTGATTCAGCGTCAATCCAAAGCCGTCATCATCTGACGCTTGCCAATCCCACTGCACAAAATGCCCACCCTTGTTGAGCAAACCCGCCAGTACTGCCACGGCGCCACTGTAATCTGGAAGAAAGGCGCAAACGGAAGACGCGCAGATCAAATCGAA
>NZ_JBXWNR010000044.1:0-5164 GCF_059610465.1 Ruegeria sp. CDSC085 | reverse complement strand
GCTCATAACCTGAAGGTCGTAGGTTCAAATCCTACTCCCGCAACCAACACTAAAACGTCAGATATCAAACACTTAGCGCTCCAAGGGGCGCTCCTTGCGCTTGGAGCCTCCTCATGCGGCGCTGCAACGGTGCTGCGCCACGGAGCAAACTAAAGATACCAAAGAGTACCTACGGGCCTGCATCCCGGTCGAAAACAACGCAAGACGCCGTTCAAGTACGACAAGCGCAGATACAAGCGGCGAAATCGCATCGAGATTTTGTTTGGCAAGCTCAGGGATTGGAGGCGCGTGGCGGCACGCCATGAGCGTTGTCCCAAGGTCTTCATCTCAGCAACCGTCATCTGCTGGTTTTGAATCCTGACCCTAGCTGCATTGAGCTGTCTGGCGCTTTTTTTCCGGCCAGAATTCATCCACCACGACATATGCGATGATCACAAAGATAGCGGCGCTGGCAACTTGCATAACCCGAGTGATGCTCTTGACGTCAGCCTCGTCTGAAAACGGCGCAACCGACCCGCCATATACGATCAGAGCCGTTGTAATAGCTGAACCGGCTGCCGCGGCGAGCGGAGCTTGAGATTTTCCAAGCGCTCCGAGTGACAGACAGAAGAAGAAACACAGCAGAATGGGTGTCAGAATAACCGGAGCTATGACGTTTATTTCATAGCATACGATAGACACCGCAGCCCCAAGGAGGTTTGCCGTCAGCATAGATTTTGCAACTGTCTTGCCGGCCGCAGGCATCGCCGCAAGTTGCTGGCTCAGCAACGCGACAAAGAACAGAACCAGCAAAGCAGACGCGCCGGAAACAAAAAACGCCATAGCAAATGGAATGGTGACAAGCGACATCCTGACTATTCGACGATGTGGGTCGAAGTCCGGCGACAATACAGCTTTCTTTTGAGCTGCCGTTTGAGGTTCAGCAGGTATCAGTACGAACATCAGCGTCGATACCATGCCTGCAAACAGCAGGTTCAACGGAATCCAATACACTAGCACCAAGGCCAGATCCTGGGATTGCAGAACCAGGTTCGGGATCATCAACGCCCCCATGAGAGCTATGACACCCGGTAAAACTCCGGCGCCGGAAACCGACCACATGAAAGACAGGATTATTCCAATTGCCACGAGAATGAGAAACACGAGTGGATAAGGCGAGAAGATCGACGACAATAGGAATGAAATGAACATCAATCCAATAGAGAAGACAAAAAGCTTGGCAAATGCTGCTAAAGGCAATGCGGCAGGTGCTTGCAGAAAAAGGGCCGTGAACACCGCGCCAACAACAGCGAGTGGCCAGCCAAGAAACAGGCCCAAGGAAAACACGCCAGTTACACCCAGTGCAAGCCGGGTGACAGAGCGTTGGTCCTCAGTACGCATAGGACAGAATTGAAACCAAGCGAATGTAGGTACGACCAACGAGGTTCAGCAAAGTGTTGTCACTTAGGTACATAATCACATCGGCCTGTCCGTTGAGCTGAAAGCGAAGGTCATCTTCTGTGCTTCCAGCTTCGTAACCGGGCAAAACAATCCGGACCGGGAACCTTTCAGGCTCTCGCAAAAACCCTTTGGTGCTTGGCGGGCTCGCCAATTGCCCGGGCTCATCACCGCCACTTAAAGAAACGGCCGCACTAAAGCTCTCGATGACGCCCGAAACGATTTTACCGGGATGCATGTCCAACACGACATCAACCGGGGACCCTATGGAGGCTCTTCCAAGGTTGTTCTCGGTAAAATACGCCTCGATCCAGACGTCAGTTGCGTCAAGAAACGTCAATAGATCCTGACCGGATCGCGCATACGTCCCTGGCGCTATCAGCAGATTGGATATGACGCCCGTCGCCGGAGCGCGTAGTTCGGTCCATTCAAGGTTCAGTTCCGCATCCGCCAATGCAGCCAACGCGCGCTGGATTTTCGGGTTTTCAATCCCGTCGTCACCAAGCCTCTGTTTTGCTTTTTCCAGATCCGCTTTTGCGTTCTCAAAGTTTGCCTCAGACTCTGCAAGTTGACCTCGTGCATCATCGGCCTTTGAGACGGCAATCAACCCTTTCTTTTCAAGCGCAAAAACGCGTTCCGTTTGAATGCGCATTGTATCCAGATCACTCTGCGCCCTTGCCAGCTTGGCTTGTGCAGCTCTTACCTCTGCCGAGGATGCACCCACTTCCTGCGTGGCAGCTTCGAGGTCAGCTTCCGCCTTGTCGCGCTGAATTTCATAGGGTCGGGGGTCGATCCGGACAAGGACATCTCCGGCCGAGACTATCTGGCCATTTTCGACCAGTACGTCAGTAACAGTGCCTGTCACCTGCGGGACGATCTGGGTCGCCACGGCTTTTACTCTGGCGTTCCCGGTAAATGGCGTTTTCCGATCAGCGACCAGATACCAGACAAGAAAAATCAGAATGACAGCCAGGGTTGTCCAGATCGTCTTCCTCATTTCGCCGCACCTTCAGAAGCGCCCTCGGCTTCGGGCGAGGTATCAATCCAAACCTTGAACAGTTCATAGAACACAGCAAAGAGTACCGGCCCCATAAAGACGCCGATCAAACCGTACGCCATCATACCTCCGAGAACACCGATGAGGATGACCAACATGGGAGTCTCAAGGCCTTTTGAGATGAACACGGGTCTTAGGAAGCTGTCCATTATTGTGACGGGCACGGCCAATATGGTGAATATCAAAGCAGTTCCGCCGGACATGGAACTCCATGCGTAGATAATAACCGGTATAAGAACCAATCCGGGCCCGATTTGGATGATCGAGAGTATCAGGCAGATAAATGCCAGCGTGGCGGCCGAAGAAATTCCGAACAAAGCCAGCAGTATCCAAACGAAGACCGCCTGAATGGCTGCTACGCCGATCACGCCTTTTGTCACGTTCCGAATTGTTGCACCTGCCAGTGTTACGAATTCACCGCCGCGCGGTGCGAAAACACGGTTTGCAAAGCGTTGGAGACCTTGGACCAAATTTGGCCCTGGGCTGAACAACGCCCCCATAATCAATACGGACAGGGCCAAGCCAAGAAGCCCGATTCCGATGCCCAACACCTTTCCGAAGAGCGATTTTGTGATCTCAAGGATTTGCGCCCCGTATTTTGCAAGCGCGCCGTCCAGATTCCGCTCGAACATACCCCAAACATTGGAAATTTTGTCTCCAACCAATGGCAGTTCCTTAAGGCCCTCGGGCGCAGGCGGGACTTTCAACTCACCCTTGTCTGCTTGTTCCGCGAATTCAGACCCAAGTTCTGCAGCACCGGATATCGCCGTAGCAACCGGCCCCAAGGTCAAAACAAGACCCACCAAAACCAAGATCGCCGCCGCAAGCTTCTTCCGCCCTCCCAACTTGGATTGCAGCCAATCAAATGCCGGGTATAGCGCCACACAGAGGATCGTTGCCCAGATAACCACGCTCGCAAGCGGGGCCACCATGACCAGGGCGCTGTAGAGGAATAGTCCGAGAAAGAGCAATCGTATTGCCAGATCGACAATCTTTGCGTCCTGTGTCTTTTCCATTCCATCCCTCCATATGTTTTTCGAATGTTACACTCAAAAAACACCATATGTATATTTTTTAGTTTTAGTGATCATCTATCAGCTTGAAGACACAAATGAATCCGGGCTACGGCTTGAGGTGCCCAGTCAAACCAATGCCTGGGTGTGAACTCGATTTGGCCAAATTGGGATAATCTACTTGCCCGCTTTTTTGTCGTCCTGGGACAAGATCGTATCCGCCACTGTGGTTGCTGCAGTCACGAAGACACCGAGACCTACAATGATGTATACCATCGTAAAGATCTTCCCTGCCGCGGTTTCGGGTGAAAAGTCACCAAACCCCACGGTCGAAATGGTCACGACAGAAAAGTAGATGGAGTCGAGCCAACTCCAACCTTCGACAAAGTGGTAAAAGACCGAGGCCCATAAAATCATTCCAACTGTGAAGGCAAGAATGCCTTTCACTCTGCCGTCCTTGAGGGCGACGCCTATCCCTCGTGTTATTCTGGTTAGTGAGTTCATCATGTCCTCATTGTTTGATGAATTCACATATAACAGTTATTGGATGAATGTGGGGAATCCAGGGAAACCGACTGCCTGTCGGTTGAAGGATGCGTCGACCCGCCAAAGGGCCCTGACCCCTTGATTTCAGTTTGGCAGAGTAACTCACGTTCGATAACGAGCGCTAAACACGTCTGATCTCTTGGGGCCGGCCGACGCCTAGATGGCGCGTCTTGAACCCGTTGCCCAAGTTTCCCGGCAAGCCGCGCGTTCACTGCCCGTTATATCCATGCGGTCATCCCGCCGCGTGAGAACACCAAACTCTGAAACACCCAGCGCAGAGGCAATAGCCCGGAACGAAGCAGTCAACGCATCGCGATACCTGGGCCGTGCCCTGTGGCGGCGAAGGAGCGGGTATCACCGCTGGATCCATGTTGAGAGCAAGACGAACTGCGTGAAACTTCGTGTTCAGTCACTCATGGCTCGCACCTGCGACTGACAGGTCGTGGAAATCCGGGCAGGCGTCGGGGTCCTGAACCACTAAACCGCTTTTGGCACACCCGTCAGAGAGCCCGCAGGATTAGTCCGTCCGGGGGGTAAGTCCGTCCGGGCAAAGGGGAAGTCTGCCCGACAACGGATTTGTGCAACAAAGCCTATCCGACCACTTGGGAAACGCGATTCTATGAATATTGCTGAATGTTGGGGCTTGAAATGCGTTAACCAAATCTTACCCAAAACCGGTGGAAGACGCAGCTATTCTGCGCTTTTTCAATGGCTTCGAGCGAGTCGGTAAAAAAAACCAAACATTGTAGAAACGACCTTGTATTTCCGTCGCTTGCACGGATATACCCGTCGACGGAGACGTGGCCGAGTGGTCGAAGGCGCTCCCCTGCTAAGGGAGTAGGCCCGGAAGGGTCTCGAGGGTTCGAATCCCTTCGTCTCCGCCATCAACCCATTTCAGTGAATTGGCATGGCGTGTTTAACATGCTGTAAATATATAAATAATCGGTATTTACTATCTCATAGTATCATCTTGAGTTTTACTTAGTTGCTCTTAGTGTATTTCATTGAGTGGTATATATTGTGGTATTTCCATAGCTGCGCTCAGCGGGAAGCAGACAAAGAAGCTGGTAGAGAATCTTGACCCGGGTCGGCATGGCGACGGTTCTGGCCT
>NZ_JBXWNR010000043.1:0-5783 GCF_059610465.1 Ruegeria sp. CDSC085 | reverse complement strand
GACTATGTGTTCGAGGGTCAAAAGCGGCATCATCCCTTGTCGAACATGTCCATGCTGATGCTGCTGCGCCGGATGCGACAGGATGGCGTCACTGTGCATGGCTTTCGCAGTTCGTTTCGGGACTGGGCGGCAGAGGCTGCGAACACGCCACGTGAACTCGCAGAAGCAGCATTGGCGCATCAGGTTGGGTCCGATGTAGAACGGGCCTATGCACGGTCGGATTTGTTGGAAAAGAGGCGTGAACTAATGGAGCTTTGGTCGCGTGTAACCGTTACGAAATCTCTACACATTAGAGGTGGCGATGTTTAGTATTCTTGGCTTTACGCCAATATGCAGGTTGTGGGACGAAATCCCGGCTGCGAGTTTCAACAAATGCTACGAAACCGGTCTTCAATTCCCTGCCAGTGACCCAGGCTACGCGCTCAGTGTTACGGCCAGTGACTGGCTTGAGGTGAAGTTCTTTAGCTGTATTTCTGACAATATGCACATCTGTGGACCGGACGGAACGTGCCTAAAGATAGATTTTAGATGTTTGCGTCATGATGATCTAACAATACACGACTTAGCGCTACATGAAGAGGGAGCGAAGCTATTAGGCCCGGACATCGGCGGATTGGGTAGAGCTTTACGACTATTTTCGTTGCCTGAAGAGGATTTCATTGACGACGCTTTGCGATGCTCCAAGTCCTATTGGAGTGCGGCTCTTGACCTTGGTCTACAGCACGAGTTTATCTCGGTGCCGCTTTTTCATACACGGAATACCTACACGATATCCTTGCATGTTTTCGATCTCTTAGACGAGCTCAACTACATGGAAGTTATTGACTTTAAGACTGTTGCTCAGATTCTTAGACCCTTTTCAGGTTGGGCGTTATGCGTGCCAGATAGCTTTATAGAGTCATCGTGGGATGAATATTGGCGCCAAGATTTATTAAAGGGTAACGCCCCGTCAAAACCTGTTGGGCCTGGCCGTCCACGTTTAATAGAAAAAGCTCTGCGTGACTTGCGGATAGTTTTTGGAGACAGCATTGAAGGTTTGACGATAAAGCAGATCGTTCGGGGGCTAGAAGGAAAAACCGGAAACCGATATTCGGAATCGACCCTTCGTCGCGCCATGCGTCAAAATTCACGTCAAAACTGAGGCTATTACTACCAAAATGGTGATCAAAATTGTTGAGCATTTTTGGGAAATTAGATCGTTTTAATTTACTAAACATCTAGTGATATCGAAAGACCATCGCAACTGATCCAAGAGGATTTCAACGATGGCAAGCGTCTTCAATGAGGACCGGGTCTATTTCCCAGAAGACCCTGAAATGCAATTGCTGGGAAGCCGCGAGAAGCTGGCTCAATGGCGCCACCGCATGTGTGGTCCGGCCTTCATCCGCATCGGTCGGCGGATCGCCTATCACGGTGCCGATCTGAACGCCTGGCTGGCGGCGCGGCGCACCGATCCCAACAACGAGGCTGCATAATGAAAAACCCCAACTCCAAGCGCGGAGATGGGGCTTTTCCAGTGACATCAACTGCCACCGTAGCAAGTCCAGTTGATGCCACAGGATGCCCCGCGCCGACAAGACAAAACGAACGTCGGTACTACTGGTCGCCCCTGAGCCATTCGGTCGAACGGGTGATCGTACGGAAAGGACGGATCAAGCATGGCTGATATGTCCTTCTCCAAGTCGATCAGCACGAGTCTCGACAGGGGGCCAGACACTGGCCTTCTTTCACGAACCGATCATCGGGAAACTGCTGAGAACTACGGCGGCGAACTCTTTCGCCATGGTATCTACCGCGTCGCCGTATGCCAGGATGGTATCCAATGGCTGTATCAGCGCCAGAGACCCAAATTTCCGGCCGGGGGAGCGGCGTGGGACACGCTCGGGTACTGTGTGACCAAATCCGGCCTAACCCGGCTCGTCCGGGCGCATATTGGCTGCGACCTTCCGGAGTTGGATGCCCTTCCCGAGCATTTCCAGCGGAGGTGTCGCGATGAGTAGGCGTCGATCTCCAAAGGGTAAACGGTCAGATGATGGCCAATACGTCCCTCTGCCCTACGCCATGATCAAGTCCCCGGCATGGCGGGCTCTGTCCGGACCTGCAGTGAAGCTCTGGCTGGAGCTTCACTCTCGCTACAACGGTGGCAACAACGGCAAGGTGTTTCTGTCGATGAATGAAGCAGCAGAGATACTGGGATTGGGCAAGGCCACGGTTCAGCGGGCTTTCGAGGATCTGCAGAACAAGGGCTTCCTTGTTCTGGAGCAGGAAGGCAACTGGTATCACCGGCGAGCCCACGAGTGGCGGTTGACGACCAAGGCGACCCAGACCCGATCTGGAAAGAAGGCCGCCACCAATGATTGGCGGTTTTGGCAATCCAAAAAATCAAAACGCGGTTCTGAGACGGACCCGTCAGCATCCTCAGTGGTTCCGTTTGAGAACCCAAAGACCTCCCATGGTTCCAAATCAGAACCCGTCAGGCCGATTTCTCGACGGTCCATCGGTTCTGAAACGGAACACTAATACTAACCACTCCCTGTTAAGCGAGGCGGACATGAGCAAGACACAGAAAGACAGTGGCAACGATCAGCAGACAAAGGGCTCCGAGCTTGCCGAGGCGGAGACCAACGCGGTTGCCGTTCTGAGGGAACGGAAGCGATCACGCGTCCGGGCCCCGGATATCACGTTGGATTTTGATGAAGACACACGAAGGCTCACGGTTGGGCACAAGGGAAAAGACCCAAAGGCGGCCTGCGCGTTGGCGATGCATGAGCTTGGCACAGCAGACTACCGGTTCTTCGAAGGCGTCATGACTCAAGTCGCGACTCTCGGGCAACAGGACAGCTCGGTTTCTGAGACCGCATCGAACTTCGTGATGTCCGTTGTTGCCGGGGTCAAGCCGCAAGACGAGATTGAAGCTATGCTTGCGATCCAGATGGGCGCGATCCATCAGGCCACTATGATGATGGCGCGCAGGCTCAATCACGCAAAATCTCTTCCACAGCAAGATTCAGCGGAACGAGCGCTCAACAAACTTTCGCGGACCTTCACGAGCCAGGTTGAAACCCTGAAACGGTATCGCGCTAAGGCGAACCAAACCGTCCGGGTCGAACGCGTTGAAGTCAAAGAAGGAGGTCAGGCTATCGTGGGCAATGTCCAAAACGGGGGGCGGGGTCAATGACGAAAACCAACGACAACCTCATGGACCCTACCGACCGGCTCTGGAACGCGCCCAGATGCACAGCAACGGCGAAGTCCACCGGCAAGCGATGTCGCGCACCCGCTGTTCAAGGTTGGAGCGTATGCCGAATGCATGGTGCCAAAGGAGGGCATACTGCGGGACCAAGCCATCCGTCTTGGAAACACGGAGAAAGATCGCGGACGGCGGAGCAGACACGTAAAGCCGTCAATGACTTGATACGAAGGGAACGAAAACTGCAGGAATTGCTCAATTGACTAAGGTTCTAGAATTGCAGTGTCGCTCGACAGAGACCTGCAGTTTTTCATCGTAAACTGGACACTCAAGCAGACTAAAACTCTGCGAGCAAAGCAGCCATCAACGCGTAGACGTCAATTGCAGCATTGGTGTTTGTTGGTCATTCAGGCGGCGGTTTTCAAATTGTGAAAGAACCGGGCAGAGGCGACCATTGGCATGAAACAGAGTGCTTTCCTCATGGGTTAATTTTCACTCTGCAAGCCAAACCACCTAGAATTTCGGATGTTCCAAGTTTCAACGATCCGCCGTAGGCGGCCAATAAATCAACGGAAATAGGTAGCCCTAGCCCTGTTCCTTTTACAGAGGTATCGAGGCGACCGCCGGAGCGAAGGACCTCAAGCCGGGCCTCCTCTGGGATTCCGGGTCCGTCGTCCTCGACGCGAAGTTCGATGCCGCTGCCCGTGCGCCTGGCGGTGATTTGGAATGTTGTCCGGCTCCATTTGAGGGCGTTGTCGAGGAGGTTCCCGATTACTTCCTCGATGTCCTGGGGGTCCATTCGAACGTGAAGACCAGTCTCGCAATTCGAAACAAGCGTCTTCCCCTCGCGTTCGGCCATCACCGAGAACAACCGGGACAGTCGTTCCAGCGAATTCGAAAGATCTGTCCTGGAATGCGTTAACTCTCCGGTGTTTGATGCGCGCATGCGCGCAAGTGAACGGCTAAGCTGGGCGTCAATTCGGGTTAGGGCTTCTTCCGCAGGTTCCGTATGTGCGCCGGCGTCTGCTAGTTCTGCCAATTCGTTTCGCAAGATGGCCGTCGGTGTCTTGAGGGCATGTGCCAGATCCGCCGCTTGTCTTCTCGAACCTGAGACAATCTCGCGGTTTCGATGCAGCAGTTTGTTGAGATCTTCCACCAGAGGCGAAACCTCTTCCGGGTAGTCTTCGGGGGTCAGCTCATCGCCTCGATCCCAGCGATGGGCGACATCGGCGCGCAACTTCCGGAGTGGGCCTACAATGGCGGACATCAACAAAAGAGAAATTGCCACTCCGATCAAACCAACCAATCCGAAAACCGGGAGAAGGTATCTTTGCGCAGCGCTGCGTTCGTTGATCAGTTCGCTCCTGCTTTCGGCGACAGTTACGCCCCACTCCGTTCCGTCTTCGAACGTGATCTTTTGATAGACGCTACGAATGGCTTCGCTATCTGGACCGGAGGTGTTCCAAATGATTGTTTCGTCATTTCCGCGCGGAGGCTCGGCGATCGTTTCATCGAAGAGTGAAGCAGACGTATATATGGCACCGGTACTGTCCGTTACTTGCCAATACCGCCCCGAATATGGCGTGCTATAGGCCGGATCGAATACCAACTGCCGCAGGGTTTCAGGGTCATCCGTGGTGGCGCTGAGGCCAACAACAACCTGCGTGTGCCGGTCTTGTAGCGTTGCGTCGAACTGCTCCAGAACGCGCGTGTTGATGTAGGAAAACACCATCAGCGTACCGACGCCTACGGACAGCGCTCCCGAAGCGATACCTCCGAGTAAGGCCCGTTGGCGCAACGAGAGCATTAGGCGGAATCAATCATATAGCCGCGCCCTCGGACGGTTGTAATCAAATCGGAGCCCAGTTTTTTGCGCAGGCGGGTCACAAAAACCGCAATCGTGTTGGAATCTCGGTCGCCGTCATATTCGTAGATGTGTTCAGACAACTCAGTACGCGACACCATCCGACCGATGTTGTGCGCCAGATAGGTCAGAACAGCGATCTCCTGCGCGGTCAAATCGACAGGAATGCCCCCGACCGTAACCCGACCGTTCCGCGTATCCAGAGAAACCTCCCCCATTTCTATCACGGGGTTCAACTGACCGCTCTGACGTCGTAAGATGGCCCGTACACGTGCCGCCAATTCAGGCATGTGGAACGGTTTGGTCATATAGTCATCCGCGCCGGCATCTAGGCCGTCGACGCGTTCGCTCCAGCCATCTCTAGCTGTCAGGATCAAGACCGGTGTCTTGACGCCCGCGCTGCGCCATTCGCGCAGGACCGAAATGCCGTCACGCTCAGGCAGGCCGATGTCGAGGATGATCATGTCGTACGGTTCAGTCGACCCCAGATGCAGGGCATCTGTACCATTGTTGGCCACGTCGACCACGCGACCTTCCGCACCCAATAGCTTTTTGACTTGCTCACAAAGCTGGGGTTCGTCTTCAGCAAGGAGTATTCGCATATCCAGAGACTACAGCTAAATCAGCGCGATCTTAACTCTAATTTTTCCCACCGCCGTTGCCGCCGCCGTTGCCGCCGCCGTTGCCGCCGCCGTTGCCGCCGCCGTTGCCGCCGCCGTTGCCGCCGCC
>NZ_JBXWNR010000042.1:0-5842 GCF_059610465.1 Ruegeria sp. CDSC085 | reverse complement strand
TGGCGGTTACGATGAGCCAGAAACCCTCTCTTATCAAATCAACCTAAACTGTCCCATTGGTGCTGACGTCAGACACTCATGGAAGAAACATACGTTGGAAAGACCATAGATGCTTTTCCGATCACAAATCCGCACTACTCCAAACTACTAGATGTTCACCGATATTCAGAACACCCGAATGTTACCCATCTGACCAAGCAGGTCTGGGCAAGGTGTTATGGGGAACCAGAAAGCAGGAGCTCAAAGAAGGGTGGCGTAAGACCCAAGGCTAACAGTTTGACACAGCTAAGGGCTATATTGCTCGATCTTTATGTGGCTTGGGATACCGACCCCGAGCTGTCTATTGGCGTAGCGATGAGCAACACAGCTTGGAACACCGACTCCCGCTATAACAAGATCGGAATGTCTCGCTTAGCACCGAAGGTAATACATCGCCTGCATGAATTTGGTTACATCTCATTGGCGGCTGGCAGCTATGCCGGTCCCGGAGCCAGCACGAACCGCACTACCCGGATTAGGGCGGCCGAGCCGCTACGGCGTATGTTCCGGGAAGCTAAGTTCGGACCACAGCATATCCTGACCCATCCGGGAAAGGAGTGCATTCTTATGCGATCCAGCGAGAAGTCGGAAAGAAACATCGAATACAAGGATACTCCGGCGACTGAGCAGATGAGAGCAGATCTGATGAAGTACAACAGCCTGCTGCTGCGAACCTTCATCGACATACCCGATCAGGAAGATACTTTCATTGAGCGCCCGATTAAGTCTGGTGTTCGTACGGGTGAGAAAACACGCGTTCCAATCTGCGGGTTCGATAACTTCGTTCACCGTGTCTTCAATCGCAACGACTGGTCATGCGGTGGCCGCTTTTATGGCGGCTGGTGGCAATCGGTCGGGTCAGAGGTTCGGAAGCGCATCCACATCAATGACGAACCTACTGTCGAAGTGGATTATCAAGCCCTTCATGTTGCGATTCTGGCAGCAAAGAGAGAAGTGAGGTTGGAAGGTGACCCTTATGAGTTGGAAGATGGTTTGCTTCCGAAGCTGGAGGATGCCGACCAGCAGCGCAAGTTGGTGAAGCTTCTTATTCTCATGGCTCTAAACGCGAAAGACGAGCGGTCAGCTTATAGTGCGTTCCGGGAAGTCTCTCCAGTTGGCTCAGTGGCAAAATCAATGAAGAATGCTGAGCTTCGGCTAGTGCTTGATGCTGCAATCGAGAAACACCCATTCCTTAAGGAGGACCTTTGTTCTGACAGGGGGATATCGCTAATGAACACAGACAGTTTGATGGCTTCCATGGTGATCCGACACTTCACCAGACAGAAGATTCCTGTGCTTTGCATTCACGACAGTTTCCTGATTGGGTATTCACATGCTCGGAGGCTCAAGACCGCTATGAACCTCGCGGCAGCCAACGTCCTCGGTTACCCGGTGGCTCTGTCGAACAACTTCCTTGGACTTGATGAGGTTGAACTTGAAACTCCCAGCTTGGTCGATGATTACATGGATATGCGCTATCTCCCCCGCTGCTCGGCCTATAGGGTCCGTCAGCGTATCTTCAGCGAGAGGTTAGCGTATCTGGATTCTCTGGGGGGATGAGGAAACTGGATGATCGGGGGTGAGAGGTTTGAGTTTCTCATCTTCTCTTTATCCCGCGTTTTCCATTACTTATCCCTATCCTGACTATACTCAGCCATAACCGGCATCGGCCTCTCCCTCTATCTGGGGGAGGTCATCGCTGACGTGCAGACAGCAAGACAGGCTAGCAAGACAAGTGTGATCTGAGCGGGGGCATAAACGGGGGCATTTCTCGGAGGGTTTAGCCCCAAGTGCGTGTCGACGTTCCATGTTCTGATGAACTGGCTGGGGTGGTAGGAATCCTTGCCGTCCGATGAAACCTATCAACTTTTCCAACTAGCCCGAGAAACTGGGGCGGTTTCGGGGGCATTTCCGACAGTGAGCACGGGCATTCGCTAAGCTCTGCGACGGGCATTTCTGACCGCTGGAGAGGCCGCTGAAGGGGCAGCTTACGAGACCGTCCACTGGCGCTGAGACGACCGCTGACGATCGGTTCCGGGGACTGAAGACTGGTCGCTGGTGCTGGCGGGTGGTGGGGCCTTGCAATGGCGCTCTGTGTCCCAGTTCACAGAACCTCTCATTCATCCAGGTTAACGTAAGGTCATCAATGGGAGGTCGCAATGCTTCGTAAGGCTTCAAATACCTGGCACACTCGCACCGAACACGCAGTAACCATGATACACCCAGTTGTGCGTATCTTGCGTCATTGCACCCAGATGCAACGCCAAGTGAACCGCTACCACTGAATTCGAGTGCGGGTAACCGTTTTTCCGAGGTCAGCTTCTGTGCGCTACGCAAAGGTTGGATAATTGGCTGTTTTGAGCTCTAAGCAGTTAGGCCGACTGGCTGACGACTGTTTGTTGGCATTGATGAAGTGGCTGACCGTTGGCGCAGAAGCGGACGTTCGAGCGAACAACGGCGAATGACCGTATCGAGCCCAAAGCGGGCAGTTCTTCATGACAATATTGTCTGCATGGTTTAACCAAATTAAAGCTAGACAATTTCAAGTATTGAACTTCGCGACCGACGCCGGACTATTGGCGCGATTGACGTCTGTGTGGGGAAAGAACTCTGCCCAGACGTGCCAGAAGAGACCGGGTTTCACATCTGCAGAACGTTCGAGTTGCTTTCCGTCGCCGGTTATCCCAAAGAAGTTGATGTTCTGAACTGGTCCGCCGGTGCTGTTGACCCAGACATTCAAACTTTCATAATTAGGGCTCCAAGCCACGACCAGCGGCCGCCCGCCCACCTCAGCATTCACCACATTTCCTTGCGAAACGACGAAATCATCGGTCCAACAGGTAGCATCCGACCCGATATTCACGCCCCAGACATAAGTCTTTGTAGGCAAGCGCGGATCAATTGGCCGCTCTAGGTTTTGCATGATTGGTTTGGCCTCGGTGTGATGCTTCTGGATCGTCGCGGTGAAGGCCAGTTCCATTGCACTGTCCAGCAGGAACAAAAACGGGTTTGAAGGCAACTTGTTCAGGAAAACCGCACCTTCAGGATAGGCCCTTTGAAACCCGCGAAACGTCATACGAAAAGTTGGCCATGCGCGCATCGCCAGTTCCGGACGCAATGGGCAGGCGGGTCCCTCAACGCTGGTGTCCTCGTCCTTGGCGCGGAAGCCGTAAATCTGCTGCAAAGGCTCACCCGTAGTATTGTCGCGCAGAACAAGGTTGTTGCCGTGCTGGGCAAGAACCTCCAGATCGAGCTTTTTGTCTTCTATCGTGGGAACATAGCCAAGACCCAGATTGGCTATTGCGCAGAATGTCAAAATAACGGGTTCACCGTCCAGACCGTCATGAGTACCAGCCAAATGCGGGCGCATGATTTGCGGTTGCGGATGCGCACGGGCGACGCCATTGTTTTCCAGAACGATTACCTGAGTTGTCGGGCTGACAAACTCCTGTGCCTCTTCGATACTGTAATACTTTGCCGAATCTTTCTGGTTGCGCAGGCCCACATGGACATACACCCAGGTAAAGGCAACAAGACCAAGGCTTAGAGCGGTCCCCGCCCAAAACACCCATGCCACGCCGCCGCCAAACGCGAAGTGCGTGATAGTGGAGACAAACCATGCCGCAATCCCGACTCCGACGATCTGATATTCATTGCGAATAAACCGGTCTACGTTACCGCGCTTCGTTTTTATAAAAAGCTGGGGTATGTCACCGAGATCTCGGAAATAAAGCAGTGCAACAATCACCGAAGCAATAATTGCCAAGTAAAATAACGTGTCCGCCATGATACGTACTTCCTGCGTTGAAACCGCTCGAGCCAGTGTGTTTAAAAAAGAACCAAACCTAGTAAGAAAACAAGTCGCAACTCGGTTTCGATCTGTCACAACCTTGCAATCATTTTCGCCAAAAGTCATCTTCGGCACGTAATAAAGAGACATAACTTCAGCTATGGATTTCTGTTCCAGCAGAAGTCTGCTTTGTCCGCAGAATAGTCATTCAGCCAGCCCTCAACCAAAGTCCGCTTTGGAAAAAAAGAAAGCAAAGTGGGCACCCCCAGCAAACCGCTACGCTAGGCCTTCTCGGCTCCACCGAGCCTTTATCTGGCAGGGGTTATGCTTGTTCTCGGCGTCCTGATGCGCTTGCTTATGACAGCTTGGGCATAGTGCAATCGTGATAAACGTTTTCTTGCCCGTTGAGATGTCGGAGCAAAGTTCCTCACCGCAAATCTCAAGCAACTCCCCGTGTGACATTAGTTCATTAGTGGTTATGCCACAGTGCTGACACTGCGCCTCTTCAAGGGCGCACTTGACTTCTTCAACCGAAACTACCCGTTGATAGTTGCATTCAGTATCAGTCATTTTTTACCCCGCGATCTCAACCCCGTGAAATAGACCTGCTCTGGCCACACCCAGTAATCGACTTGAGAGATTCAGGCTAACGCAGGTACCGCGCGCAAACAATCCAGCGGGTATCACTTACTCTCGCCTTTGTCGAAACCGAGAGAACCCCTGCATCTAAATAAAGAAGCAACTGCAGGAGTATGATCCATGAAGTACCTGTCTGCCCTCGGCGTTCTCGTCGGGGGTTTTCTTTTGCACCCACCGCCCAAGGCTGTTCTGACGACAATGCTCTGGGTGGTTTCTCGGTCCCATCCCGCTGTCTCAGCGCTGGTTCTGCTGGCGGTTCTCTGGACGTGGAGGTCCAACGATGACTGAGCTGGAGCTGACCCCCGGTGACGTCGTGGTCGTCCAGGCCTTCGATGACGTCCCTGAGCATCTGTTCCGCGTGGAGGAGGTGTTCGAAGACTGCGTGACCGGCCATGCCGTCACTGGCCCTCTGGCTGGTTCCTACGGCGAACCGGCCCTCGAGATGATCGTACGACTCGTCTCAACCCACTGAACCAATCCCACATTCCAAACCTGAAAGGAGGAGACTCATGTCTGCTCACATTCGCTATGCCTATCTGAAGGGTCACACGTGGCTCTACAGACGCAACTATCCCGTTGACGTGGCTCTCGCGCTGGGCGCTCAGGCGCTGAAGCAGAGCCTCAAGACCAGTGACCGAAACACCGCCCGCGTCCGAGCCGCTGAAGTCAATGCGCGCTTCGAGACGCTGGTGGAGCAGGTTCGATCGCAGGCAGAAGAAGCTCTGTCTGCCCGTGAGAGCACCGCTGACGTTCCTGATTGGGTTAACCAGCCAGAGACTTCTCTTGTCCGTCTCCGGGCCACTCTGGAGGACTCTGGATGCAATCTGGAGCAGTCTAAGTTCATAAGACCATCAGCGCCGGTAAAGGTACCGGTTCGTGACCTGAGCCGCGCCTATCTCTCCCGGCGTAGTGATGAACTGCGACCCAGCGGGTTCAAATCGGTCCGATACTCCGTCGGGTTGTTCACGAGCCGATATGGTGACCGATCAATTTGCAGTCTGACGCGGACGGAGGGGCGAGAGTTCCTGTCAGCGATAGCCCAACTGTCTCCAATGATTGGCAAGTCGGAACGAACACGGGGGCTGACCCTGGACCAACTGGTTGCGTACTCGTCTCGGGGGTCGGTGACCATAACAGCCAGAACCCAGCGACGTATCTGGTCGCAGGTCAATCACTTCCTCGACTGGGTGGTCTATGAAGGGCATCTGGAGGTCAACCCCTTCCGGACTGTTCTCTTCGACCGGAAGGTGCGCCCTCAACCTTACGCTGTTCCGACTGACGATGAGGTCGTGCGGCTTGTCTGACGTCAGCGCCAATGGGACAGTTTAGGTCGATTTGATAAGAGAGGGTTTCTGGCTCATCGTAACCGCCAAG
>NZ_JBXWNR010000041.1:0-5915 GCF_059610465.1 Ruegeria sp. CDSC085 | reverse complement strand
AATCAATCCAGACAGATGAGCCAGATCCTCTCTTAGATTACGCCGCCATCTGTCCCAAAATCCCTGACGACGGACAGAGTATTTGCCAAATCGTCAACGGAGAAGATGCCGACTTATGGGAAAATAGCTGGATAAGCAGCGCAGCGCTAAAATCGGCTCTGGAAGTGGACAAGATTGTAGTTGCCGAGCCCAAGTATGTTCAGGAAGTCGTTTCTCCTGAAGAAGTCGAACTATTCACTAAAAATGCATGGGCTTACTGAACCAATACAGTTTTGAACTCCGGCACTTTTTTGCTCGCTGTCGTAAGCCGTGAATGAAATTCTAGAGTAGCTCACATTCGTCGGATGGTTTCTTAAGTTATTCAGCGATCTTCCACACCCGCTAAAACCGAGCAACTTCCTGCATCTAAATAAAGAAGCAACTGCAGGAGTTTGATCCATGAAGTACCTGTCTGCCCTCGGCGTTCTCGTCGGGGGTTTTCTTTTGCACCCACCGCCCAAGGCTGTCCTTACGACGATGCTCTGGGTGGTTAAACGGTCTCACCCCGCTGTCTCGGCGATGGTTCTGGTGGCGGTTCTCTGGACGTGGAGGTCCGACGATGACTGAGCTGAAACTGAACCCCGGTGACGTCGTGGTCGTCCGAGCCTTCGATGACGTCCCTGAACATCTGTTCCGCCTAGACGAGGTGTTCGAAGACTGCGTGACCGGCTTTGCTGCGACCGGTCCACTGGCTGGGTCCTACGGCGAACCGGCCCTCGAGATGATCCTGCGGGTTGTCTCAACCAACTGAACCCATCCCAATTTCCAACACTGAAAGGAGGAGACTGATGTCTGCTCACATTCGCTATGCCTATCTGAAGGGCCATACATGGTTGTTCAGACGGAACTATCCCGTTGACGTCGCTCTCGCGCTGGGCGCTCAGGCCCTGAAGCAGAGCCTCAAAACCAGTGATCCCAGAACAGCCCGTGTTCGTGCCGCTGAAGTCAATGCCCGGTTCGAGACGTTGGTTGAACAGGTGCGGGCTCAGGCAGAGGAGACTCTGTCTGCCCCAGAGAACACTGCTGAGGTTCCTGATTGGGTTGACCAGCCAGAGACTTCTCTCGTCCGTCTCCGGGCCACTCTGGAGGACTCTGGATGCAATCTGGAGCGGTCCAAGTTCATCAGACCATCAGCACCGGTAAAGGTGCCGGTTCGTGACCTGAGCCGAGCCTACCTTTCCCGGCGTAGTAATGAACTTCGACCCAGCGGGTTTAAATCGGTCCGATACTCCGTCGGGTTGTTCACGAGCCGATATGGTGACCAGCCGGTTTGCCGCCTGACCAGAACAGACGGACGAGAGTTCCTGTCCGCAATAGCCCAACTGTCTCCGATGATCGGTAAGTCAGAGAGGACCCGAGGGCTGACCCTGGACCAGTTAGTCGCGTACTCGTCTCGTGGGGCGGTGACTATTACAGCCAGAACTCAGCGGCGTATCTGGTCGCAGGTCAATCACTTCCTCGACTGGGTAGTCTATGAAGGGCATCTGGAGGTCAACCCGTTCCGGACAGTGCCCTTCGATCGCAAGGTGCGTCCTCAACCCTATGCGGTTCCGACTGACGATGAAGTCGTGCGGTTGCTGGGAGCCAATGACCGTGAATTGCATCCGGTTCTGCTAACCTGCCTGCTATCAGGAATGCGAGCGGGGGAAGCGGTGGGGCTGCTCCGGGAAGACCTCGTGGCCAAGGGCAATCTCGGTTGCTTCGTGCATGTTCGACCCAATGAACTGCGACTGCTGAAGACCGACGCCGCTGAACGACTGGTTCCGGTCCACCCGGCGCTGGATGAGACGTTCCGGCAGCTACCATCATCTGGTCCTCTGTTCCCCGACCTCACCGTGGCACATGTCACTAAGGGCTTCGCGAGACTGCGCCGACGGCTGGAGCTTGATCGACCGGGGCTGGTGTTTCACTCGACCCGCAAGTGGTTCATCACCCAGTGTGAGAGAACCGGTGTTCCTGAGCACTTCACCGCATCTCTGGTTGGCCACCAATCGGCACGGTCGGAGAACGGGATTACCTACGGCATCTACTCGGCAGGGATCAGTGACGAGCAACGTCGGTCTATCGTCGATCAGATAAGACTCCCGGCATGACGTTCCCGGACATTGATGCGTTCGAGGAGCGGGCTGCTATCGCCGAATACGATGGTGGTTGCACCCGTAAGACAGCGGAAGATCTGGCTGCTCGGGCTCAAGGGTTCCGGGATGCCGAAGCCTACTGGCAGTGGTTGGCTGACTATGTCGTTAACCGAAGACCACCCTGACACCCAACCCTCGGCGGCCCCTAGCGGGTTGCCGGGGGCGCTCACTTTGTTTTTTTTGCGGGAGCGGACATAGCGGAATAATGACCGAACGACCGAGTTGCGGACGAAGCCGCCGTTGAACCCGCCAGGTTAAGTGTCCGGTTCGGCGAGCAACTCAGTTTTTTCGCCGTTCTCGACTTCCTGCAATTTTCTAAAAGCGGTTGGCGTCATGCCGTTTGCGCGGCGGAAGGCTCGAGCGAAATTGGCGGCATCCGTGAACCCCAGCGCTGTAGCGATATCGGAAACCGACCTACTGGTCGTGACTAGAACCTCTCTTGCGTATTGCTGCCTCACGAAGCTTATCTCGTTGGTAATATTGGTCCCGTTCTCAGCTAGTCGTCGTTTCAGCTTGTGCTGGCTCATCGATGCGAGAGCCGCACATTTTGAAGCGCTAAGGTCAATCTGTTCGATGTGCGCCCGGAGCATTTGCCTAAAAGATTGAACAAACCCGTCGGCAGCCGTGCCGGATTTTTCCTCCGTGGCTAAACTGGATGACGCAGGATCCAGTTTTAGGGACAACCAAGACGACGGAAAGTGAATACTGAACCCCATTCTGTTCCCCTTCATTGGGTGCATCAGGTCGAATTCCGATGGTAGAACCTTGGGGTCGCTTACAGTAACTGTTACTTTCGATGGGTCCAGCCGGTTGCGTAGAGCCCGCCGGAGAACGGCCAAGCCGAGCGCCACCATGAATGCGTCGTTCTGAGCGGGCAGAATTTGGGGTGCAAAAGATCGCGTCTCTCCAAAAACTGCAGTTTGGCCGACTATATTAAGATGTTCTGTGACAGAACTGGCAATCTCGTTGGACCGCGCGATAAAGATCGACAGGAAGTCTCCAACCGTTGTCGCGCGCGCCTCAGCGTCCTCAAGTATCGTCCAACCCTGAACATCGAGTTTGCTTCCAACGCGGGCCCCAAAAAAGGGATCTTCGGCAGACTTGGCGGCGTTCTCGACAAACTGGTGGATGACCATGACGTGAACTGAGAGGTCAGCCTCAAAGATTGCACTCTCAGTTAATCCGACGCTCTCGAACACTGGTTCCGGCTCAATGCCGCATTCGCGGAGTTCCATGGCGAAGGGGCGCAAAACGCTCAGTTTTACGAGTGGTAAAGTGTGCTTCATCGATCCAGGGTTCGCTTTGATGTTCAGTTTCATTCTAGCGACGCAGAACAATTAAAAGGGAAAAAAATTGCTCAAAATTGTCCCTATGGGGCAAAATACTGTCCTTCGCGCACCTCGAAGACAGGCGAGAGTTCCGTCACTCGTTATACTGTCTCTCAGTTCAAACGCCCCGAGCGGGGGGGCTGATCCAATGGGAGATGGAAATGAAAATTACTCTACAATCTGTTGCGGGGGTTTTGCTCGCGACAGCAACGGCTACGTCGTCGCTCGCTCAGGAAGAGGCTTCACCGGCACTGGTTCTATTCACGAACTGTGCGGTGTTTGATGGTCTCACCGAAACCTTGATTGAAGGGCAAAATATTCTGATTGAAGGCAATCTGATTTCGGCTGTCGGCGATACGTCGCTTGAGGCAAAAGGGGCAAACCAGATTGACTGCGATGGACGCACTTTGATGCCTGGGCTGATTGATGCGCACACGCACCTCTACATGAACATGCCCGGTGGTGTTGGCGGCATGGAGGGTGGCGCGTGGGACGAAATCGGTCCTCGGGCTGCGCATATGGCCAACGAGTATCTCTACAGCGGGTTTACCAGCGTCCGCGAAATGGGTGGCGGAGGTTCCGGTCTGAAGAAAACTGTTGACGCGGGGCTGGTTGAAGGGCCGCGCATATACCCGAGTGGCGCCTTTGTGTCGCAAACCTCGGGGCATGGTGATTTTCGCAACGCGTCACAGCGAAACCCGAACCTGCCGCCCTATGCCAATGACAGCAGCGCGCAACGGCTCGGCATCACATATGTCGCTGATGGTGTGGATGGCGTCATGACAGCCGTACGGCAGAACCTGTCCCAGGGGGCAACGCAGATCAAGCTGATGGCCGGGGGCGGCGTCGCCTCGATCCTGGATCCGCTGCACACTCTGCAATACCAGCCCGAAGAACTTGACGCAGCAGTACGCGTTGCCGCCGATTGGGACACATATGTCGGCGTTCATGTTTTTTCGGATGAAGGGATCGTGCGGGCCGTCGAGGCCGGCGTAAAAAGCATCGAGCACGGGTTTTTCGCCAGCCCCGAGACGCTGCAGCTCATGAAAGACAATGACGTTTTCCTTGTTTCGCAGATGACCGGTATCTCGCCCTATCTGGAACAAAATCCCGGCCTGCAAACCAAGGCAAATCAGGACAAGCTGGCACTTGCGACCGATCAATCCAAGGACTTCGTCGAGAACGTCAAGGCGATCCGTCCTAAGATGGCCTTTCAGTCCGACGTCGTGTTTGCCACGGGAGAGTTGCTGCGAACCCAGCTGGACTATGAGAAATGGTTCCATGCCCACCTATTTGGAAACCACGCGATGCTTGTTGCGGCAACCTCTTCGGCAGGGGAGCTTCTGGCATACTCGGGAAAAGCCAACCCTTACCTCGAAGGTCCTCTTGGTGTGATTGTCGAAGGCGCTTACGCCGACGTTCTCATTGTCGATGGAAACCCTCTTGAAGACATCAGTGTCATCGGCGGCAACGAGAAATGGTACGACGCCGAACCGCGTCCTCGTGACATCCCGACGATGCGACTGATCATGAAAGATGGCGTGATCTACAAGAATACTCTGAACTGAGTATAGCGCAGGGTGGTGGCCTACCTCGGCCACCCTGCGCGACCTCGCCCCTGTGAATGTTACGGTGAATTGATTTTCAGAGCCTTCTACATGTGCTAAACATCTTTAGCGGACATTCAACCTGTCCCTCTGTAGCCGTCACTTTGGACTCGATACGGTCATTCGCTGTTGTCCGATCGAACGTCTGCTTCTACGCCACTGGTCAGCCACTTCATCAATGTCAACAAACGGTCGTCAGCCGGTCGGCCTACCCGCGCTCGAATTCAATGGTAGCGGTTCACTTGGCGTTGCATCTGGATGCAATGACGCAAGATACGCACAACTGGGTGGATCATGGTTACTGCGTGTTCGGTGCGAGTGTGCCAGGTATTTGAAGCCTTACGAAGCATTGCGACCTCCCATTGATGACGTCACGTTAACCTGGATGAACGAGAGGTCCTGTGAACTGGGACACAGAGCGCCATTACAAGTTTCTGCCACCCGCCAGCACCAGCTACCAGTCTTCAGCACCCGGAACGTCTCGCCAGCGGTCGTCTCAGCGCCAGTTATGGGTTCTCTAGCGGTCTAGTAAGCTCTGTCCCGCCAGCGGCAATGAACGATCGATCTAGCGATCAAAATGCCCAGTGCTCACTTTTAGAAACGCCCCATGCTGACCCGCTGACGCTCCATTCCGCCCGTCGCTTCGCTAAGCAGAATGCCCCCGAAACCGCCCCAGTTTCTCAGGCTAGTGGGAAAAGTTGATAGGTTTCATCGGTCGGCAAGGTTTCCTACCACCCCAGCCAGTTCATCAGAACATCGTTACTCCGATACCTGTTGACACCGTTTGCTGCGGAAAATGCCCC
>NZ_JBXWNR010000040.1:0-2500 GCF_059610465.1 Ruegeria sp. CDSC085 | reverse complement strand
GCCTAGGGGTGAAAGGCCAATCAAACTCGGAGATAGCTGGTTCTCTGCGAAATCTATTTAGGTAGAGCGTCATCCGAATACCCCGGGGGGTAGAGCACTGGATGGGTAATGGGGCCCCACAGGCTTACTGATCCTAACCAAACTCCGAATACCCGGGAGTACTAGATGGCAGACACACTGCGGATGCTAACGTCCGTAGTGGAGAGGGAAACAACCCTGACCTACAGCTAAGGCCCCCAATTCATGGCTAAGTGGGAAAGCAGGTGGGACGACCAAAACAACCAGGAGGTTGGCTTAGAAGCAGCCATCCTTTAAAGATAGCGTAACAGCTCACTGGTCTAAATAAGTTGTCCTGCGGCGAAGATGTAACGGGGCTCAAGCCATGAGCCGAAGCTTAGGATGCCGTAAGGCATGGTAGCAGAGCGTAGTGTGACATAAGACTTATCCTCTTTAGTGTCTTTCGGGGCACCTTGGAGGATCGAGTCTTTTCGATGAAGCCGGCGCGTGAGCGATCCGGTGGAGAGATCACTAGTGAGAATGATGACATGAGTAGCGACAAAGAGTGTGAGAGACACTCTCGCCGAAAGTCCAAGGGTTCCTGCTTAAAGCTAATCTGAGCAGGGTAAGCCGGCCCCTAAGCCGAGGCCGAAAGGCGTAGGCGATGGGAACTAGGTTAATATTCCTAGGCCAGGAGGATGTGACGGATCACAGGTGTAGTTCAATCTTATCGGATTGATTGGGCTGCTGAGTGGTTCCTGGAAATAGCCCTCCATCAGACCGTACCCTAAACCGACACAGGTGGACTGGTAGAGCATACCAAGGCGCTTGAGAGAACGATGTTGAAGGAACTCGGCAAAATACCTCCGTAAGTTCGCGAGAAGGAGGCCCGGTTCCTAGGCAACTAGGGGCTGGGGGCACAAACCAGGGGGTGGCGACTGTTTATTAAAAACACAGGGCTCTGCGAAGTCGCAAGACGACGTATAGGGTCTGACGCCTGCCCGGTGCCTGAAGGTTAAAAGGAGAGGTGAGAGCCTTGAATTGAAGCCCAGGTAAACGGCGGCCGTAACTATAACGGTCCTAAGGTAGCGAAATTCCTTGTCGGGTAAGTTCCGACCTGCACGAATGGCGTAACGACTTCCCCGCTGTCTCCAACATCGACTCAGCGAAATTGAATTGCCTGTCAAGATGCAGGCTTCCCGCGGTTAGACGGAAAGACCCCGTGCACCTTTACTACAGCTTCGCACTGGCATCAGGATTGTGATGTGCAGGATAGGTGGTAGGCTTTGAAGCAGGAACGCCAGTTCTTGTGGAGCCTCCCTTGAGATACCACCCTTCGCACTCTTGATGTCTAACCGCGGTCCGTTATCCGGATCCGGGACCCTGCGTGGCGGGTAGTTTGACTGGGGCGGTCGCCTCCTAAAGCGTAACGGAGGCGCGCGAAGGTTGGCTCAGAGCGGTCGGAAATCGCTCGTTGAGTGCAATGGCAGAAGCCAGCCTGACTGCGAGACTGACAAGTCGAGCAGAGTCGAAAGACGGCCATAGTGATCCGGTGGTCCCGAGTGGAAGGGCCATCGCTCAACGGATAAAAGGTACGCCGGGGATAACAGGCTGATACTGCCCAAGAGTCCATATCGACGGCAGTGTTTGGCACCTCGATGTCGGCTCATCTCATCCTGGGGCTGGAGCAGGTCCCAAGGGTACGGCTGTTCGCCGTTTAAAGAGGTACGTGAGCTGGGTTTAGAACGTCGTGAGACAGTTCGGTCCCTATCTGCCGTGGGTGTAGGAGACTTGAGAGGAGTTGCCCCTAGTACGAGAGGACCGGGGTGAACGATCCACTGGTGGACCAGTTGTCGTGCCAACGGCAGTGCTGGGTAGCTATGATCGGACAGGATAACCGCTGAAGGCATCTAAGCGGGAAGCCCCCCTCAAAACAAGGTCTCCCTGAGGGCCGTGGAAGACCACCACGTCAATAGGCCGGAGATGTAAGCGCAGTAATGCGTTCAGTTGACCGGTACTAATCGCCCGATAGGCTTGATTTGATCCAGTAATGGAAAGACAAATCAAAAACATACACACCTTTGACTAAGGATGGCTGTGTCGCGCCAAGCGACACTGTTGATTGACATAATAACCGTGCGGCAACGCGCATTCGTAAACGAATACGCTGCCTGCCGCGCGTCGCCTTTTTGCAAAGCAAAAAGAGCGACGGGGATTTTCCTCGGTTTGGTGGTCATAGCGCAAGTGAAACACCCGGTCCCATCCCGAACCCGGAAGTTAAGCACTGCCGCGCCAATGGTACTTGGGCTTAAGCCCCGGGAGAGTAGGTCACCGCCAAACCTAGAAAAATCCCCCTTCTCTCTAAACGATGATAAAAACACTACCAGGTCTCAACTAGCCGAATAGGCAATAGACCACCAAAGTGTCGCGGGATGGAGCAGCCCGGTAGCTCGTCAGGCTCATAACCTGAAGGTCGTAGGTTCAAATCCTACTCCCGCAACCA
>NZ_JBXWNR010000039.1:0-6538 GCF_059610465.1 Ruegeria sp. CDSC085 | reverse complement strand
CTTTCAGCAATAACGCGGTCCAGACGTGCCGACACCTGATCAATCAGCAGGTTGCGAGCCGCTTGAGCAAACTTCTTGAGAGCATTGGTGTCCATCAAACAACGACTTTCTTTCCATCGCGGATTTCAGCGACCAAAGATTTTCTGAGTTCCTCGACGTAGCGATCCACGTCTGCCTCGTCAGCTAGATAAGGAGCGCTGAAGTTGACTTGGACCTCGTTGGCTTTGACGATTTTCGGCGCTGCGGTCGGTGCGGGCGTTGGTGGAGGTGTGGGGGACGACTTTTCCGTCGGAGAAGTATCCGACTCATCCTTCGGCTCAGGTTTCACTGGCTCAGGTTTAAGCCGCTCTATCAGCGTTAGAATATCTGCGAAAAGATCATTCTGGATGCTATTTTTGCGGTCTCGTAGCGCGGGGATCAGCTTAATACTTTCCAGATCCGTCTTTTTTGCCCCGATTACTTCGTTGACACGACGTTGTGCGTCTTCGGGAAGATCAGTGTATTCGGAAAGACTGAGGACTTTTTTCTCAACATCAGCAACCGCAGTTTTTACAGCCTCGCGCTCATCCAGCACCTGCAACTCAACTCTGTCCTTGAACGCATAGAATTCGGCTTTCAGGTTTTGGACGGTGGATCCATTAAAACAGGTAGGATCTTCGATGACAGCGCGCAGGCGACCAGCTGCTTCCTTATCTACGTATTCGGTATTGGACACTTGGCTAGCCAGGAACTGCTGAACATCGTCGAAAATAGCGCGCTGACTGCCGCCCATGAAGCTGCGAATTTTATCTAGAAAATCTTCTTTTGCATTCAGGAGTTCATCTTCCTGAGCCACAACCTCGGTGATGAACCAACGAGCTGGCTTGTCCGCCATACCTTCCAGTTTTTGCTGAAGTGGTTTTAGAGAAGCCGTGAATGGGTATTGCGTGTCGCGCAGAGTCAACTCCTTGACCTCGCTTATCAACCCGGAGACGCTTTGGGCCCATTCAGTTCCAAGAGAACGAGCGTCAGTCCCTTCTGACGGCGCGTCAAACAGCGCTTGATAAAGGTCCTTTGCCTTGCGAATTTGAGCTGACGTAAACTCTGTTTGCGGCGTAAAGAGAAGGTTCTCGATTAGGCGGTTGTTTTGCAAATCGGTGACCAAAGCGTCGCCTTCTTTGACCACACCGTCAGAGCGCGCCTCGACCTTGTTTTTGCCCACCAGGCTAGCAACCAGGCAAAACACTGTAATTTCGGGCCAGCCATAAGGTTTAGAGGCGAACCGGTCTTTGAGGTGTTTGGCAGATACCTTAACACCATTGCGGGCTTGGGACTGGATGAAGTTCAAAATTTCCTGCTCAGCCTCGGATAGCCCGGATCCTTCCGAACCAAACAGGCTATTTTCCGAGCGGGCTGCTTTTTTGAGATCCGCCTCGGAGTAAACTACTCCACGCAGCATTCCAAGATTCACATAAATTTTGTCGACCAGGATTTGGAAGCCCTTGGCAATCCGGTCTTGTGGATCCTCTCCTCCTATTTCCAACTCGTCACCGCGCACAAACATACGGGCTTCACCAAGAAGTTTGCGCAGACGCAGCTCCATATCCTTCTTGCGTCGACGGTTCTGGTCGCCCTTTTCTGCGACAATCCGATCCCGACCTGGCTGAGGAGAACCCGTACGGGCCTGGCGAATGAATTTGTCAGTTTGTTTAAAGAGTGTCAGATCTCGAATAAAGCGCACGTCGGACGGCATGAGTACAACAAGTTCATCGCTTCCCATGCTGCGCATTCGGATGGCCTCAGGGCTCTCGACATCATCATGAAAGGGGCTGATGATATTGATCGCCAGTTCGTAGGCGCGACCAAGAATATGACCGTCAAGCATTCGACTATAGGCATATTCGTGTCCGGTGTTGGCGTGTTTGAGTTTGCGTTGGCGCAAAGTCGTATCGAAGACCAGTGCCTCTAGTTCCAAGGACAGCTCAGACGGGTCGATTTCGACGGCCTTAATCTCGTCCTCAACGTCCTTTTCCTCGTTCGTCAGAAACTCGTACACTTCACCATTGCGCTGAATATACGTGTTTCGTTCTAGTTCGGAGAGTGCGGCCTCAATGTCTCGGCGTAGGGCTGTCTGATCTGCATCGAACTCAGACAACATCAATATGCTGATATTGCGCACGGTTGGCTTGAATTCTTTCACGTATTTTACAAGAAAGAGCGCCTTGAGAACACGCACTGCAAAGGGGTCACCCAAGTTCTTTTCAGCTATCTGGATCGAGCTCTGTGCCGCAGAAGTCAGAGCGGTTCGAATGCCCTCAAACATCATATCGAACGTCGCGAGGCCGCGAACCGGTTCTTTCGCAAGCACCTTGGACACGTCCTGGAAAACACCAAGCATGGAACGTTCGCCAACGGAACTGTGTTTACCTTCAAAGGCGTTGTGCTGGGAAAGGCCGCGTATCGCCATTTGAAACAGGTCATATTGATAACCAGGGAACGGATAACTCGCGATGAAGTGCTTTTTGTCGCGGAAGTTTTTCAGTTTGATTGACCCGTCAGCGAAGTCAAACAGTGTTTTGAGATTGTTTTCTTCACGGTCGTAAAGGTTGCCGAGAGTGATCTCGCCTGCTTCAGTCTTTGCCAGCAGTCGACGCTGAATGACTTCCGCAACGTCAGCGGAGTTAAGTGGCATTCGAACATCAAAACGAGCTTGAATTCGTGTGAAATCCTGCTGTTTGAAGGCCGGGTTATCGCCGATGATTGTCTCCATATCCTGCTGGGAGGTAACGATGACCCAGGCTTGCCCCTTGCATTTCGTGCTCAGGCTTTCAGCAATGGTCTGAAGGTTCGTCATTAGCTTGACGTTGTCGGCGATGTACTGCCCAACTTCATCGACAAAGAAGTTGAGCCGGAACTTGGGGTCCTGGCGATCAATCCATGTCTTTACCTTGTTTGCGAAGTCCTCGATGGAGACCCGAGTGTCGGCACGATAATTCTTTAGTATCTCTTTGGTGTCGTCGGAATTGTCACTGGTAACTGTACGGTACGCCGCCGCGATATTCGCCGTCTCTAAGATCGCTTGCTCACGCCCGCGCTCCCACGATTTGCCTGCTTGTGCCTCATATGCGGCCTTGAAAGCGTCAAGCTGTTCGCGCTCGTCTAAGTCTCGCTCGAATTGTGCAATATGCGGTTGCTTACCAAAGTACCCACAAGCCTCATCAAAGACTTTCTGAAAGACGGATAGAAGCGCATCCACATCGCCCTTGGAAATAACATCGGCCTTTTGGTCGATGTTAAACAGGATCGACTTTGACGGAATCGCGACGGCTTTGCGCAGGGCACCAGCGAGCATTGGCTCGTCGGTGAGTTTATCCTCGAAAATCGCCAACGGGGCTTTTCCATCAACGGGTTCGTTTTCCAGAAGAAGCGCAAGCATCTTCAACAGATGTGACTTACCCGAGCCGAAGAACCCAGAAATCCAAACGCCATTAGCAGTCTGATAGTTGTTATACTCATAGAGAAACCGCTCGAGGCGTGTGCCGATCTCGTTGGTGACTACGTACTCGTCCAACTCGACGCGGAGGCTGGCTTCGTCATCAGCTTTGATTACTCCGTCAATCGGACGATCAACAGGCTTAAGAAAGATATCTCGCATAGGGGTGGCCATAGGAGTCAGACCTCGTATTTCATAAGATTGAAGGCGCGGTAGTACTTGTCGTCATGCAAAAGACCAAAGAGGTCCAGCGATGCCCCTGTTGCCAGTGCATGCGTATACGTCCCAGGAAAAAACATGACAGTTGGCGCCTGTTTTGCGGTGCTTTGTAAATTGTTCAGGATATTGTGGGATCGAATGAAGGGATAGATTTCCCCGACGCCGGATAGAAAGATTACGTCGTGTTCCGTTCGGTCCATCTTATTGGCAATATTGGGGATTAGATGCTCCGAGGGGTCGAGAACATTTTGCAACAATTCCTTGAGTTCAGACTTGTCCCACTCGCACTCATTTTCCAATACTTGCTCAAGGATTCCGCGCTCTGACAAGAGTTCCAGACAAATATCGTACAGGTTCAGATCGAGTATCTTTACTCCGGAATGTCCCGCGCGTTTAACGATATCTTTGCGGTCCTCATTGATTGTCAGCCCATCTGCTGGCGTGTAGTCACAAATGAAGAAAGGCACTTCGTTGCCGAGCCCTTGCTTCTTCAAGAACCGTTCGCTCGTGACGACACGTAGTACGTGTTCCAGCCGTTCTTTTCGGCTTATCGGAGTGTTCATCTTCAAACTCCTTCCTGCGCGAGGCCGGGGAAATAGGCCAATTCGGCCCTGCTTTCGCTCTTAATCATTGCAATCAGTCGTGTGGAAATCAGTGCAGTCTGAATCTGGTTTTCGGCGGTGATAATGTCTGCTTCACGCATCATGCGAAACAGAATTTGGCGGAGCTTTAAACGTGTCGATTGGCTCAAGTCCGAAAGGCTTTCGTTCCATTCGGCCTTTGCGTCAAAAAACACATCGAAGCTCTCGAGTGGTAGATCCAACTGATAAGACAAGTACCGGTCTTGAATGACCTCTACCGCAAATTCTCGAACAAACCGATAAGCGCGACAGCAGGCAACCCAAAGGACTGCCTTTTGGTCCGCAGTGTCAGCCTCATCCAAGAAGTAGTTCAGCTCTTCCTCAGACAGTGTCGAGATCCTGTTTTTAATCTCTCTAACACTTCGAGTATTCGACGCATCCTTCGGCAGTTGGGTCGTTCCTACGGATACAGCTCGCGCCTGGGTTTCCTCCCAAGGCTCTCCAGGTTTGTGAAGACGAGCCAGTTCGAGGCTTTCATTGATAAACAAACCTCCTGTCGAAAAAGACATTCGGTAGTCGTTTGGTTCTTCCACTCGTTCCCCCAAAATTTAGCGGCTCATCTTCGCAATCTTTTTTGCGTGTTCACCTCAATCCATTTGCCTGGATCAAAGAATCTTCAAGGCGGATAAATCCGACTAAGCCTTTACAGCCTCTCCTTTTGGCGAAGCTCTAGGAAGCTGCTCCTCATGTATGAGTTGAAGCAATTGAAGAAAATTTTTCTAGCGCCAAGAACTTGTGACTTTATGCCAAAGTGGATCATTTTGAGGTCTCTATCGTGATTTTTACGGCAGCGGGCTCGACGCCTAGATCAACCGCAATGCGTTCTCGATGCAGTTCGATGATCTCGCCAAATGTCAGCTCGCCTGTGCCCGATGTTGCGGCCTGCCTCGCTTGCATGCGCGCCGCGGAAGCATCGTCACGCCGCCTTATTGCCTGCGCGTCCTTAAATGAGACCTCTTGCACCTCTTGCCAATCACCAATCTCGAGCAGATCAAGTACTCCATTGGTGTCCGTATAATTGACAGGGTTTCTATAGCCGGGCCACTTCAGCCCTGCACTTGTCGTTGCATACTTATCAAACTGAATAAGCCAACGACCATCTTCATCCTGCAAGACATCTTTTATCGTCGCTACCATGAACGATTCACCGTGATTCTCTGGATCCCCGGGTCGCCTCTTGTCGAAGGCGTTGTGAGTAAGGACAACATGCGTCGCACCCCGTGCCTTTATAGGGTCCACTTTCCACCACCCAGTCCCGCCCAAGTCCGCGACGTCTTCCGGCTTCTTACTTGTAAAAATGACCATGGTCGTAGGCATAGGATTCTAGCTCTTCAATCTCGAAGTGGTACTAATCGGAGAAAATTTGAATGCAATAGATTATATATTTTTTATATAAAAACTATATTCTGAAAGTGCCATTGGGCTGTGTTTGGCTTCGTCAAAGCACCCCAAAAGGCTTGAGCCTGATCGCCTCTGTCAACAGTCAACGACGAACTCGGCTGAAAACGTTAATCCCACGTTAACCCGGTTCCGGCACCATGTTCGGGTATCTAAACAATGAGACAAAATTATGGACAAAAATCCGTAAGCTCGAGCTCTGAAGAAGGTAGCTAGTCGGGTCTTGTACTCGTTGCCAATCGGCGCTAAGCTGCTGATCCGAAATTGGAAATATTGATGACTTTTGTTGTGAAACAACCTGAACCGTTCAGTCGCCCCAGCGTGCGGCTGATATCGCTTGGATAGTCCCTGGTCGTAGTTAGACCGTTCCAAGCCGCTTCAGATTGAATCCGACAAAAGGGGTGCTCGATGCCACGAGGATCTAAGACTTCTTCCAATTTTTTCAAACAACTCAACACCTGGTTCGATGACGCACTGCGTGAACTATGCTCTACCGATTTCCAAGAAAATGCTTGGGGAGCAGATGAGGGAAAAGCGGGCGCGGGGACGAAGTGGTTCGCTTGTTCATCAAAACTCGATATCCACTCTGCGGCAGCTTTGATCCGGCTGATTGCAAGCTTCCCCGAGGACCAAAAGACCGTCATTGAAAACTTGTATGCTCCCTATGGTTTCACTGTCGTTGAAACCGGTGATCCTGCATGGACCGAGCATGTCGAGGACGCTTTTGAACGCGTGTCCGTCGTCAGGGATTTTGGGACAGATGGCGGCGTAATCTAAGAGAGGATCTGGCTCATCTGTCTGGATTGAT
>NZ_JBXWNR010000038.1:0-8348 GCF_059610465.1 Ruegeria sp. CDSC085 | reverse complement strand
TCGAAAACAATTCGACGCGTACAAACCTTAGATCAGGCATACTCGTCAACTAGACCCCAGAGTTTGCGACACATCCAGCTGGAACCGGAGGGGTTCACATCCAAGACCCGTGTGCTTGATTCCGCGAAAACCGGTGGCGTTGAGATCGAGCAGATGCGCGGTGTCTGGGCTGAATTGCAGAACCACGCGCTTGAACGGGTCGGGGAGGTGGAGCGCGTCGATCACCGGTCATTGGAGGCGCAGCGTGAGGAGGCTCTGAGCCAGGGTGACGCGCTGAAGGCCGAGGAGCTGGACCGTGATCCGGAGGTCAAGTTGGGACCAGCGGCCAATGCGATGGAACGCCGCGAGATGCGTGCGGCCGAGCGTGAGGGCCGCGACTATGAACCTGTCACCGAGCGGGGCAATGCGGTTCATGCGGCCCGCCAGGCGCGGGCGCTCTTTGTCGACATGCGGGAACGTCTAGATCTGGCGCGGGAGACCTATGGGGCTGAGCGTGAAGCGGGACAGGGGCGTGTGTCGGCCGGTCTGGCGGCGCTTCGGGCTGCGGCCAGCAAGGATCGGGGTGTGGAGCGCAGCTCTGGTGATATTCGGGACCGGCTGGCGCGGATTGTCGGGCGCGAGGAACCGGAAGCCGGTGGGCAGAGTGTCGAAGAACCCTCAGACCTGCGGCGTGTCAATGACCGGTTGCGGGAAACCTTGGGGCGGTCGGAAGAGACCGGGGTAGATTGGGGCGATGATGGTGTGGACAAGCCATCAATTCGGGAACGACTGGAGGGCGTGTTGAACAAGCCGCGTGAGACATTGGAGCGTGGTGACGGGCGGGAGCACCGTGATGAGCCGAAGCGCGAGCGCGAAATTGACAGCGAAACTGACCTAGATCTAGGCCTCAGTCACTGAACTGCCAGCCATTCTTGACGGGACTGAGGCGACGTTTTTCGAATAGAACGAACCCGTCTGGCCGTCATAGGTCTAGGGTCGTGATATTGCTCTCAACGAATTCCTCTAGACTTGAGAATGCCGTTTCAAGAATCCCCAAAATTGGCGAAGAAAAATTCCCCATTTTCCGGTCTCAGTGATCAGCAGACGTTTGCGATCTGCTTCTCCTTTTTCATAACCATAACGGCGGACCACTTCAGAGGGGGAGGATCACATCGGCGAGAAGAGCCTAGGAGCGCACCACATCATTCAAAGAACAAGTACTGACCATCTTGGCGAATGTTGGGTATAGTAAGGTACATTTTCAGCCGGAGTTCAGATTTTGTACCAGTATGAGAACCGCAAAGCTTTCTTTGGGATAACATTAGCCCTTCTGACGATGTTATTCCCTGGGGTAATTTTCGCCCAAACAAACAAGAGGATAGTGACCAGCAATGACTTACCTCTATTCTCAATCACAGAACCTCAGATAGTAGGCTCTTCGACTCTTGTGGTGTCACCGTCTTGTGTGAATTGTGCTAGAACTTTCCTACAGACAATGCAGAAGATCGGTTCGGGATCGCCAGAGTTTAATGGAATTGAACTTATGGTGGTTTTGTATCCGAGGCATGAGCGGGACATTAATAGAATAGCTGGTTTTCTTTGTATGACACCAAAGAAGAGAATTCGTGCGTTAATCAGCTATTACACTGTTATTGCAGGCTCTGGTCGAGGTGGCTCTTCGATAAGTGCAGAGACTGCCGGAAGAGCAATGTACGAAGCTCAAAAAACTGGCGGCATCACCTCAGCTCAATTCAAAGTTTGTGCTGCTGACCCCAAAAAGCGCCAAGCGATAGCTGCTACTGTTGAAGTAATAAATGCCTCAAAGCGGGTCAACAGGTTACCAAAGTTCATTTTGCTCGATAAGCAATACAATGTGAAAAGTTACTCAGATATGGTAAAGGTTTTGCAAAGGAGATTGAAATGAGCGCAATTAAATGGGGGAAAACTGTTGCCCTGACGGTTGTCTTTTCTTCGCTAGGTGTGGGTGTCCATGCCGGAAGTTGCAGTACTTCTGGTGGGGGAATATCTATAAAAACTTGGGCCAAAAACACTTTCACCGTTGGACACGCATACGATGTAGCTCTTCACTTTGGAGGGGCCAGTTCATCCGTTGCGGGAACAGCATTTGGCGCGACAAACAAAATGCTCCTTGATATGGTAGAGTTCTTTTCTGAACAAGAGAACTTGGAAGACTTTACAAGTGGCAGAGGTGCATTGACTGATATCCATAATGCCAACAACTCTGGGTTCAGAACTGGAAGTGCTGGATATTATGCTAGGAAAGCAGGGTTTACTGACGAAGAGTTTGCCGCTCTCGGCGGATTTTGACCAATACTAAGCACTAAGCCGCAGAGACAATTCGGTCAGCCCGCAAAGCGCACGGGGCTATCATTTGCCCGCGCTTGAAAGGATCGTCGCGATGGACCAAAGGCTGACGATCCAGAAAAGTTGGTGCTCATGGAACCCACTTTTCGTTTGAGATCGTCAGCACACCTGTTGCCTCACCGAACTTTCCTGTGATGTCGGCCGGGTCGGTCTCGCTGGAACTCCAGCCTAAAACCTTTCCGGCACTGTCAAACCTTGGGTGCATTCGAATTCCAGAAACTATTGCTTGACCTAAAGGGGCCAGGCTCCCAGGACGACCGGTTGCACGGAAGTAATCGAATTCAAGCACATGGCTTGAAGGATCCAATCGGCCTTCAATGTAACCTAACTCTGTTCTTAGAATTCGAAATCCCGCGAGGAAACCTGCCTCCACTTCGAGAGGTTGAATGCCACCACGAAATTGCCCGGTTGCGGGATCCAGCTCTTCAACAGCGAGTCCAAAAGTAACCGTCCCCTGCATGAACTCAAACCATGAGCCCTTCAGGAGATATGCGTATCTCCAGTTACTGCCGGAGTATTCGCGGTTATTGGTCAACAGCTTTAAAATCGAATCGCGCTTCGTGGACTCTACCTCAGCCAACGACTGGTTCGAACTTTCATCATGCGCAGCCCGCTCAGTTGATGTAAGAAGTGGCTCACCCTCGATCGGAACGAATGTTTGTTCCCGCTCCGCAAAGTGCCAAGGACCGCCTTCTTTACGGGTCGAGATGATATCTGCATCGGCTGCGTCCTGAACTGCTTGAGTTGTTGGAAATGCGAGGCCATTTCCATTGCTGCTCACTCTTTCCAGCCGCCAGCTGCCCTCCCGCCGCCGGAACTGCGCTCGCCCGTTGCCGCCGCGTTCGCCGAAACGTTGCACGACCAGCGATGCGCTCTGATAGTGCCACAGAAAATCAACCGTCAAAACATCCTGATCTTGCGAGGCATCGGATTTGTCGGTGATTATGACAGACAATGGTTGCGCTTCCGCCATAACCAGGAAATGCGGGGTTGCCGAGGCGATCCCCTGCGCCTGCCCGCGCGCGGTAACGGCAGCTTCCCATGAATTGCCATGATTGGTGATGCCTTGCTGGGCGTGTTGCATCATGCGCGCGACAAGTCCTTGAGCAATCGCATCTTCAAAGGCACCATCTACGAACATGACCCGCGCCGCGTGCTGTCGCAGCTTTTCATGGGCGATCAGTTCGCTGACAAGATCAGCGTCCGGACCATCGGCAACGGTGCCTCCAGCGGTGCCGATGGTGTTGCAAGTATCCATATACTGGCGGATTAGCGGCATAGCGATGTCGTAACGTTCGTGGGATGGCAGCGGAATGACCAAATGAGGGATGGGCTCTTGTTGTGATGTGTTGAGGTTCGGATTATCCGTGCGTCGGGTTGTTCTTTCGATCTGGAACGCACGCCCTTCCTTTGCGACGAGTGTTAGTGCCGATCCTCCTTCGAACCGTCCATATCGACCGATGTCTCCGAAGCTAACTGTAGTTATGGTGGTCTGTTCACCCACTGTACTTTCCCCCCGCGTCGTGCTGCCCATCCAGTCGCTCCATCCCCCGGCGGAATGCGTTTTCACTTTGATTGGTTCACGTTGGTAGACCAATAGCTCGCAGCCGTTAACATCGACTACCGCTGTTTGCTGCCGTCCGAAGGCCAAAGCCGAGGTCAGTTGCGCTACGCTCGTGGATGCGCCTGCGGGAATGGGATGGGAGGCTGTGGAGGTGGCGGAAGCGGTGATTGTGGGCTGCGGCATTGTGCCGGTACTGTTGGTAGAGCCATTCCGAAACACCGTGTCCATGTCGGATAAAGCTACTATGGTTGCCCAGTTTGATTGCCCTGTCACCGGGTGGAGCCCGTTTTCCCGCTGGAATTCCCGCAATGCCTGCTCGGTTCGCGCGCCAGTAACACCATCCATTGGACCCGCCTCGTAACCACGCAGATTCAGGAAGAACTGCACCAGCTTTGGATGTCTGCGCAAGTCGTCGGCGGTGTATTGGTTATAGAATCTTCCTCCCAAGCCAGCGTTGTCGAACACGCCCCGAGTCTGGGAGGCGCTCAACCGCCCAGTATGATCGTAGTCCACGGTTGCGATGTTATATCCAACGATCGGGCACGCACGACAGCTCTCGGTCCAATAAACGGCTGTCGAAAATCTTTGATCCCCATTCGGCAATATGCGCATTCCACCGATAAATGGTTTCCATGCCGTGGCTCCCGGGAATTGAGCAAGGATTGACTGCGCCCGTCTATCCCCACGTGAAGCGAGAATTGACAGCTCACGCTCCGGATAGATCGGATAAGAGATAGTCTCGGGAGACGTGTTGACGAAATAGTCATACCTGTTTCCATTCATCGACAATGCATCCAAGACAGCAATATCTACCTTTCCCAACTCACGAAAATCGATTGGTATCTCCGGTCCTTCTCCACCTTCCGCAGCTCTTGCGTGAGCGAAACGAAGGGTTTCTTCGCTGGCACCGTCATCGCGCAGACATTCAACTGTTGATTTCTCAGAAGCCCACATGCACCCGGTCAATTCGGGTCGCCCATAGCCTCCGGAATGCACAATCGCCGCCGTCCATTCCTCCCCTGATGTGGTCACTGGCTGAGTCGTTGCTCTCTTTAGCAAGTGGGTAATTCGGTGTCCGCTGGATATCGAGCCGACGACTTTCGGCGCAGTGCAGTCAGTATCCGAGCATGCAAGTACGTCATAATCGATCGACGCCCAGTCATCTGCGTCCCAACGAAGCGTTTCGAGCTTCGGGAAGGACCATTGACCCGGCTGAAGTTCGTCTGTTTTTAGTACGGCTTGATTGCCAGTCTCCGCATCTATCAACAAAAGGTCTGCCTGCCACTCCGTCAGCGACAGCGGGATCGCAGCATACTTGCTATCGGGCGACCAAGCGACTGGCAACATGGGTTGCCGAACGTTCATTGCTTCTGCTTTTCCCCTGACCGCCGTCTCGGGGACAAGATCACTTTTGAGAATTTGTCGCGTTCCCAGGTTGATCAGAGCTGCGCGTAGCCCACCCCAGTCAAGATCCCACTGGATAACAAGCGCACTTCTCGCGTCCGGAGAGAAAAAAAGGCGCACTTCGGTCGCAGCGGGGTCGGTTGCGGCGGAAAAGAGCAACTCTTTGCGATACCGCGTGCTTCCATCGGCATCGATCGAGAGGTCACCGACTGTCTCGCCGGTTCGTACAACCCGGCGCGCTTCGCTCGTTTCTATCCAATCACCTGGTCGAATCTCGGACTCTGTCGGTCCCTCATCGGAGGTGGCAATTCCGGTGGTTTGTGCGGTACTCTCCGCATGGGTGCCCGGAAACTCAGGTGCTGGGACAGCCCCGACCGAAGTCGCCACAGGACCTCCTGTTCCAAGATGCCGATCCAAAAATGCTCGGCGAAGAAATGATTCCGGGTCTATCCAGTCCTCAACAAAAACATCTGTGTCGGAGATGTCCCCTGGCGGGTAGATGTTGCCGAACGCTGGATGAAGGTACTTATAAGTCCCCTCGAAATTTCGGGCTTCGAAATGCAGGTGGCAGCCCTCTGCTGCACCAGTGTCGCCGATTTTTCCAATCTGGGCGCCAGCAGGAACGGTCATACCAATGCGCCAAGGCTCGCCGTTGGAATTGGACGGTGTGCTTTGAAGATGAAGGTAGATCGAGTACGTCGAACTCGTGTTTCCATGCCGAAGAATAACTGCGTTACCCGTATTGTGATCAAAATCACGATCACTACGAGCCCGATCAATTCCTATCCGCTCAAGTTCCGAGTCCGGTACATCTGAGGCAACCACCCGCACGACACTACCAGAAAGTGGTGCAGTTACAGGTAGGCCGCAATCGGCTTGCCCGGGCAGCCCTATGTCGATGCCAGGATGAGTGGTGGCACCATACGAAGGGAACTCACCGTGTTCGAATCCAGTGATACCGCTCCCTTCAACCAACAACTGGTGGAATTCTGGTGAGTCAGGAAGATCCGGAATACTTACAGTTCCCAAGGCAACCGATCGGGCTGCTGCCGTTTTGGGAAATTCTTCAACCAAGACCGACAGTAGGCGTCGCTTGTAGAGCGGGTCAGAGGCACCACCACTGCCGGTTGCGGCGTCGATCAGCAATCGGTTAGCGGTATCCTCATTGGTTTGCCCAAACGCGAACGAAACACTTGCAAAAAGAAGTGCCACCGGCACAGAGATTAGCCTGAAATGGAACATCGACACCTACCGCTTAGACCCTGATAGGAAAGGTTAGGCAGCGTTGACATATCTGGCAAGCTTCTCGAAGCTGCTGACTAACAAGGGTTTAGAGTGAGATTATGGGTGTATTGAGGATAGGTTTTTGGCTATCGGTGGCGCTTTTTGTCTTTGTGGCGTCCCCCCTTGTGGCGCAAGAGAGCCCCGAAGCCATTCTGGCAGAGGCAGAGAGCATATACGAGGGGCCGGAGAGTTCACTGCCGACCCTTGTCGCCGTACGACATCTGCTGGACCGGATTATTAATGAACACCCATCCTCGGACCTCGCCATCAGCGTGCTGCTGGCCGAGTCAGTCGGTGAAATAGACGTGGCCGGGCTCAATGCGAGATTGGAGAATGGTGATGAGGCAAAAAGCACTGCCATCGAAGACTCTACTAGAATTAAGCCAACGGAAAGCAATGCTAACGACAAGAACCAGCTTAGAACTGGAGTTCTTCCATCACATTTGACGCAAGGATCAAAGGTTTCTGAAGCTGCGCTCGGACTCGACAAGCAGGGAATCCGTGACCTTCAGGCAAGGCTTCTGGTCATGGGTTATGACCCAAATGGCGTCGACGGCGTTATTGGGCGCGGTACTCGATCTGCGCTTAGCGCATGGCAAGTTGCTCAGGGCGTTGAGGTCACTGGGTATCTGAGTGCCGACCAGCATCTCCGATTGCAAGCCATGTCAGAAGCAGCTCTTGCCGCTTGGCGCACCGATCCAGAAAACGAGCGGATGTATTTGCCTCCGCCCCCAATCGCGATCGGACCTGGCAACATGTCGGGCATTTGGCGTTTCACGTCCAATTGCGGGCCGTCTAGCAAGCTTGGTCGAACGAAAATTACTGGAGTATTGAATGTGCGCCATGCTGGCGGAAACCGCTACGGCGGTCGCGTCCAGCAATCGCAGGGTTTTCGGGGGCAGTTTTCTGGGAGGCTCAATGGACGGCGGTTGACGGCAGAGATCAACTGGGGGCTGCTGCTAGGGCGCGTTCAAGTCGTAGGCACTGTAGCGGACCAGAAACTTGCAATGAGTGGTCGAGATTCGAACAGGTGCTCCTTCTATGCGGTGAAGTCTTAAAGTGTTGCTCTGGCACAATCTGGAACTCAAAATCATAAACCGTCTTCTATGACCGCCAACTCACCTTCAACCTTTGCGCGATAGCCCGGTGTTGAGGCAAAGACGAAGTTCCCACGCGAGCGGCGGTTGGTAGAGCCGTCAGTCAATCCTCATCTTTACCTGATCAGCGTGCATTTGCTTTACAGTGCGACGCTCTTTGCATGGCTTTCGTGTTTTTGCTTCAGCAACCAAGCGGACAATCGATCCGCACACCAAATGCTGTACCAACTCGCACGCTTTCGCCAAAAACGGTCGTTTTTGTCCAAAAGCCTTTCCCTCACCAAAGAACAATTTCTTAGCCATGACAAAAACCCCCGGCAAAACCTTTGTGGTTTTGGCAGGTTTTTGTCACAGTGAGGCATGATTGTTGGATATGCCCGCGTCAGCACTGATGACCAGAACCTGGATTCACAGACCGACGCCCTCTCGGCTGCAGGAGCCGAGAGGGTTTTTGCGGACAGGATCAGCGGATCGAAGCGTGTGCGACCGGAGCTCGACAAGATGCTGGAGCAGCTCCGCGATGGCGATGTTGTGACCGTCACCAAATACGACCGCCTGGGGATGTGTCGCAAATTTTTGGAGCGGCCAGCGACAGCGACTTATCAGACAAACTTATCCTACGATCTCTGCAAATA
>NZ_JBXWNR010000037.1:0-10721 GCF_059610465.1 Ruegeria sp. CDSC085 | reverse complement strand
CGTCTCCACCGTCTCTCCGATGCGTCCGACCGTCTCTCCAGCCCGTCAGCACCGCCTCAGCAGCGCCGGTGAAGGGGTATTTACGGATTAGGTCTGGGACCTGCAACCCCCATTTTGAAAAAACTCCACATTTTTCGTCGATTTCTTATGTTAGTTAATGAAAACAACAATTTACTTTAACAAATCAATCTCTCCAGCTCACGTTCGTTGTGCAGATTTCCCGAGAAGAACCAGATACATTCGCTTCTGAGATGGAATCGAGAGTCCAGGCAGAAAAGAGCGGCTTGTAAAACACCCTTGGGTCCTTCGATCGACGCAGACCTGACTATCAAGAATATCGTTCAGAGCACGCAAGAAACTGACTTGGGGTCACAATTGTTTTTTCGAGCGATTAACGCACTCTCACAACAGAGATGGTAACGCTGCCCGAACGCTCATAGGGGCTATGGTGTCGCGAGAGGTGCGAAAGATAGCATGGAATTCGATTATATCATCGTAGGCGGAGGTTCGGCCGGTTCGGTGCTGGCCAATCGCATGAGCGAAGATCCATCCACAAGTGTCTGCCTGCTTGAAGCTGGTGGCGGTGGGAACAGCCTTTTCGTCAGAATGCCTGCCGCCGTTGTTGCCGCACTACGGGGGCGCCCCAAGATCAACAACTGGGCTTTTGCAACGGTCCCGCAACCCGGGTTGAAGGGGCGCAAGGGCTATCAACCACGCGGCAAGGCACTGGGCGGCTCAAGCGCAATCAACGCCATGCTGTATGTACGCGGTCAGCGGCAGGACTACGATGGCTGGGCCGATCTGGGCTGCGACGGCTGGGACTGGGACAGCGTATTGCCATATTTCAAACGGGCCGAGAACAATGAGCTTGGCGCTGACAGCGTACATGGCGACAGGGGGCCGTTGCATGTTTCTCTGCAAAAAGAACCTCGTCCAATCACCCTTGCGTTCATTCAAGCCGCTCAGCAACTCCAACACCGCTATACTGAAGACTTCAACCGAGGCGACAACGAAGGCGTCGGCCTGTACCAGGTTACACAGTTTCACGACCCGGCAAAGAATGGTGAGCGTTGTTCTGCGGCGGCTGGTTATCTTTTTCCAATTTCCGACCGCCCGAACCTGACGGTCATCACGCATGCACATGCCAGTAGGCTGAGCTTTGAGGGCAAGCGCGCGTCGGGCGTTGTATACCGGGCGAGAGGCAAGGGCGCAGACATCGCCATTCGGGCGAAGCGCGAAGTCCTGCTGTGCGCAGGCGCTTTGAAATCGCCGCAACTGCTTCAGGTTTCGGGTGTTGGTGCAATGAGCGATCTTGAACCGCACGGAATCACTGTTCGCCACGAGTTGCCCGGCGTGGGAAAGAACTTGCAGGATCACCTGGATTTCACTTTGATCTTCAAAACCAGAGATACAGACAATTTTGGGATCGGCCCGGCAGGGGCAGCGCGAATGCTGAAGCATGTTCATCGATGGGGCAAGACGGGCGTCTCGATGGCGGCTACCCCCTTTGCCGAAGGCGCGGCGTTTTTGAGAACCTCCCCTGACCTAGAGCGTCCCGACATCCAGCTGCATTTCACTATCGCAATGGTCGATGATCATGCCCGCAAACTGCACTACGGGTACGGATATAGCTGTCATGTCTGCAAACTGCGCCCGGACAGCCGGGGGACAGTCAGTTTGAACAGCTCCGACCCAATGGAAGTACCCTCTATTGATCCGGGGTTTCTTTCAGATGCACGCGATCTGGATACAATGATCAAGGGCGCGCGAATGACACGGGACATCCTGCAGGCTCCTGCATTAGACAACTATCGGCACAACGAGTTGTTCGGTACGGATACTGCCAAAACCGACGCTGATTGGGCGGAGCATATCCGCGCCCGCGCCGACACGATCTATCACCCTGTAGGCACCTGCAAAATGGGCGTGGACGAAATGGCGGTCGTCGACCCCCAGCTTTGTGTGCGGGGGCTTGAAGGTCTGCGAGTCGTTGATGCCTCGGTGATGCCGACCTTAGTGTCGGGCAATACAAATGCACCCACAATCATGATCGCGGAAAAGGCCGCAGACATGATCAAGGCGGCTGCCTTGTAAATGCACTATTGGCCCTTCATCAGGGCCTCAAGCCCAACCCGGTAATTGGGATAGATCAGATCAATACCAAGCTCATCCTTAATCCGGTCGTTTCGAACCCGCTTGTTTTCGTTGTAGAAACTGCGCGCCATCGGCGTCAGATCGGCGTCGTCGAACCGGACTGCAGGAGGCAGGGGCAAACCCTGTAACTCGGCAGCGTATCCAATGACATCCTGCGGCGGGACAGGTTCGTCGTCACATACATTATAGATCCGTCCCGGATTCGGCTTCATCATCGAGGCTTTCAAGATCTGCGCGATGTCTTCCACATGAATGCGCGAAAACACCTGCCCCGGTTTGATAATGCGCCGCAATCCACCACGCCTGAGCTTGGAAAACGGCCCGCGCCCCGGTCCATAGATACCCGCCAAACGGAAGATATGAACAGGCAGCCCCGGAATTGCCGACCATTGCTCCTCGGCCAGCATACGCCATCTGCCGCGCCTGGCGGTCGGTGCAGGCGGCGTGTCTTCGTCAACCCACCCACCCTGATGGTCGCCATAGACGGCCGTTGTCGACAAATAGCCCACCCATTTGAATTGACGGGCCCGCTTGGCGATTTCATCGCCCAGCGCCGCCAACACCGGATCGCCTTCTTCATTTGGCGCAGTCGAGATCAGCAAATGGCTCACCCCATCGAGGTTCAGCGCCTCACCCGGCCAGATCAGCGGTTCGGCGCCAGAGGCCCGAATTGCAGCCATCCCTTCACGGTCTCGCGTCGTGCCAACAGTTTTCCAGCCCTTCGGGGCAAGGATTCGGGACAGGGCCTGAGCAGAATAGCCATGGCCAAATGAAAAGAGCATCTTGGTCATGCACCTTTGATGATCTGCGCCGTGCCGGGATGCAAGCGCCGCATGGACGCACTTGAATCGAATCTTCGATTGCGCCTTTCTGTTGGTCATGAGCAAGAAAACACCTGACCTGCATTCGGCCTACGCGCTGAGTTCTCCGGACGAGAACAAACAGCTCTATGCAGAGTGGGCGGGAGATTATGATGACGGTTTCGCTGCGCGCGAAGATTATCAGCTTCACACCCACACGGCTCGGGCATTTGTCGGTGCGGGTGGTCAGGGGCCCGTTCTGGATGTCGGAGCGGGAACCGGCCTGTGCGGCGCGGTGTTGTCGGCGCTTGGCGTCGGACCCATTGATGCAACCGATATCAGCGCAGAAATGCTGGATCAGGCGATGCGCAAGGACATTTACCGGGACGCGATCGAGGCTGATCTGACACAGGGCATCCCTGTTCCGCGTCACAGCTATTCCGGCATAGTTTCATCCGGCACTTTCACACATGGTCATTTGGGCCCCGAGGTGCTGCCCGCGCTGTTACGCGTGGCTCGCCACGGGGCGCAGTTTGCCCTTTCGATCAATGCGCGCCATTTCAAGGAACTGGGTTTTGCTGAAGCGTTCCGCAAACTGGAACAGGGTCAGATTCGCAACCTGACCCTGCCCGAAATCCGTATATACGGAGATCTCGCAGCTGGCCCCAACAAGGATGACACCGCCCTGATCGCTTTGTTTGAACGGGTTTGAGTCCGGTTATCCGGACGCAACCAAGCCACCCGCTTCAACCATGTGCATCGCATTCGCCTCAGGTCGCGTAGTCCGAACTTTCGGAATCAAGGATTGCTTTGATCTCACGCAGGTGCGCTTCGGCCTGATCGGGATAGTCATCCAGCTCTCGCGCTGTTTTTTCGGCAACATCATCGGACAAGACGCGCAGGGGTAGTCCGGTCTGCAAGGCACGAATGTAGGTTTCGGCCGCGCGTTCGAAATAATACAGCCTGTTAAAGGCATCGGCAGGGTCGCTGCCGATGATCAGAACACCGTGATTGCCCATGATCATGACCTTCTTCCTGGGATCGGACAGCATCCCGGCGCAGCGTTCACCCTCACTTTCAAAGGCCAGACCTCCAAATTCTTCATCTACCACGTAACGGTCGTAAAAGGTTGCCGTGTTCTGATCGATTGGCGGCAATGAACTGTCGGCCAAAGAGGCCAGAACAGTCGCAAAGATCGAATGCACATGCATGACGCAACGCGCATGAGGGCAGTGGCGGTGGATTGAGCCATGCAGCCCCCAGGCCGTCGGGTCCGGGGCACCAGGTTGTTCCATCACATGCGGGTCTTTGGCATCCAGCAACAATAGATCCGAGGCACGAATGCGCGCAAAGTGCACCTGATTGGGGTTCATCAGAAACCGCGTGCCGTCATCATTCACCGCCAGGCTGAAATGGTTGGCAACCGCCTCATGCATGTTTAGCCGGGCCGTCCAGCGGAAGGTGGCGGCCATATCCACGCGCTCTGACCAATGGTCGATATTGGGACGAAGACTGGTGAGGCTCATGCTTGGCTCCTTTCGCGGCTGGTCGTGGCCAAACCTGCATGGGGTCCGGCGGTTTGACCAACGAAAAAAACACGACTATCCCATTAGCTGAACTTATGCCGAGGTTATGTAGATGCAGAACTCGCTTCCTCCGCTGGGCTGGTTGCGCACTTTTGAAGCCGCCGCACGCCATCTCTCGTTTACTGGCGCGGCGCGAGACCTGAACATGACGCAAAGCGCCGTCAGCCAACAGATCAAGTCTCTGGAAGGGCATCTGGGGCAGCCACTGTTTCTGCGTCGACCCAAAGCATTGGAACTGACCGAGGCCGGAATCACATATCTGCCAGTTGTGCGAGAGGCCTTCCGGACGCTTATGCGCGGAACCCGGGCGGTTACTGGTGCGCAGCCAAACGCGGTGCAGGTGCAATGCAACATCGGCTTTGCCGTCAACTGGCTGGCCCCGCGCCTGCCGGCATTTCGGACAGAACATCCGGATGTTCAACTGAATATCTTCACCGAGCTTTGGGAGTCGCGCGAAATGGCCGAAGGCGCAGCGGTCGAGATTCGGTTCTCGCTTCGACCGTCGGATACAGTCCGAACCGAAATTCTGCGCACCGAACACTACTATCCGGTCTGCGCTCCCGGATATCAGGTGTGTCTGGAAAATCTTCAGGAACAGCCACTTTTCGACTGCTCCAACCTGCTGTCCAACTGGCCAAGTTGGGCGGAAGATCAGGGCCTAAATTGGGAAAATTCGCCGATAACCTACGCGACCACCTATCTGGTTTGCCTGTCAGCGGTCATGGCTGGCGGCGGTCTGTGCCTGGCTCATGATACTATCGCGTGTCATCTGATCGAGCGCGGTCAACTGGTTGCGCCGTTTGAGCACCGCGTTCAAATGCCGGAGTCCTACTATCTGCTGTTATCCCCACAGGCCGAGGATACACCCGGAGCCGTAGCCTTTGCTGATTGGGTACGGCGAGAAATCGGGGCTGCGGCATAAAGGGGATTACTCCCGCCCAACGGCAATGCCCCGCCGGGGCATCTTCGTAGGTTGGGCCGAGCAGCGCTGACGCGCTGCGGGCGCGCCCGGACCAGAAGGCATACCCAATACACATGAGGATTCCATAACAGCGAAGAACCGGGGTTGCACCCGCTGGCGCATTCGTGAAAGTTGAGCCATGGAATACATACCCTTCCCAAGCTGGCCCGAAGTCGCCCCTAAATTGATCGCAGTTGCAGCCGGACGTGAGGCGGCAGACACGGTCATTCAGGGCGGAATCTGGGCGAACGTACACAGCCGCGAATTGCTGCCCGATCATTCTGTGGCGATTGCCGCCGGGCGAATTGCCTTTGTCGGACCGAATGCCTCGCATTGCGTCGGTCCGGAAACAGAAATCATCGACGCGCAAGGGCGTTACATTTTGCCCGGCTTGTGTGACGCGCATATGCATATCGAATCCGGCATGCTGACTCCGGCCGAATTTGCACGTGCGGTCATCCCCCATGGCACGACCAGCATGTTCACCGACCCGCATGAGATCGCCAACGTGCTGGGTCTGGACGGCGTGCGCATGATGCATGACGAAGCGATGATTCAACCGGTCAATATCTTCACTCAGATGCCGTCCTGCGCACCATCCGCACCCGGGTTGGAAACGACAGGCTGTGAAATCACGCCCGAAGACGTGACCGAGGCGATGAACTGGCCCGGTATCATCGGGCTGGGTGAGATGATGAATTTCCCAGGTGTGATCCATGGTGATCCCAAGATGCTGGCCGAAATAGCCGCCACTCAACGGGCCGGGAAAACCGTCGGAGGGCACTATGCTTCGCCTGATTTGGGGCCTGATTTTGCAGCTTACGTGGCCGGTGGCCCGGCAGATGATCACGAAGGCACATGCGAGGCCGACGCCATTGCCCGGGTTCGCCAGGGGATGCGCTCGATGATGCGTCTGGGCTCGGCCTGGTATGATGTGGAAAGCCAGATCACTGCCGTGACCGAAAAAGGGCTGGATCCGCGCAACTTCATTCTATGCACGGATGACTGTCATTCCGGCACATTGGTAAATGACGGGCATATGAACCGCGTCGTACGTCATGCCATTTCTTGTGGGTGCGACCCTCTGGTTGCGCTGCAGATGGCGACGATCAACACGGCAACTCATTTCGGGCTGGAGCGCGAAATCGGATCCGTCACTCCGGGGCGAAGAGCGGACATCATCCTCAGTTCAGATCTGACTGAGTTGCCGATTGCGATGGTGATGGCCCGCGGGCAGGTGGTAGCGGAAAACGGAGCCATCAAGATGGATTGTCCACATCTGAACTGGCCCGAAAAAGCGCGCAACACCGTTCACCTGGGGCATGAACTGACGTCGGCCGATTTTGAGATCAAGGCACCGGAAGGAGCCAACAGAGTTCAGGCCAACGTCATCGGCGTGGTGGAGAACCAGGCGCCGACCAAGGCGCTGAAAGCAGAATTGCCGATCATTGGCGGTCTGGTCGAAGGCGAAGGCGAGGTGTGTCAGATCGCTTTGGTTGAACGGCACCGGGCCACCGGGGGTGTCACCAACGCTTTCGTTTCGGGCTTTGGATATCAGGGAAAAATGGCCATGGCCTCGACCGTGGCGCATGACAGTCACCACATGATCGTCGTCGGTACGGACCGGGATCAGATGGCGCTGGCCGCAAACCGCCTGGCCGAAATGGGCGGTGGCATCACCTTGTACCGTGACGGGCGGGAACTGGCGCTGGTCGAACTGCCCATCGCTGGCCTGATGTCCGACAGTCCTGCTGCCGAAGTCGCGGCCAAGGCTGATAAGATGGTGCAAGCCATGCAGGACTGTGGCTGTCATCTGAACAACGCGTACATGCAGCACTCACTGCTGGCGCTGGTCGTAATTCCGGAACTTCGAATCTCGGATCTCGGACTGGTCGACGTGCGCACATTTGAAAAAATAGATCTTCTGGAACCATTGGCATGACAACACTCCTGACCCCCGAAGCACCCGCGCCAGAGCAGTTTACCGATCCCGCCGCCGCCGTTGCACGGCTGGAAGAGCTTTACGTCCAGGCGACCGATTTCCTTTGCGACAGTTTCTCGGAAGCCATGGGAAATGGAGCGCCTGCCGCGCGATATAGAGCCTATTACCCGGAAATTCGCATCAAAACCTCGACCTATGCCCAAGTCGACAGCCGCCTGAGCTTTGGTCACGTGTCCGAACCCGGCGTTCACGCCACGACGGTGACGCGCCCGGATTTGTTCAGATCCTACCTGACCCAACAGATCGCACTGTTGATCAAGAACCATGGCCAGCCTGTGACAATTGCGGCGTCGGACACACCGATTCCGGTGCATTTTGCCGTGGCAAACAATCCCGATCTGGTTGTACCTCATCAGGGGGCGGCTGACTTCACCCTGCGCGATGTGTTTGACGTTCCTGACCTGACAACCACCAATGATGACATCGTCAATGGTGTGCATGACCATGAAGACGCTGTTGGTCCCTTGTCTCTTTTTACTGCCCAACGCGTGGATTATTCGCTTGCGAGGCTGGCACACTATACCGCAACTGACGCAGGTCACTTTCAAAACCACGTGTTGTTCACAAACTACCAGTTCTATGTCTCGGAATTCGAGAACTACGCCCGCGAGCAATTGGCGGATCCTGCCAGCGGCTATACCAGCTTTGTTTCAACCGGCAATGCCGAGATCACGGACCCCAAGGCACCTATCGAACAACCGCTGAAACTGCCACAAATGCCAACCTACCACCTGAAGCGCGAAGATGGTTCGGGAATTACGCTGGTGAACATCGGTGTTGGCCCATCCAATGCAAAAACCGCCACCGACCATATTGCAGTTCTGCGCCCGCACGCGTGGCTGATGGTTGGTCACTGCGCCGGGTTGCGCAACACACAGGCATTGGGCGATTTCGTTCTGGCCCATGCTTATTTGCGCGAAGACAAGGTTCTGGATGACGATCTGCCGGTCTGGGTGCCGATCCCGCCTCTGGCCGAAGTGCAGGTCGCGCTGGAACACGCCGTGGCCGAGGTGACCAAACTGGAAGGTTACGAGCTGAAGCGGATCATGCGAACAGGCACAGTGGCCTCGGTCGACAACCGAAACTGGGAATTGCGCGATCAGTCCGGTCCGGTCCAGCGTCTGAGTCAGTCCCGGGCAATCGCGCTGGATATGGAAAGTGCCACCATTGCAGCGAACGGCTATCGGTTCCGCGTTCCGTACGGCACTTTGCTGTGCGTTTCGGACAAACCCCTGCACGGAGAATTGAAGTTGCCGGGCATGGCGTCTTCCTTCTATACCACGCAAGTCAGCCGGCATCTGGCCATCGGCATCAAGGCGATGGAGCACTTGCGCGGCATGCCGTTGGAGCGCTTACACAGCCGGAAATTGCGCTCCTTCGACGAAACAGCCTTTCTCTGACGCAAAAAAGCAACGTTTTCCCCATATTTTTAGGGTTTTCAGCGCTACTATTCGTTGTGTTTAGCCACAATATCCCGTTACAGTTACGCGGTGAGGCCCTATAGATCGGGCACGTTAAGGAGACCAAGAAATGGCAAAGCCTATGACAAAGACTCAGCTGGTTGCTGCTCTCGCTGAGGAAATGGGAACCGACAAGAAATCTGCGAACTCCGCGCTGGAGGCCATCACCGGCCTGATCACCCGCGAAGTTTCGGCCGGTGGCGCAGTGACCCTGCCCGGCGTCGGAAAAATCTACTGTCGCGAACGCCCCGAGCGTCAGGTCCGCAACCCGGCAACTGGTGAGACCTTCACCAAGGAAGCCGACAAGGTTGTGAAAATGACCATCGCCAAAGCACTGAAAGACAGCGTGAACGGCTGATTTCAACTTTCGGGACAACGATAGAGAGCCGCCTTCGGGGGGCTCTTTTTCTTTTGCGTCAATGTTTGGTGCGTGTCGGGTTTGAACCAGATTCCGACACCATGTTTCGGTTCAGAATGCGTCACTAACGTCACAAATCGCCTTCCATGCAGGCATCGGCCTGAACGTGGGAATGTGAACCGGCGAAATCTTGCCGTGCCGTTGACGGGCCTCTTTCCATAACTTGCCTGATCGCCTTACAACTCCGTTAGTCTTCGAACCGGCAATGAAACGTCTTGCAAACCATCGTACGTAGAAAGAAATCGACTTGGCCACGCGTGTCCGGCGCCGCCCGATCCGCGATCGCGGTGGGCCTCTTTGCACTTGTCTCTGCCTGCGCGCAAAACACAACCAATGAGGATCTCAATCCTGAACGTCAGTTGATGGCTCTGCAAGAGGTCTCGAAGAAGCGGTCAAGAGGGCAGCGAGTGTGGTGCGTGCCCTACGCGCGAGACCTTAGCGGTATAGAAATTCGCGGCAATGCGAAGGACTGGTGGGGGAAAGCTCGAAAAACGTTTGAGCGAGGCAAGGAACCGGTTGTTGGAGCGGTAATGTCGTTTCGGGCAACCCGCGGGATGCCCCTGGGCCATGTGGCCGTCGTATCCGATATAGTCTCCGATCGCGAAGTCATTGTGAATCACGCCAACTGGCACCGCAACAAGGTGTCGTTGCAAATGGGCGTCAAGGATGTCTCGAAAAACAATGACTGGACAGTGGTCCGGGTTGAAAGTCAACCGGGCCGGTATGGCAGTTCCTACCCGGTAAATGGGTTCATCTATCCGACAGCTGGCAAGTAACCTTTTTGAATTTCGTTTCGCGAACGAGTTGATCGCACCAAGCGCGACACTCAATTCAATCGTGCAGCGAAGACAATGGCCGTCCGCGTCGGGATACCGAGCGGTTGAAAAGTCCGCATATAGTACAAAACTGCGACATTGGACGATCAAAAAAAGGGCGCCAGAGGCCAAGCCACTATAGGTAAATGTTGACGATCTATCGACCAGCAGCTAACCTGCTGGTCGTTTTCGTTTAGAAATAAGAGCTTGTGACGTGCTGGAACCCAAGAAGGCTTCGCAAAAATCTGCGAACAAAATGAGAACTCGGCTTCCTCGCCTACCTGGAGGTTTCTCAGTCAATTTTTGCCGCAATCCACTTTGTGACCTTTACGGCGTGTTACCTGACCCACGAGATGGGCGCGGCCGACCAGCTAACCCTGGTTCGAACTTGGCGCGGGGCAAGGTCTCCGGGTCTGGAGGTGAGCGCACCTATGTTTGCCCAAGTTGTGGACGGTCTAGCATCCTCAAATCCAACAGGGCATTGGCGGAAGAATACGCAAGGCTCTCCCGCCTGAATAGAAGAAC
>NZ_JBXWNR010000036.1:0-12829 GCF_059610465.1 Ruegeria sp. CDSC085 | reverse complement strand
TCAATCCAGACAGATGAGCCAGATCCTCTCTTAGATTACGCCGCCATCTGTCCCAAAATCCCTGACGACGGACACGTAGACGAAATCAGAACGGCCGCGCGCCGGAACCTCAGCTATGGGGCCACGCAAATCAAGCTAACCGTCGGCGGCGGAGTTTCCTCGGAATTGGACCCGCTTTGGTCCGTTGGATACAGCGTGGAAGAAATAAAGGCAGCGGTCGACGTTGCGGCTTTTTTTGACACTTATGCTTTCACGCATGCCTACACGGACGAAACTGTCCAAATGGCACTGGATGCGGGCGTCAAGGTCATTGAACACGGCCAGATGGTCACAGAAGAAACCGTGAAACGAATGGCTGATGAAGGGATATTCTGGTCCCTCAACACCGCCGGGTTCTCACCGATCCTGTTTGAGCACCCGAACTTTGCACCGGGTACGCCAGCAGGCATCAAGCTTGCGGTTGCACATGACCAAAGCAAGGATCTCATCGCGCTTGTCAAGAAATACAAACCCAAGGTCGTGCACAACGTTGATACAGTACTGTCAACGCTCGATCAGGGCCGTGCCCATCGCGATTTCGAAAAGTACCAGTTTGCTGATTGGTTCGGCAATCATGCCATGCTGGTCTCCGCTACGTCGACCGCGGGCGAACTGGCGCAGCTGACTGGCCAACGTAATCCTTATCCGGAGCAGTTGGGGGTGATCCAAGAAGGAGCCTACGCCGATATCCTGATCGTCGATGGCAACCCGCTGGAAGATCTTTCTGTCTTGGGGGCCCAACCGAAATGGTTTGACGCGGAACCGCGTGAAGAAGGTTTCGACACCATCCGTGTCATCATGAAGGACGGCAAATTCTACAAGAATACGCTGGAATAAAGGAAAGTGGGGTGGTCTATCTTTGATAACCCCACACTTCAGCCAAGAAACCTTCCCTGAAAGGAAAGACTGTGAAACATCTCAGCCTTGGCATCTTTATGGCGATCTGTGGTTCAATTGCCGCTGCTGAAGACGCCGAAAGCATGCGTACGTTTTTGTTCATTGGCACGTCCAATAGCACTGCTTGGGAAATGCAGATCGCCAATCCGGGGGATCGCGCAGCCTCGGTGAAAGGCGGGATCGAAGCGCTCGGCGGAGAGCTTTTGAGCTATTACTGGGGACTTGGAAACGGGAAGAACTACATCACCGTTTCACTGCCAGACGATCCAAGCTTTATCCAGGCCTTCTATGTCAGCCGCCTCGGCGACGGCTTGTTGGATGACTACCAGATGATCGAATTGATGAGCAGCGCCGACATGGCTGTGGCGCTGGAACGTGTTCCCGAAATCAAAGCTGTGGATGACGTAAAGTGATTGGAGGCTTGTCGCACCAGAGATCGTATCTTCCACCACGACCGACCCTTGCCACTGCATTATTGAGCGCCTTTGCACTATTTGGCGGTGCTGCTGATGCCCAGGAAAATTCTGCTCAGGCGAAACTGGAGGCCGCAGCCCAGGTATCGTTGGGTGGTCCGGGATCAGCCAGCGCGCAGCAGGAGCAAGACAGGTTGCGCCGGCTGGAAGATTCGCGTTGGCCCGGTTTGGACCGTGCCATTGATCCAACCGAAATCGCTTTGGGTCGATTTCGGGAAAACACAGGATTGGCGCTCAGCTTTGATTACCAAGCGCTATACCAACGCAGTTCTCACAGCCTGACCGGGCAGGACGAATCTGCATCCGGTCAGCTCAGGATGGTTGGGACGTGGGAATTGGCAAACCGGGGTGGTGAAAACCCGGGTAGCCTTGTTTTTATTCTGGAGAACCGACACCGGTTGGGCCAGTCCATTGCACCCTCAGCACTGCCTGCGCAAATTGGATATCAAGGGGCAACTGCGGTCACGTTTGGGGACACGAACACGACCTTGTCGGTAGCTTACTGGCAACAAGCCTTCGCAAACGGACGAGGAGGAGTGGTGGCGGGTCGGATCGATCCGGGCGACTACTCTGACATTCTGGGTTACGTGAACCCAAGGACGACCTTTTCGAACTATTCAATCCTGTTTAGCCCGGTGCTGCCAATCCCCGATCCCGGTTTTGGTGTCACGGTCGGCGGCTACCTGACGGATCAAATTTATGCGTTAGGGGTGGTCAGCGATGCCAATGGGTCTCTCACAGACATCGAGTGGTTTTCCGGGGGTAGCGAATTCTACAAATACGCCGAGATCGGCTGGACGCCCGAAAAATCAAAACGATTTCTGACAAACGTTCATCTGGGGATGTTTCACACGGATGCGCGCCAACAAGTTGGCGTACCGGAAACATATGGAGCCACACTTTCTGCCAACCATACATTCGACAACCAACTGATGATCTTCGGACGGCTGGGATGGTCCAATGGCGGCGGTGCGTTGGCCAGGCGTGCAGTCAACGCAGGCTTGATGTGGCGACCTGGCACCTATGATGATCTCCTTGGCATAGCGGCCACTGTTGCCGACCTGACGACACCGGGATTGCCCAATCAAACGACACTTGAAGCTTTCTACCGTTTGGACTTGGCCGACAATCTGGCACTGACGGCAGACGTGCAATACCTGAAAAATCCCGGATCAAACTCGAACGACCCGCTGGTCTTGGGACTGAGACTGAGGGTCAATCTTTGATGAATGCCGGGCAGCAGTTTCCGTTCGGGCTTCATTTTGGCCGGAACGGGCGGGGGCGGCAAGTGAGTGGGTCGCCCCCAACTATTTTTGATGGCAGACCTTTTCGGTCTCCTTATGATCTCTTCAGTCTTTATGTGGGAGCTTTAGTGTCATGACGCGATACATCTACGGTTTGGTTATTTTGCTCTTTGCTGCGGCGGTTTCGACGTCAAACGCTGTTCCAGCGTACGCACAGAACGCGGCGAGTGAACAGGAACCTGCCGAGGTACAGCAAGAAGATCTCTTAACTCAGGTTGCCGACAAATCAATTTCTGCCGGTGACCTGGAGATACTGCTTGTTCCGCTGACGACTGATGAGCTTTCAGAAATTGCTGTTGCCTGGCAAGATCATGTTCGCAACCAACTTGAAGAAATTGCCCGTATCAATCTTAGCCTTCAGGCCGGAAACGAAGCGCAAGAAGATGACCTGAGATCACAGCTTTCTTTGATAAACGACACTGGCACTGTAATTTTGGATAATTACACACTGGTCTTGAACGAATGGGCCCTAAAGGGTGCCGCCGAAGAAGACCTGAAACCGCATACCGATTATCTATTAGCGCTCAAAACTGGCGTGCTTAAAACAACGGATTTACAGACTTTATTTCACAACGCTCTCCAATGGTTGGTTTCCTGGGAGGGAGGTGCTGGTCTTCTATTGGCTGGGTTGGGTGTTTTGGCTGCTGTTTGGGTTATGATGTTTGTAGCCAAAATGGTGCGTCGTTTAACTGAGCGCGGTCTTGAAAAGATACCAACAATATCGCGGATGCTTAAGAAATTCATTGCGACCGCAGTGTTTTGGGCGGTCTTTATTCTCGGCATTCTGGTTGTACTTGCCTTGTTCGGTGTGAACGTCACTCCTTTGTTTGCAATATTTGGTGGTTTGTCTTTCATTCTTGGCTTTGCGCTTCAGGAAACGCTAGGCAATCTCGCCAGCGGTCTGATGATCATGGTTTTGAAGCCATTCGATACCGGAGACTATATTCAGGTTGGCGGGTCATCTGGTTTTGTTGACGAGATGTCGGTCGTTTCGACAAAAATCCGAACCTTCGACAACCAGATCATCATTGTGCCGAATAGTAAGATCTGGGGTGACGTAATCACAAATGTCAGCGCATCTGATGAGCGTCGCGTCGATCTGGTTTTTGGGATCGCGTATTCAGACAACGCTGCTCACGCAATCGATGTTCTGAAGGAATTGGTCGCAAGACATGAACTATGCCTGAAGTCGCCTGATCCAGAAATATTTGTTGGTGAACTTGGCGACAATTCAGTCAATATCTTTTGTCGACCGTGGTCCAAGTCTGACGACTATTGGACTGTCTATTGGGACCTCACAGGACAAGCCAAGGAGCGGTTTGACCAAGAGGGAATATCAATACCGTTCCCGCAGCGCGATGTTCACCTGATTCCAGTGGAAGGAGCAAAGACATGAGAGCATTAGTAATATGGATGATGTCCTTTCTGCTTCTTTGCAGTGTAGCCTCGGCCCAGTCAGAAGAAATACTGCTGCCGCAGCAAGAGCGAGAAGATCCCGAATTCATAGCACCGGTCATTGTCGACGGGGATGAGCTTTTTGTCGTCCGCGGATCCAGCGCATTGCCCGCAACGGACAGGGCCGCAAAGATTGAAGAAAGAATTGCTCAAGTTGCGGATAGATCAGAGAGCAAAACGGTCGGCATCCAAATCTCCCGGGCTGAATTTGGACAACTCGTACGCGTCGACGGCCATATGGTCACTATTACCACTCAGGCTGATGCCGACCACGAACAGATGGACATTGAAGTTCTGGCCGGGCTGCAAGCAGAGGCCATCGAAAATGCCATTTTAAAGTACCGGGAAGCGCGATCCAGCGAAGGCCGCGTTGACAGCGCCTTGGCCGCTGTTGCTTGGACGGCGTTGTTTGCACTGGTGTCATACTTCTTCTTTGCCAAACGGAAGAAGTTTCTGGGCTATGTCAGAAACAACTTGGAAAAGAGAGCGGAAAGCGTCGAGGAAGCTACAAAGTCAATCCTACGAAGCAGGGCAATCGCGTCTATCATCGTTTATTCAATTCATGCTTTGATGTGGGTGCTGTTTCTGTTTTTTCTCTATTACTACCTGTCCTTGGTTTTGCTGTCTTTCGCGGAAACCCAGGCCATCGCTCAAGTTCTTCTAAAGTACGTTAGTGAGCCATTGATAAATGTTGTGCTGGCTGTCGTTGGGTACATCCCAAACCTGATCATGCTGGTGATTATTGCAGCCTTATGTCGATTTGCGATCCGCGGCCTCGATCTGTTCTTTGACAACCTGGAGAACGGTGCATTCGAAATCAAAGATTTCGAGGCGCACTGGATCGCGCCAACGAACATGCTGTTCAGGGCTTTGATCATCGTGATCGCACTGGTGTTCGCCTACCCATACATTCCGGGCTCAGGTTCCCGGGCGTTTCAAGGCCTGACAATTCTTGCCGGTATCATGGTCTCGTTGGGATCTAACACAGTTGTATCGAACATGATGGCAGGTCTGTTTGTCATCTATCGGCGCAGCACGAATGTTGGTGATCGAATAATGGTTGGCGACAAGATAGGGGACGTAACCGAAATCAAGCTTATGGAAACACTTATCAAATCCATCAAAAACGAAATGATCAGTATTCCAAACGCTCAGTTGTTGAACTCAGAAGTCGTGAATTATTCGCGCAAAGTCGATGGTCGAGGCCTTCTCGTTCACACAACGGTCGGGATCGGGTACGAGGAGCCGCCAAAAAAAATCACGGCAATGTTGATAGAGGCGGCTCATCGCACACAGGGTTTGAAGAAAAACCCGGAGCCTTTTGTACTTTGGACACAGTTGGCTGACTATGCCATCAATTACGAAATTAACGCATACACATCTCGAGGATCGAGTTTGCCTAAGATTCTGTCTGATCTACACCAAAACATCGTGGAAGTGTTCAACGAGAACGGTACGCAAATTATGACACCGTCCTACATGGCTGACCCGCCAAGTCCTAAGATTCCCACCGAAGAATGGGATGGAAAGCTTGCTCATATAGAGGAGTAAAAGAATACCACGTCCACTCTGGGTCCACTAAACCCTTCCATTGCAGGTTGTCGGATTAGTTTGATTGATCCAGAGCAATGGGTAGGATTAATGAAATAGTTTTCAGAACGTTTTGAGGTTCCAGATGATCAATTGGGCATTTACTGCAATGGTAACGCTTCTCGCGAGTGGCGCTCTTGCCGCTGGTATGGAGCGGTGGGGTGAGTCTGGCGACTGGACAATTTTGATCGACCTCGAGAAAGGAAACGGCTGCCTCGCGTGGAAGCCCTTCGAAGACGACATGACAGTTGAAATTGGCGTCGCACCCAATCAGGCTGGCGGTTTCTTTGCCGCCTACAATCCGGCCTGGGTTCAGATTGAGGACGGGTCGACCGGCATCGTGAACTTCGATTTTGGTGACGCAAAGTTTGAAGGCGAAGCCATAGGTGTTTTCAAGAATGGCGTCCCCGGGGGTTACGCCTTTTTCGACAACCCTGCGTTTGTGACGGAATTCGGCAAGCGCCAAAGCGTCACGATAATTGGTGAAAGTGGGGCCGAAGTGGAACTTGATCTAAGTGGGTCCTCAAAAGCCATCGAGGCCGTTTTGACATGTCAGGCAGAACAGCCTGAACCACTCAAGAACTAGGTCGTGACCGACTATTGAAGCTGATTCATGTCTGGCACGCACGGTTGCCTATCTGCTGGCATCGCATCAGCACCTTCCGGAGCCTTGTTTCTGGATCCACCCACATCCAACTTGAACTTCGGTGACGAAAGTTGGCCAGTCACGTCAAACGGCCACGCGCTACGGGATAACGGATTGCCAACTCGACGAGGTTCTGCCCTGATCGCAATAGTATCTTTGACCCAATCCACTTGGCCCTTGGCCACCAATTGAACAGAACCCGTTTCAACCACGATGGAGTCTGAGCTTACCCGGCCGGCTTCGATGTTAATTGGTGCCACAACGCATGTTATGTCCGTGTAACCTTGACGGAGTTCCTCTGAAAACAGCCAAGGGAAAACACCAAGCCCTGCCAACTCCAGAAGGCTGGTGCTGACATAGCCTTGCGACATCGACAAAGAAGCAGTGCCGCGCATGGAATTCACAAACGCATTGCCAGACGCGGTACTGCCTGAAACGTTGAACTCACCACTCAATCGCCCATATGCATCTATCCCGATACCCAGTTCATCGAGAATCTCTCCGAATTCCCATCCTGAGGTTGACCCCGACAAGGAGAGCCAATCAGGTGAGTCAATCAGATCCATCACTGCCCGTAGGCTGAAGTTTCCACCGCCATATGCCAATTGGAGCGGCCCAAAATCTACGGCCCCTTCTTTTGCAGACAATTGGCTGGAAACAGAAGTTACGCCTTGTTGGCCAACAATCTCCTTAAAGTCGATCTGTACCTCGACGTCTGCCTCTCTCAGTACGCGCTGCACATCCAGAAGATCGGCTGGCTTTCCTTTCTCCTTTGGTAAAACAAGGGGCTGTACGTTGGTTTCCTTCGGTAGAACCAAGGGCTGTATGTCGGTTTCAGGATCTTTTGAAGCGTCGCCTACCAAGCTTTTAAGCTGGTCCAGCGTGGCGGTCAGGTTTTTTAGATCGTTTAAATCGAGCCTTTTACTCGCAACGTTTCCGCGAATTACAGAAGCGCCATCGGGAAATTTTGCATCCAAAGCGGCCAGAAGGTGTGACGAACCGGCTTCAAACTCGATTGAGGCAGTGAAGTCCTCGCCCTGCTTCGACGTCACTGCATCGACGGCAAGTGCACCAATCTCGACAGGTTGCAATTTGAGCGCAGTCAGAAAACTAGCTCCGTCGCTGACATCCAGCTCCACGTCAAAATCAAGGCCTGACAGCCCTTTCACTTCGCTGACCGATAGCGCGAGGTCAAGCGCCCAAAGATCTGTGCCATAGGTGGTTGCGTTAAACCTGTTGAGCGAAACAGGCCCTCCTTCATTGGACAAGCTGAAGTCGGCATTTATGCCACCGAGCTGATCAACAAAATCTTCATCCATATTTGGCAAAATCAATTTGGCCGGCCCGTTGAGTGTGCCTTCGAAGGTCACGTCCTGAAGCTGAAGCAGGTCGAGAATTTCGCCGTCGGCCTTTAGAATTGGGTCCTCAATGGGTCCAGCCTGTAAGGCGATGCCCAGCATCGCAAGCCGACCATCGGGCATGCGGCGAATGCGTTCGATAGAGGCTGGCCCGATCACGTCCAGGCCTTGATCAAATGCGTTAGTTTGGAACAGAAGTTTCTCGAACTCGAAAGACGCAAGTGATCCTATCATGTGCATTTCAAAGGCTGTGAACTTCAGCTCCTGGAAACTCTTTGCTGCGTTCGGCGGCTGCCCCTCAGGATAAAGCCGCGCGTCGAATAGCAGATCAACGCCCTGGGCTGTGTAGAGGTCTTCTATCGATCCTTCTGCTGTAAGTTGCTGTCCGTCCTCAAGGTTTACGGTGGTCGTAAAGGTCTCGATTTTCAGAGCATCCTGAGAAACAAGCTCTGCTTGCAACTGGCCATTCCCTTCCAGAACTCGCTCCAGCCCAATGACTTCAAGAAAGTCACCGAACTCACCAGTGTCCATCTGCAAGACGGCACGATAGCCGCCACCCTCGCTTTCCGAAAATGGTTCACCGTCATAGCTTACCGTCATTTCGCCAAAATTGGCACGCGTCGTAAATGATGCGCCATGAGGATAGTCACCCTCGATTTCGAAACTTTGGCCGTTGACGGAGCCTGTCCCCGAGACCTTTGTTCTTTGCCCTTGGTCTACCTGTTCCAGAGCGAGAGACTGGAGGTCAAACACGAACGAAAAGCCAGAGGTTTGATCATCAATGTTCAACCCAATGGATGTGAAAGCTACATTCTTGTCGCTCAGAAATGAGAGGATCCCGCTACCTTCTGGGTCGCCCTCATTGGATCCGCCTGTTTCAGCTATGGCCTCTTGATTATCCTCTTCCGTGGCGTTTTCGGGTTCAGGTTTTGGCGTCGGTCGGCCTTTTCGCCAACTTGTAGTGCCGTCAGCAGCTGTAAGGAAATTCGCCTGGAGACCGTCAACGATGAGGTTATCAAAGTGCAGACGCCGATTGGCCAAAGCAGCAACATCCAATTCCAGTTCCAGAAGGTTCAATTCTGCAAGAGATGTTTCCGGCATTGTTTGGCTCGGGATAACCACACCACCGACGTAAATGTTGGTAATGCGACCAAGGGCGACACTTACATCGTCATTGACCACAATCGGTTGTCCGATTTGCTCTGAAAGGACTTTTTCGACCAGGTCACGTCGCATCCCCGAGAATAGCGGTGCAGCAAGTAGCAACCAAACAAATGCGATTGTTGCAAACACAAGTAGTACGACAATCCCAATTGTTCTAAACAGCCAAGTCCTCATGCATCCCCCTGTCGTCGCCTACGCGGTTTTGTCTATCTGCAATTAGGCGTTTGCCAAACTACTGGACAAGTTGGGCACATAATTCGGTTCTCGCGCGCCGCGCATTTTGTGCTCATCGGTCCAAAGCTGCCAGGATACGAGCATCCCGCTCGTATGGGTCCTCGCGGAAATGAACGACCCCGTCTTCAACCCACGCTGTCCAGTATGTCAAAAGAACTGGCATTGGCTCAGGTAGATCAACGCGCGTTGTCTTCCCGCTATCCAGAATGGACTGCATCTTCTGTCGGCTCCAATCTGGCTCTCCCTCCATCAGAAGGCTCGCGAACTCGAACGGATACTCAAGGCGAACGCAGCCGGAACTGAGATTTCTCTCGTTTCGGTCAAAAAGGGTTTTGTCGTTTGTGTCGTGCAAGTATACAGCGTATTTGTTTGGAAACATGAACTTAACCAAACCCAGCGCATTGTCTGGGCCCGGCTGCTGAACCAAGGTCACGCCGGGGTTCTTCGCCCCCCAGTTTACAGCGTTTGCGGGGATTGTCTGGCCATCCTTGTTCCGAACGACATAGTTGTTGCGTGTCAGATAGGCTGGATCCTTGCGGATGCGCGAAAGCTTGTCTTTACGAAAAATCGAGGCGGGAACGGTCCAGGTGGGATTGAATTCCATGTACTCAATTTCATCTCGAAACACCGGGGTCTTTCGGTAGGCTGACCCTGTGATTGATCTAGTGGTCCAAAGCGTGCCATCCGATGTGACCAAATATGTGCGGGCTCCTGCAATGTTCACCAGCACGAATTCGTCGTCGACTTCCCGCATAAGCCATCGGCCGCGTTCCAAGCTGAGACGCAGCTTGTTTATGCGATCTGCCACCGGTTTGTTTAGTGATGCGAACGTCTTACCGCCAATGACCCCATCGGCTTCCAATCCATGCCGACTCTGAAAAGATTTGACTAATTTCACCAAGCTATCGTCGTAAACCCAAGCTGGGTTTGTGCCGTTTTCGCCATCTTCAGAAGAACTGCTTGTTTCAACGTAGCCTTCTGCCGCCAGCCTTTCGCGCAGCTTAGCGACGGCAGGATCTACCATTTCTGGTTTAAGAACGGTTTCATCCGGAACATTGGTCCAACCGCCCTGTAAAGCAACGGCCTTATACTTACTCAGTGCTTCGACAAGCATCATATACTGCGCATTGTCGATATCGATGCGTTCGATTAACGCGCTAAAACCTTCACCTTGAAGAAACTGATTCAGGACAACGGCTGGGTCTTGTTGAATGACCGGCTTTGAGAAGTTCCAATCGTCGTCTAGTGCATTTGGGTCAACTTTCCCGAACACCAAATGATGAACCAATTTCACGGCAGCGTCAGTTGCCAGAATATCGAACAATGCTTGATTAGAAACATCCCCACTTTGGGCGGCCTTAAAAGCGGCTTGAAGCTCCGCTAAGTCAAAGTCTTCTGGTCTGAAGCCCTGTTCTATTGCACTATCCAACTCATCAAAGAGTTCGTCCGACAATACATCGCGTGCCCACGCAGGAGTGAAGTCCCTCTCTTCGTAAAAACGCGGCACTAGGATTTCAGCATCCAAGCTCTTGCTGTCAGGTAGCGTGCTACTCACGTCCAACTTGGCACCGAGTAGAGAAGCAATCTGCTCTGAGATTTCGTTTGCGACGCTTGGGTTGGGGAATATTGTTACCAATGCAGTTAGCGAAATCGCGACTAACGACTTAACGTGACCCACCAATACCTCCTGCGGCTTCGCTCTACATGCTGTTTCTATGTGGGAGGATACTCATACATAATGTATAATCAAATCGTAATTTATGATTTTAGTATGGCCATTTGATTGAAGGGTTCGAGAGCCGTGTAGATATGCAGGGGATCGACGCTGAACGTCCAAACGATGATGTGGACGAGGCGGCCCTGTTGAATCTAATGTCATTACAGTATCGACGGAGTTGAGCGGGTATGGCGACATTTGTTTTGGTCCATGGAGCGTGGCAAGGAGGATGGTGCTGGGCGCGCGTAGCCGCCCTTCTGCGCAGGGAGGGCCACGACGTTTTCACCCCGACACTGACAGGGGTGGGTGAACGTGCTCACCTCGTGAGTGACGAAACCGATCTGGCCATGCATATCGAGGATGTCCTGGGGGTGATCACGTGCGAAGAACTCTCCGACATTGTTTTGTGTGGTCATAGCTATGGCGGCATGGTTGTCACCGGAGTCGCGGATAGAGCGCCCGACCAAATTCGCTCACTTGTGTTCCTCGATGCGCTCGTGCCGGGCGATGGGCAGGCTGCCTTGGACGTTTTGCCTGCGGATATCGCGGCGGGGCTTCGTGATAGTGCCGTCGATGGTAAAGTCGCGCCGGGCCCAGCGGAGGCTTTTTCGGTGAACGGAGCAGACTGTGCGTGGGTGGACCGCCGAACTGTCGCGCAACCACTCAAGACATTTGAGCAACCGATTCAACTGGTGAGCGGCGGAGCCAAGGTGTTAAAGCGGACCTACATCTATGCCACCGGCTGGGTTCCAGGGCTTGGCCAAACTTTTTTTCGAGCGATATCAACATCAGCCGGGGTGGACGGCGATTTCGGTGCCATTCGGGCACTACGTGATGATCGATAGGCCTGACGACTTGGCCCGAATGCTAATGTCCGCAATTTGAAGGTGGCCACCGGGTCCTGCACGAGCAGGTGGACAGCAATATCGCCCGCGTAGGAATAGTTATTGCATCCATCCAGATTGTCCTACCTCAACCAGCGCTTCGGGCGAGATGCGCCGTAGCTCCGCAAGTGAATCCGCGTCTCGACTGATCAGCTGGCATTGATCTCAACCCGAAGCTTCAGCTTCAATGGCAGGCAACCGATCTCGGCGCCGTCACTTTCGGATGCTCGATAATGAGTATGCGGTACTAGCTAGGAAAATAAGATCGGCTCAGACAAGGCGCTCGACGTTATCTTGGCCAACAAGTCTCTCACAATTGCCTTAGAACTGTTTCCCACTGACTAGGGTTGAATTTTTTCGACCAGAGTGCACTCTTGATTATGGATGAGCGTCGAAAGTCGATTGAGTTATGCAAGGACTACTATAGATTGAACGCATTCTACGCGCCGCGCAAACTTATGGGCAAAAAATGCAAACTTATGCGCAAATCTCGCGCAAGGTTATGGGCGCAGACTCCGTAATTTTCTGAATGTAATCAGTGTTGCGCGCGCAGCGTTATGAGCACACCTACACAGGTGTAGGTTTGCGCATAACACTTCGCACACCTCAAAAGTTTGCGTAGTTCGCCCAAAGTTTGCGCTGCGCGTTTGTCTGCATTAGCCACGAATTCAATCAGTTTTTGGCTTAGTCGTTGCGGTTTTGACCCTTTGCATTACTCAATCCCGCAAAGGGCCTCCCTAAGGAAACTTGGGTTCCATGCGACCTTTTTATGCTTGGATTCTTGCGAACGTCTGCGATGCGCAGAAAGCGGACTTTGCAAAGTTCGGCCTGCGGCCTCCCAAAGGCGCCACGCGATTCACAACAATTGATCGAAAACTTCGCACTGATAGGATGAACGCGAAGAACTCGTAGCTATTGTTGTTCTTCTTTTGATTTCTTTGGGAGGTTTGATTGATGGTTAGACGCACAACCACTTTGGGGATGATAATTGCCTGTCCGTCGTCAGGGATTTTGGGACAGATGGCGGCGTAATCTAAGAGAGGATCTGGCTCATCTGTCTGGATTGAT
>NZ_JBXWNR010000035.1:0-13186 GCF_059610465.1 Ruegeria sp. CDSC085 | reverse complement strand
TTGGCGGTTACGATGAGCCAGAAACCCTCTCTTATCAAATCAACCTAAACTGTCCCATTGGTGCTGACGTCAGACAATAATTGCCCTAAGTCCGATTGCAGTGTTGGCACAGGATGCCCCGGTTATGAAAGAGCCTCTCGGCTATCCAGGCTTCAACGGGAAGATCGAGTTGGATGTCAGAGACTCTCAGTCAGACTGGACGCCGTTCACGCCAAAGGCTGCACCAGAAGGTTCTCCCAATATCCTGTTTGTCCTTTATGACGACACAGGTTTGGGTGCTTGGTCCCCTTACGGTGGAAAAATCAACATGCCGACGATGGATGATCTTGCCGAACAGGGACTGACGTTTACTCAATGGCATACCACTGCACTGTGTTCACCAACGCGTTCGACACTGTTGACCGGCCGCAACCATCATCTCAACGGGATGGCAGCGATCACGGAAACCGCGGACGGGTTTCCGGGGGCCAGCGGACGGTTGCCTCCGCAAGTGACCACAATAGCTGAAGTATTGCAGGCCAATGGTTATAGCACATTCTGGATTGGCAAGAATCACAACGTCCCCGAGCAGGACGTCGCTTCGGGTGCAAGCCGCACAGAATGGCCGTTGAACCAGGGCTTCGACCGATTCTATGGATTCCTGGGCGGAGAAACCAACCAATGGTATCCTGACCTTGTCGAAGATAACAGTTTCATAGAACAACCCTATGGCCCAGAAGACGGCTACCACTTGTCCAAGGATTTGGCCGACCAGGCTATTTCGATGCTGCGCGACCAGAAAGCGACAAACCCATCAAAGCCTTGGTACATGTGGTTCAACCCTGGCGCCAATCATGCGCCCCATCACGCATCAACGGAATGGTCCGATAAATATAAAGGCGTCTTTGACGAAGGTTATGACGTTTATCGTGAAGAGATTACCAAAGCCATGATCGAAAGGGGAATTGTACCTGAGGGCACAGTCAATACGGAGTTGAATTTCCTGCCCGAGGAGATCGCCAATCCGGATGACACCATTCGCCCGTGGGACACTCTCAATGACGACGAAAAGAAACTTTTCGTTCGCATGGCCGAAGTTTACGCAGGATTCTCGGAATATACCGACAGTCAGGTTGGGCGAATTGTCGATTACCTGAAAGAAACAGGACAGTATGAAAACACCCTGATCATCTACGCCGCCGACAACGGAGCCTCTGGTGAAGGGTCTCCAAATGGATCTGTTAACGAGAACAAATTTTTCAACGGCTTTCCGGACGAGTTGTCTGAGAATATGAAATACCTCGACACGCTGGGCAGCCCAGACACCTATAACCACTATCCAACAGGCTGGGCCGCTGCCTTCTCAGCTCCGTTCAAGATGTTCAAGCGCTATTCGAATTATGCTGGCGGAACCAATGATCCGCTGGTCATGTCCTGGCCAAACGGCATCAGCGATGGGGGAGAAATCCGTCACCAGTATCACCATTCGGTTGATATCGTTCCAACTATTCTGGAAATCACCGGGCTGGAGATGCCCACGACAAACAATGGCGTCGAACAATACCCTCTATCCGGCGTGTCGATGGCATACACGTTTGACGCGGAACCGGACGATCCCACCCAAAAAGAGGTGCAATACTACACGATGCTTGGTACGCGCGGCATCTGGAAGGATGGTTGGAAGGCTGTCGCCGTTCATGCGCCGCTGACCGGGACAAGCAACTTCGATAAAGATGTTTGGGAACTTTATCACGTCGACGTCGACCGTTCCGAAGCAAACAACCTCGCCGAACAGGAGCCGGAAAAGTTGCAAGAGCTGATCCAAGTCTGGTTTGATGAGGCTGCCAAGAACAATGTATTGCCTCTCGACGACCGAAGCGCAGTGGAGATCCTTGGAATCGAGCGTCCAACGGCCGAACCCCCACGTGACACCTATGTCTACTATCCGAACACGACCTGTGTGCCAGAAGGCGTAGCCGTCAACATACGTGGGCGGGACTACAAGATCCTCGCGAATGTCGAGATCGAAGATGCAGACGCGAGCGGCGTGATTTTTGCCCACGGCTCACGCTTTGGCGGCCATGCATTGGTCGTGAAGGACAAGAAGTTGTACTACACCTACAACTTCCTAGGAATTGAACCCGAACAGACCTTTGAATCCAACGCAGAGCTGGAACCCGGCACCTACACGCTGGGAATGGAGTTTGACGCGACTGGCACCGGTGACAACGGTGAGGTCTTGGGATCGATGAACCTCTACATCGATGATCAGGAGGTGGCTTCGGGTGACATGCGCGCGCAATCTGGCAAATTTACGCTGTCCGGGGATGGGTTGTGCATCGGATACGATAGCGGTGACGCTGTCAGCCAACTGTACAGCACACCGGGAGAATTCGAAGGCGGAACAATCCAGAAAGTGGCCGTATCGGTGTCTGGCGACAGCTATGAAAGTCTGGAAGCCGCTGCGAAACGGATGCTGAAGCGGCAATAAACGGCACCATGCAAGGAAATGGGGTGCGCAAGTAGCGCACTCCTATCAACTGAAATCTGCAATCAAGTATCTCGATAACAAATTACCCGTCCAGTTTAACATTGCGGTGCCAATTCGTATGTCCGTTTTGGGCTGCGACCAACTAATTGAACTGATCGCAGAGAACGGCAAATCTGGGCCCAAAGCGACCATTCCGTTATCTAAATAAAAGTGGGTGTTCATGTCTTTGGCCTCACTTCACGGGTTTTTCGGTGAACCGGCGAACTGCGAGGACCGAAGCAGCATAATCCCCCAATGAAATCCCTCTGAAAGCAAAAGCCGCCGGTTTATTGCGTGCTCGGACTTCGACTTTGCCAGTGACCAATTCCGTCAAGTCGCCGGCAATTTGCTCGTATGGCAACATCGGCTTGTCGCTTTCCAATTCCTGAAAACGGTCGTCGACAATTACCGGTTTGAAAGCAGTCATATGCGCCGGCACCCACGGGATGCACGCATCAGTTATGGTGGCGAAGGCAGTCGGCTTCAGCCATCGGGCATCCAAGAAGGGTTCAATAGAGTAGTCCAACGTTATCGATGTCACTATCAGTTCGGCATCACTCAAAGCGTCTTTGGCATTGTCGCATGTTTCGGCTTCGAGACCCATGCCGCGAGCAAAACGACAAAGCTTGTCGGCATTCTCTTTACCACGCCCGAACACGCGAATTCGTTTCAGGGGAAATAGTTCTGAAAACGCGACTAGGTGGGAGTGAGCCTGCACACCCGCGCCTACAAATGCCACCGTCTCGGCATGAGGGTCAGCAAGCCGGCGCGCTGCTACCACTGACAGCGCCGCAGTTCTGACTGCCGTAATCCAATTCGCCCCCAAGACCGCGCGAAGTTGTCCTGTTTGCGCATCCATAACCATGATGGCACCGTTTATCGCAGGAAGACCCCTCGCCGGATTATCCGGACACACTGTAACCTGCTTGGTCACGATGAATCCATCATCTCCCATTGCCAAAGTTGACATTGCATAGCGCCCGTCGGCGGGCAAGATGACTGTCTTGGGAGAAGTGTGAAGCTTTCCATCTGCCTTGGCTATTAGGGCAGCCTCGATGGCATCGGCAACTTCAGAAGGTTGGATGCCTAAACCCCCGAGATCGTCGTCAGACAGGTAGATTAGGGCGTTCTCAGAAGTCACGGCGTCCCTCACTTAAGCAATTTGGCTTTCTCACTGAATACCTTGTTTTCGGCAGTTCTTCCTATCGGCTTACCCTCACAGAAGTATTTAGGCTTTAGCTTTCAATCGCCCGATCCAATGCCCAGAAAAGAAATGCGACTTCATTTTTCTGAAAACGTGAACCTGGCCGAACGTCTGATTTGCTCGCAATTCGAAGTTTACAATATCTCTTTGAAGGTCGGCTTAGAGTTCGGTGCTGCCGTTCTCTGAGGTGAGCATCACTGGCTGCTTGCGGCTCGACGCGGTTATTCACTAGCGGGTCTTGCGAATCCAGAGAAACGAAACAGAACCGCAAAGATTTTGCACCACATTTTGCCAAGATTTATCGAATCCGTCACAAGATTGAGAACTTATTTGGACGGCTGAAAGAGCGGTTCCGGGTCGCGACCCGTTATGACAGGTGCTTTATCATCTTCATGTCTGCCATCGCCCTCGCGAAAAAGTTTTTTGTTTCGGTAATAAGTTGAAATTTTAGGAAATCGTCGTCGAACAGATAAAGCTCGATCCAAAAGTTCTGGCCCATTAGGCCAAGCGCGTAAAACAACCGCTAGCGCTGCGCGGTCTTACTCTGGCGACGAACCTACGGTTAGAATCTTCCCATTACTCCAAACCAGAGCCTCGTAACAAACCTCTGCTCCTGCGCCTCCGCACCAACCACCGTCTCGTCCAATAAGCAGTATACGGTCAGGCCCCCAGTCAATAAGACGCCAACCCGTTGCCTGCCATGACATGGTCTCATCGTCGACGATAAGATTGAGCATGCAACCCCCTGTTCCGCAGTACATAGAGGCAGCAGAAGAGCAGGAATACTGGCTTTCATCTACGAGTTCAGCCTTAACCGCGCCAAACTGTGAGCGCAGCTCGATCTCGGTCACAGCGTCACCCTGATCAAACTCTCCATTCTCGAAGTTTTTGCAATCAGCAGCCGCGTTTTCGATGATCCGTTGTGCTTCCTTGGAGGCGGCCAAAACTGTTGTGGCGCAAAACATCACGGCGACCATTGATGCTAGAAGCGCTGCAAACACAAATTTCATCCTTTTCATGCCGTCCTCTTCGTTTGAATTCAGTGATATCTCGCCAAATTAGCTTCGTAAGAAGCGGTTTCGCCGAAGTTTTCTATCACCCATTCCGGATCGTAGTAGGTGTCGAGATAACGGTTTCCGTCGTCACACAGAATAGTGACAATGGAGCCAGATCGTCCGGCAGCCTCCATCTCTTGCGCAATTTGCAAAGCCCCCCAAAGGTTTGTGCCTGTTGATGGGCCCGCCCGCCGCCTGATCCGATCTTCAAGCCAGAGCATAGTCGCAATGCTTGCCGCATCCGGCACTTGGATCATACGGTCGACTACATCTGCCAAAAATGACTTCTCTACCCGGGGACGTCCGATACCTTCAATACGACTTGAACAGGGGCGGGTCAGGGTCCTGTCTCCAGTTCGAAAGCTATCAAAAAACACTGAGTTTTCGGGGTCCACAACAATCAATTCACTGTTAAAGCCTTTGTAGCGAATGTACCGCCCCAACGTTGCTGAAGTTCCGCCAGTGCCCGCGCTCATCACAATTACCGATGGAATTGGATGTGGCTCTCGTTCCATCTGACGAAAAAGGCTTTCTGCAATGTTGTTGTTGCCTCTCCAATCCGTCGCCCGCTCGGCGTACTTAAACTGATCCATGAAGTAGCCACCGACTTCAGCTGCCAGTTCAACCGAGGCCTTGTGCATGTCCGGCGCCGCATCGACGAAGTGGATTTCCCCACATTGGAACCGGATTAGGTCGATTTTGCTCTTGGCGGTAGATTTTGGGAGAACCGCGGTAAAAGGCACTCCGATCATACGGGCGAAGTAAGCTTCTGAAACGGCAGTGCTGCCAGACGAGGCTTCGATTACACGTGTCCCTTCCCTTATTTTCCCGTTTACAAGCGCATAGAGGAAAAGCGAACGTGCCAGCCTGTGCTTGAGGCTGCCAGTGGGATGTGTACTTTCATCCTTGAGATAGATGTCTACGCCCTTCAGCCCCCGGACGGGAAGCTTGAAAAGGTGCGTATCGGCAGAGCGGTGAGCATCTGCATTGATCTTGGCAATCGAATCCGAAATCCAACGGTCCATACCTATACTCAAACGCCCTGTTCAAGGCCCGTCAAGCTTGGGAAAATCGTTTTTTTAATTCATGGGGATGCAAGCATGCGTCGCCAATAGGACCGACTGTCCATCTAACGGGCAGGAATACCTATCGTGCCAGAATGTGCTTCAATGAACAGCCAATGATTAAGAGGGAAAAATGTTAGGGTACTATAGGCGACAGCTTGAACCCCAAGGAGAACCAGGCCGAATACATGAATGAGTGCACGCATTCGATCTTCGTAAGCAAGCAACAGAATTGACACGATCTGGCCGATGCAAATTGCTGCAACAAATATTCCAATATCAATCAACAGAAAGTTGCGCTCAAATATCGCTGTGTATGCTGTGAATACTATTACAATCAAAATAGCAGTAATTGCGAGGCTAACTCCTTTAGCACTAAATACGTCCCTTCTTGTAAGTCGGGGTGGAAGCGGCATTAGGCAGGCCCAAAACAATCCTGGCCAAAAAGCCAGCTTTAAGTGTTCCCAAATTGACTCGTTGACAGCTGCCACAAGCGCCACTGGCGTCCAACTTCCTAGCAAAACAAATGCAAAGTGCAGCCCGGACCCGAGTAGGATCATTAGGATCGCCCCTATCGCTTCGAGCCAAACTATTCGGGACGAGGTTTCCAGCATGTTTGGATCTCCCAATCCAAATTGTCGTATACTTTGTTTAGATTCTCAAAAGTGAAATGCCCACAGACATAGAAGGTCTAGAAATAGCTTTCACCGCCCATGGTGAGCGGCAATGTCCATGTCCTTGTAAGAGTTTGTAAAGTTGACCCTTCCTGATTTTTAACCGCAGTTGCTGTCATTGCCATGCGCTATAATAGACCGTAGGCTGGATTAAAAACCGGGGTAGAGCATGCACGCTAAAAGGTGGGTTATTTTGTCGGCTGGATTTATTGCTCTGGCCACAGTGTCGTGTACAGATCTGTATCCTGACGCCGACGTCATGCCCACTCGCGCTGATGGGGCGACCTTTTTCTCAGAAAACTGTACTTCTTGTCATGGTGTGGATGGTAGAGGCGGTGGACCGGCAAGCAGCGGTCTTTCCGTTGCGCTAACAGATTTGACAACATTGAGCGTGGAGAACGGAGGCACTTTCCCTCAAGCACGGGCACTAAGCTACATCTATGGCGACCCAGAAAACAGCCATCTTGCTCGGGTTATGCCGGAGTTTGGCGGGGAAATGGCGGAAGACCTGGTTCCGGTTGAAATCGAGGGTGTCTTGACGCCCACTCCGCGCGAGTTAGCAGGGTTATTGTTTTTCTTAGAAAGCATCCAACAGTAGATTAGTGTTCTTGGCGCTAGGTCAGCAATTGACCGTTTGCCGGTGTTCTGGACTTGCACCTTTTTTGACCCGGTGACTATTGCAGGCCTAGCATTGTGAAGCGCCGTTGTCAGCTAGGCGAAAGCAGACACTCAAGATCTTTTGGCCGAATTGGCAAGTCGAGCCCAGTTCTGGCTAAATGCGAGTTGACATATGATTTATGTCAAAGAGACGAACGTGATTACATGCTAAATTTCGAATGTTAATTGGTGATGCTGTTCTGAGCTCGCTGCTGCCTGTCCCCATCAATCGGTTTTGGGCCACAGGATAGCGAATGTTATATGGTAAAGGACCGATGTTGACCGGGGGAAGATGTCGGTCCATTTCTGTTGTAGTAAACTCTCGTATAACAAAGGACCTCCGGCTTATGCGGCACTTCATGATCGTTGCGAGCATAGTCATTTCTTTGGCTGCAACGATATCTGCGGCCGACGATTTTTCGGACCTTGGCAAAGACCTCTTTGTTAAGCATTGCGCCAGATGTCACGGAATCGATGCATCCGGAAAAGGACCTGACGCAGCTGCTTTGAAAACAGAGCCTGCTGATTTAACAAAGATTTCCGACCGAAGGGGGGGCGTGTGGCCCATGTTGGAGGTCATGTCGATCTTGGACGGTTACTTGAAAGTACAAGAACCTCGCGATGACATGCCGGTAATCACCGAATTGAATGACGGCCCTGCTGTCGAATTCGATACGGGCAACGGTTTGGTTACGCGTATTCCTTCCAGACTTATCGAAATTGCTGAGTATTTGGAGAGTATTCAGTCTCCGAAGCCAGAACGTTATGTTCCGTGAAGATCTGCTCCGCAGCTGAGTACGCTAAAGAGTGCTGCGTTGGGCGGGTGCCGTAGTTGCCAGGAAGCTGCGAATATGCGGATAACGTGTGGAAGATGCCGTCTAGCCCAGCGCGCTTCGATATCAGGTCTCGCGCTTTACAGCGGTCTAATCCAAGACTTCTTGTAGTACCTCACCACTCGCACCATTAGGACGTGCCGTGCTCAATAAGGCAGAAAGTGTGGATGCGAGAGCAGTCGTGCAAACCCGGCGTGCGACCCGTTGTGGTTTTAAGTTCGGTCCAGCAAAGATAATCGGCACATGTGTGTCACCGCGCCACGGTGACCCGTGGGTGGATGTGACGGACAGACCATCAAAGTCTGCGATGAACCAACCGGGTTTGAAGACTACGTATATGTTCCCGGATCGGGTGGGATGATAGTTGTTGCGGACCAGGCGCATGATGCCGGTATCGGGCAGGGTGTTTGCTTCGATAGCCGTACCGGGGACGGCGAATGCCACATCGGGAAAGGATAGAAGCTCTTCTGCAATAGCTGACTCCAGCGTGGGTAAATCGATATCACTGCGAGCCAATACTTCGGGGGCGATATTGAGATAGGGGTGATTATAACCCTCAAGCAATTTCCCGGTGATCCGAAACCGCTCCTTAAGCTTGGCTATCTGTTCCGTCGGGTCCCAGGTATCTGGAGCAACAAGGCCAGTTCGGATGCCAACACTCTCCAAATAGCCCGGCGCATCAGTGGTGCCGTGGTCCGCCGATAGAACGATCAAAATGTTTTCCAGCCCGATCCGGTCGTCGATAAACGCGAAGAGATTCATGAGAGTCTGATCGAGGCGGTATATCGTGTCCTCGGCTTCAAGACTGGAGGGGCCAAACACATGGTTGACGTAGTCCACGGACGAGAAGCTAATCGCCAGATAATCCGTTACCGCGTCTTGCCCGATATCCTCGGCATCAATCAATCGTTTGGCAAATTGCGCCGTCAGATCGTCGCCAGCGGGACTAAGCGTTAAAAAGGTCGTAAAGTAGGGGTTTTCTAGCGGGTCAAACCCATTTTGCGTCGAAGAATAGCGATGAGGAAAGGTTATGCCGAACCCGGCGACATCCGTCTCCCATGGTTGGTTGTCGCGGTCGCCAAAGAGATAGGCTTCCTTTGGGTGCATCAATTCCCAAGAGGTTCCTTCAAAGGAGGCGCTCGGCGATGCGTCATTCCAGGCGGAAACCCAATCCGGGTATTTGTCGTAATAATAGGAGCTTGTGACAAAACGATTTGCGGCTTTTGAGAACCAGAAGGCTTTGCCGCTTTGTCCCGCCATTGTAATAGCCCCACGGTCTTTGATTGAAACTCCAAAGACCTTGGCCGCACCAGCAGTGGAAGCGCTTAGTTCGTCCGAAAGCGTCGTAACAAGCATAGCGCGTGGTGACCGCCCATCTGTGCCAGCTGCCGCCTGTGTTGGGTCAATTTCAATATCGTTATTGACGCCAGCACCATCTCCAAGAAGCGGAGCGGTGCTGTCTTCAACGTTGTAGACAACGCGGTCCAAGGTTCTGTCGAACCAGATGTTTCCGATCATCCCGTGCACTGCCGGTGTTGCCCCGGTCGCCAATGTAGCGTGTCCGACAACCGTCTCTGTATTGGCATGGCAGTGATGGGCGTCCAGATAGTGTACACCGTTTTCTAGTAAATACTTAAGGCCACCCTCCCCAAGATTCTCAAAGTAGCGTGCCGGTAGATCGCCCCGAAACGCGTCAACGGTCAGCTGCAAAACGAGGCGAGGAGGTTGTTGCGCATACGCAGGAGCGACTGCAACCAACCACAAAGACAAACAAGTTCTTAATGATTTGGTCATAGTGTTTCCTTTCGCTGCATCGTGCATCAGGTTAGCCGCGACCGCAATTGCGGGCTAGGTCGTGTTGACAAAAGGAATTCACGCCGAGGTTTAAGTATTATTCAAGCTGGTATCTGCAATGGAGACCAGCTTGCCACGAGACCTGATGTCGGACAAGGAATGGACGTTCTTGAAGCGTGTTATCATGGCTGTCCGCGCCCTGAACGGGCGCAAAACCCACGAACCACCGCCGTGTTCTCGATGGGATTTTCTGGATCGCCCGGACTGGTGCCCCTTGGCGAAACCTTCCCGAAGAGTTCGGCAAATGGTCGAGCGATTAACCTCGCAATTGAGTTGCGTTGTTCGATTTTGGGGTGAATTGCTCCAATCAGAATGCACTTTTGATTGAGTTTCGGTGCGTTCAAGTTGATCGAGCCACTGTACGGCTATCGACAATTGAGCGCGTATAGTGAACCGTGCAAACTAATGCGCAAATGCTGTGCAATATTATGGGCGAAGACACCCAGATTTTCTGAATAAAATTAATGATAGGGATGCAGCGCTATGCGCGTCCCTACAGATGTTGTGGAAGTTCGATATCGGGTTCATCTGCCTTGGAATCGTTATGATCTCAGGTGGTAAAATGTGGTTTGAGGATCGAATGGTCTGGGTCTGGCGCGACTTCCAAAAAGGTTGTGGGTCGATGAGTGATCTTGAAACTGAACGCTGAAGAATTGCCTTATTGGAACAGTTCGCAGCTGCCTGTTCCCGTTTGGGTCAGATCGCACCCATTTTCCGGCGTAGATACTGCGCGAACTCTGCCACTCGGCGAGGTTGGGCTCGGCCGGGTGGAAACATCATTTGTAGCGGCTTGGGTGGTGGGAGGAAGTCGCCTAACAGTGCCACAAGCTTTCCGGCTCTGACATCATCGCCAACATCCAGTTCCGACTTCAACACAATGCCGTGGCCTGCCAGAGCCCAACTGCGGATAAGCGAGCCATCATTTACAATTCGGTTTCCCTTGACCGGGACATGCCGGCGCTCTCGGCCTGAGCCAAACTCCCAAACGTTGTCGAGCGAACTACCGAAACGCATTATCAGACAGTTATGATTTGCGAGGTCTTCGGGCCGTTCTGGTGCTCCGTACTTCGCCAGATAGCTGGGTGCTGCGCAGACGAACCGCTGGTAGCTTCCGAGGTTACGTATTCGAAGTGAGCTGTCGGTGATGTCCCCAAACCGAACAGCCAGGTCAAAACCCTGACCCACGAGATCGACATAGCCATCGGATAGCGACAGTTCTATTGACATAGCCGGGTTCTCTTCGGTGAATTCAGCGATCACGTCAGAGACAACACCACGACCTAAATCAATGGGCGCACTGACGCGGATCAGGCCAGAAAGGGTTTCGGCGCCGAGGCGAATGCGGGTGTCGAGGTCTGTGACTTCACTGAGAACGCTCTTGGCGCCATCGACCAGAACCCGGCCCTCTTCGGTCAAACTGATTGAGCGTGTCGTTCGGTTGAACAATACCACACCGTAGTGTGTTTCCAGCGCAGCGAGCCGTTCGGAGACAGTTGTGCTCGATAGACCTGTCTCTCGGGCCGCCGCGACAAGGCTGCCTTTCTCGGCGATGGTCAGGAAGAGGCGGAGGTTGTCGAGTAGCATTAGTCGGTATTTCCGGATTATATTTCCGATGAATGTCTGTTTATCCCGTTTCGTCGGCGGCGTAAATCTACAACGTCAATCAAAACAGCAAAGGAACGACCTGATGGCCAAGCTGACCATTGTCGCCAACATCAAAGCCAACCCCGGCAAGATCGACCTTGTCAAAGCAGAGCTCACCAAGCTCATCGACATCACCCGGTCTGAAAAAGGTTGCATCAACTACGACCTGCACCAAGACAACGATAACCCGGCTCATTTCGTGTTTTATGAAAATTGGGAAAGCCGAGAGCTTTGGCAAACTCATATGGGGGCCCCACATCTGGCTGCATACATGGCGGCGACAGACGGAGCGGTCGCCGAATTCACATTGAATGAGATGACCGTCATCGGTTGATTTTGAACCAGAACGAGGAGCACGCCATGAAAGCTGTTGGATTTCGTAGGGCCGGGCCAATTGATCAGGCGGATGCATTGATCGAATTCGAAGCAGACAAACCCACCCCGTCAGGTCATGATTTGCTTGTCGAAGTGCAAGCCGTTTCGGTGAACCCGGTCGACACAAAAATTCGGCAACGACGTGCTCCTGAGGGTCCCGCACCTGACATTCTAGGGTGGGACGCCGTAGGGATCGTTGAAGCCGTTGGCGAAGAGGTCGAGACTTTCAAACCGGGAGACACCGTTTGGTATGCCGGGGCGATCAATCGGCCTGGAACCAATGCCGAATACCATCTTGTGGATGAGCGCATCGTGGGGGCTGCTCCTAAATCCATACCTGCATCAGCGGCTGCGGCGATGCCGCTTACGACGCTCACTGCTTATGAGATGCTGTTCGACCGCTTGCGAGTCCAAGATGCCATTCCCGGCGGGACAAATACCTTGCTGGTTATAGGTGGCGCAGGCGGTGTCGGGTCAATCACCATTCAATTGGCCCGGGCTCTCACTGAATTGACAGTGATAGCGACGGCGTCCCGCCCCGAGACACAAGACTGGGTTCAAGAGCTTGGCGCACACTATGTCATAAACCATGCGGAACCTTTTGGCATACAACTCGGGGCTCTCGGTATCGAAAGTGTGGATTTCATCTATTCAACGAACCATTCCCAGCTTTATGCGTCTCAAGCCGGAGAGGTGATGACACCTCAAGGTCGCTTTGGGTTGATCGATGATCCTGAGACTTTTGACATCGCGCCATTCAAACCCAAATCGATCTCTTTGCATTGGGAGTTCATGTACACTCGGTCGCTGTTTGGGACTGGAGATATGAATCGTCAAAGCGAAATACTGAATCAGGTTGCCGGGTTGATAGACGATGGAAAGATCAGATCCACAGCAACCGATACACTTGGTACAATCAATGCTGCAAACTTAATGAAAGCGCATGCTATCCTCGAAAGTGGCAAGGCCAAAGGAAAGCTCGTGCTTGAGGGTTTTTAGATGAGAATTGAGCGACTAGATCATGTGAATATCGTGACAACTAAGTTGTCTGACATGGTTACTTGGTATGAAGAGGTCTTGGGTTTGAGACTCGGGGTTCGTCCTGATTTTCCGTTTCCTGGAGCATGGTTGTATGCGGGTGATGACGCCGTGCTCCACCTGGTGGGTCAAGAAGGAACACCTAACGTCGGCTCCGAAGTGAGGCTCAAACTCGAACATTTTGCGCTCTCAGCCACAGGGCTGAGACCATTTGAAGAAAAACTGGCATCACGTCAGATCCAGTATCGCAAAACCGAAGTCCCAGGGCCCCGCATGATC
>NZ_JBXWNR010000034.1:0-17229 GCF_059610465.1 Ruegeria sp. CDSC085 | reverse complement strand
CAGCCCGTCAGCACCGCCTCAGCAGCGCCGGTGAAGGGGGTTCTAAGTATAACCCGACAAAGCCGCAAGTGGAAAATGACGCCGCTGAGCATTTTTTTGAAGCACCCCAAAAAATTGTTTAAAGTCAATGCAGTGAAGAACCTCAAAGGCCACCTCATACCTGCTGACCCGGACTTTTCCCATCGGGTGACCACGGATCAGCACCAAAGGCAAAAGGCGACACTACTATATATTGGGATTTGACCAATGCTGGACACAAGGTTGCGCGACTCAAATCAGCGAGTCGACTCGCTGACTTTAACGGATTCAGCATGGAATCCCTCAAATATCAGATTTCGAACCGTGGCGAGTCTGACAACCAGACATTAAGAAGTCCGACCGCGCCTTCAGTGGGCCTGCATTCTGATCACCTATCTTGCACATCTCTCCGGGATGCGCTCTGGTCCCGGCAATTCGTTTTCGGCTTCAGTAGCGAGACAGGCATGGCACGTCACCTTCCGTTCCCTTTGGTCAGAACCGTCGGGTTTGACGGAGCGCTTGTAACTTTTGCGGACACAATGTCTGAGACCGCGAACCGAGCGGCGCTGGCGTTCCGATCTGAAGTGGATCGGCTTCAGTGGTCAGAGGTCACAGAGTCTTCAGCCTCATTGGCCTCGGCGTATGTTCGGTTCGACACGCAACGCACCACCCATCAGCAGATGTTGCACAAGCTTCAGGACCTGGTTGGCCAAAGGGACTGGTACAATACGCCGCTTCCAACTGGCCGCAGGCTATGGCGCATACCGACGGTCTATGGCACCGACCTTGCGCCTCAGCTGGACGATGCCGCTGCTGCTGCCGGTCTCGCACCGGCAGAAGCGATACGGCGGCTTGGCCAGTCCCGCGTGCGGGTTTTGACGATAGGATTTGCCCCCGGGCAACCCTACCTTGGGCCATTGCCCCCGGAGTTCAACATTCCGCGGCTGCAAAACCTGACCCCCATGGTGCCCGAAGGCGCTCTGGTTCTTGCAATATCTCAGTTTGTGCTGTTTTCCGGACCGACGCCAACCGGGTGGCGACATGTCGGGCAGACGGCTTTTCGGTGTTTCCGACCTGAGACAAGTGAGGCATTCGCCCTCAACCCCGGGGATGAACTGATGTTCGAGCCCGTTTCCCGCGAAGACTTGGATCACATTAAGGCCAACAATGAGGATGGCACGGGCGGGGCAACCTGCGAGGAGATTGCGCCATGAGCCTGATCGTCAACCAGATCGGCCCGACTTGCACCATCCAGGACCAGGGGCGCATTGGTTATCTGGACCAGGGCCTGTCCCGGTCTGGTGCTGCCGACACACTGGCCCTTTTTGAAGGGGCCGCGTTGCTGGGACAGAGCCCGGAACTCGCCGCGCTGGAAATGGCCGGAATGGGTGGCGAGTTTGAGGCCACACAGAACATGCGCATCGCTTTGACTGGTGCGCGGATGCAGGCCAGTATTGATGGCAGCCCCGTGGCCTGGAACGCCTCGCATCGCTTGGAGCCCGGACAACGGCTGATCATCGGTGCGGCCCTGCAAGGCAATTACGGCTATCTTCACTTGGGGGGCGGTATCGATTCAGAGGTTTTTCTTGGATCTAGATCAGCGCACCTGACGGCACGGATCGGGCGAGCAGTGCAGCCAGGCGACAGGCTGACATGTGGTCCGGGTGCAGGCGACGCAGGTTTGAAACTGACCCCTTCCGAGCGCTTCTCGGGTGGCGTGTTACGCGTCGTCGCCAGTTTTCAGACGTCCTTGTTTGATGACGCAACGCTTGATCGATTTCTCCACACCTCATTCCATCGTGGCGCCCGCGCCAACCGTATGGGAATGCAAGTGGACAGTGACGGCGACGGGTTCGCGGCCACTGGCCAACTGAACATCTTGTCCGAGGTGATCACCCCGGGCGACATCCAGATGACCGGAACCGGAGATCCGTTCATCCTGTTGCCTGAATGCCAGACCACAGGAGGGTACCCTCGCATCGCGACCGTTTTGCCCTGCGACATGCCCCGCGCAGCGCAGACGCCCGCTGGCGGAGCGATCACGTTCGAATTTGTGAGCTTGGATCAGGCCACCGATTTGCACTCGGCATTCCTGGCGGATCTTGCCCGCCTGCCCTCAAAAGTCGAGGCGCTGGTGCGTGACCCGCATGACATCCCGGACCTGTTGTCCTACCAATTGATCAGCGGAGTGATCTCTGCCACCGACTGAGGAGATGTGCCGATGCCAAGCGTCGATCTGAATGCCGATATGGGGGAAAGCTATGGCCCATGGAAAATGGGCGATGACGAAAGCCTTCTGAAAATCATCACCTCCGCCAATATTGCCTGCGGCTTTCATGCAGGTGATCCGGATGTAATGGCATCCACAATGAAGCTGGCGGCCGAGAATGGTGTCGGCATCGGCGCGCATCCCGGGTTTCCCGATCTGCAAGGTTTTGGTCGCCGGAACATGAAGCTGTCCCAAGGCAACCTGTGCAATCTGGTGCGGTATCAATTGGGTGCGGCGATGGGCGTGGCCAGAGCGGTCGGCACTAAAGTACGGCACCTGAAATTGCACGGAGCACTGGCCAATATGTGTTCGGTTGATATTGATATGGCGCGGGCCTGCTATCAGGGCGCGCTGGACGTCGACCCTGACATCATCGTGATGGTTCTTGCCGTGACGAAACAGGAAGACGCCGTGCGCGAGCTGGGCTGCAATTGGGTGGGCGAGATCTTTGCCGACCGCGCCTACAATGACGACGGAACATTGGTTGACCGCAGCCTGCCCGGAGCCGTGATCCACGACGCGGATGTCGCCGGACCACGCATCCTGAACATGGTGCGTGAAGGCGCGATCATCACCGAAAGCGGCAAGCGGCTGGAGACATCCATCGACACGATTTGCCTTCACGGGGACGGGCCGACTGCCGTTCAGATTGCCCGCTCAGTTCGCGAAAGCCTGATCGGGGGCGGTGTAGAGGTGACGAAATTCACCCGCTGAACATCATGCGTTAACACCAGCAGCCCAATGTTACGACTGTTGCCCGTGCAGGTCTCAGCGCTTAGCATGACGGGCAAACGCATATTCTGAATACCATAATTGCAAACAATGCATTGACCCACAGCGGGCACGTGCAAGGAGGTCGTGGAATGTCATTTGATCTGATGTCTTATCAGCCCCGAGGCGACAAGAAGAACTCGGACTTCTTCAATGAGTACCTTCCGAAGATATATCAACGCCGGACAAGCTCGGGCATCGCGGATCAGGTTGGCGCAATGAAGGCCATTATCATTCAGGTCGAACCCGGTGCGCTGTTCGACACAATAGTCGAGCTTTACGTGATGACGCCTTATCGGCACACCGCCAGCTATCTGGGGCAGACCCACAGATTTTCGGTTCTGCATTCGCATCCCGACTATCCCGCGCTTATCCTGATGGCCCCGCTCAGCCCCGGATTTGAAGATTTCATCCCCCGCATCAACCGCATGTACCCGCTGGCGCGCAACATGCCTCAGACGCGTTATGTAGGTGAGGTTTTCGCTGCCAGTGATCTGGACGCGCTGACCGGAGCACTTGAGGATCAGAACATACGCTTCGAGTATTCCGGCGACACCGAGAACCCGTTCTACACATCAGACGGATTCCGATTCACCACGCCGTCGGACTTTACCTGCAACCGGGTTGGGTATTCGACCCACGACTTTAACGACACCGACAGTCTGGGCCTTGGGGATCGCGTGTTGCTGAGCAATACGGAACAGGCCCGTCTGGAACGGGCCGCCGCCTTCGGAACCGAAAGCAGGATCGCCCCGCTGATGCTGGGAATCGACCATCTTGCGACCCGGGTGCTGGCGGGTGAGCGCGAGGATGCGATCCTCGAATTCCTGACCATGGTGCCCTACTATTTCTGGGGTGCTTACAACATATTCGACATGAACTCATCGACCAACGTGAACCGCAGCGGCAACGTGGACGATGACAAAAAGTCTCCGGCAAAGGTTTTCACCGCAAACAACACGCCATCTTTCGTCAATTCCTTCGCCAAACTGCCAATGCCGACCGAAGATTTCGTGCGCAATTTTGGCCGCCGTCTACACCACATGGCCGTAGAGATTCAGGATGGCGATCACGGCGCCAGGGAAAAGAACGTCGATTTCGTGGTGAACACCTTGAAGGACAAGGGCGTGCCGTTTCTAGCCCATGTGGTGGGTGAGTGCAAAGATGACCCGAACCTGAAACAGATCTTCTCGAAACACTCGAAGCACACCCTGCTGATTACCGAGTATATCGAGCGGTGTCACAAATACGACGGGTTCTTCACCAAGGACAACGTCGCCGCCCTGACGGCTGCCGCCGGACAGGATGAACAATACCAGCACGGTCACGTTTTCGACTGAAAAAAAGGCTGCGGAACACCGCAGCCCAGACCCGTTCAGGAGAGAATATGCCGAACCTTATGACGGCCCGATCATGAAACAGGTGACGTTGCGGGCCTGCAGACGACGACAGGCCAGATCAGCCTGTTCGCGGGTCATGCCCTGAAAGGTTGCATCGAAACCACGCGAGTTTTGGTTTACCTTGCGCAGCGTGCCTTCCAGCGTGGTCATTTCCGACAATGCAGTCTTCAGCAAAACCTTCTCGGCCTCGTACCGCGTGGTGTAGCGACCCACATTGACGCCCCACAGGTGACCACCGGACGAGGACAGGCGGGTGACGACCTCCTGCTCGGGCTCTGGCTGTTTGGAGGTTTCGGTCGACGCCAGCACCAGATTGTCCGGACGCAATGCCGGACGGGTATCTGAGGTTTCGACAGGCGGGGCAGTAGGCGCGATATCCGCTTCGGCAATGGCCGCCGCAATACCGCTGGTGATGCGATCGCTGTTCTGATCGGCTGCCGCCGCAACAGCACTTGCCACCTGCGTTGCCGCAGTTGGCCGTACAATCGGGCGCAGGCTGGATTTTGGCGCGCCGCTCACACTTGCCACCTGCGTATTGCCACCCAGCCCGGTATTGCCCGCATAAGCGGGGCGTGCCGGTTTGCGAATGGGTGCGCGCGACGGGGCACGACGGAAACCCATATCCAGAAGCTCTGCAACCTTGGCGTTGCGCGAGGCACCGGATTTTCCACCAAAGACGGTTGCGATGATGCGCTCGTCCTTGCGTTTCGCCGACGCCACCAGATTGAAGCCCGCCGCACGGGTATACCCGGTCTTGATACCGTCAGCCCCTTTGTAGGCGGCCAGCAAGCGGCGATTGGTGTTGGGAACGGTCTTAATCCCAGCATGCGTCGATTGCCGCGAGAACAGGTTGTAATACTGCGGGTAATCATACAGCAGATGCCGCCCCAGCGTGGTCATGTCGCGCGCGGTGGACAGGTGCCCCGACTCGGTCAGACCATGGGCGTTCTTGAAGGTCGTGCGGCCCATACCCATTGCTTTCGCGGTACGGGTCATGCGCCGCGCAAAGGCCGCCTCGGACCCGCTGATGGCAATCCCGATGGCGGTGGCCGCATCATTGGCCGATTTTACGGCTGCCGCACGGATCAGATACCGGAATGCAATCGTCTGACCCGAGCGCAGGCCCAGCTTCGACGGCGGCTCGGCCGCTGCCTTCTTGGTGATCCGAACTTGGGTATCCAACGTGATTTCACCGTTTCGCACGGCTTCGAACGCAACATAAAGCGTCATCATTTTGGTCAGCGACGCCGGATGCAACCGAGTGTCAGCGTTACGCGAATGCAGAACCTCTCCGGTTCGGGCATCGATCACCATCGCAGCGTAGGGTGCCGCCATGGATTTGAGCGGCGCAAACGCCAGCACACTTAGCAACGCTATAAGGAATAAGCCCATTCGGGCCGGAACTGTCCGCCGAATCTGCACGGTATTTGCCTCTGTCTGCCTCGCGCCGCCGGGTTTTCCCGGTCAGCAAATTTTGTTTTATTATCGTATAGACTATCACAGAGACCTAGTGAAATAAACCGAAAGCTGAACATTTCGCGGTTTCGTTACGCCGCCCGAACAGGGCTATATCTAGACAGATACTGCCCAAAGCACACCAGATGCGCGATTGAGGCAGAACTGGGTCAACACCCGGCAGGGTTTTCGTGGAACTGCGGCCAAAAGGCAACATCACTTCAGGCTGCGCACCAGATCGACCAGATCGCCCAAATCCCTCAACTCCCGGAATCGGGGACTGTCGACCGGGGCTTCAGCATGCTCCACCTGCCAGACAAGGCCGTGCGGGACATGAACCCCCCAGCTTCCAGCCTGAATCGGAGCCACAACGTCAGATCGCATGGAATTGCCAACCATCATCGCACTCGCCGGGCCGTCACCGTGTTGGTCAAATATGGACCGGTATGTGTCAGGGGTTTTTTCAGACACGATCTCCACCGCGTCGAACAGATCGCCCAGACCCGACTGAGCCAGTTTGCGCTCCTGATCGATCAGATCCCCTTTGGTGATCAAGACAACCCTGCACAAGTCGGTCATGCCTTCCACGGCTTCGCGGGCATGGGGCAACAGCTCGATCGGATAGGCCAGCATTTCTTGGCCGGCTTCGATCAATTGGCGAATGACCGAGGCCGGAACACGGTCGTCAGTGACCTCGATAGCGGTTTCGATCATCGATAGGACAAAGCCCTTGATACCATAACCGTAATGTCGAATGTTGCGCTTTTCGGCCGCCAGAAGCCGCTCCATCAGATGGTCCCGGTCGGCATGCTCGGCCAGCAATTCAGCAAAATGCGCCTGCGTCAGCTGAAAAAATCGCTCGTTGTGCCAAAGGGTATCATCCGCATCGAAACCGATTGTCGTCAGCCTGTCAGTCATCTTGTTTACGTCCGCTTGCTCTTTTCACCGGCCATCCCCACGTTATATAAGCGCGGAGATAAACCCCAAGCCTGAATCGGACCGTTGCCTACGATGCTGGAAAAGACCTGGATGATGTCTGACGAACCGGACGACGACAGCGACGCGTCCGTCCTGCTGCAGACGCGCCCTAAAACCAAGCGTCCGCCTTTGTACAAGGTGCTGTTGCTGAACGACGATTACACGCCGATGGAGTTCGTGGTTCATGTGCTGGAACGTTTCTTTGGCATGACCCATGCGGAAGCGTTCGAGATCATGCTGACCGTGCATAAAAAAGGTGTAGCCGTCGTCGGCGTCTTCAGTCATGAGATTGCCGAGACCAAAGTTGGCCAGGTGATGGATTTTGCCCGCAGGCACCAGCACCCGCTGCAATGCACCATGGAACGCGAAGAATAAGGCTTTTCGCCTGACGCTCACCCACTTTCTGCCGGAATCGCCCATGTCCCCTCGCCTGGAACTTGCATTGCAAAACGGCCTGTCGCTGTCGCTGCCTCTTAGCGTGATCTGCCCCGTACCAGACCATGATTTGTCAGTGCTTCCCCAGGGGGCGCAGGTGGTGCAACCGTTCAAACCTTTTCACGACCATTTTGCTGCGCAGGGCTTTGACACGGTGCCAGAAACAGACGGCCCCTGTCAGGATGCCATTGTGTTTTTGCCGCGCGCCAAGGCGCTGGCGCGGGCGATGATCCATCTGGCCAGTTCACGAGCCCGAGGCGTTGTCGTGATCGATGGCGCAAAGACCGACGGTGTGGACAGCATTCTGAAAGATGTACGCAAAAGGACCTCGGTCGAAGGGCCTCTATCCAAAGCCCACGGTAAAATTTTCTGGTTTCAGGCTGACACACAGACCTTCGCGGATTGGGCCGCGCCAAAGACGCAGATGGTCGATGGATACCACACGGCACCGGGTGTGTTTTCAGCCGACGGGATTGATCCCGCTTCGGCTATGTTGCTGAACGCCTTGCCCGCCAAGCTGGGGCCTCACGTGGCGGATCTGGGTGCAGGATGGGGGTATCTGACCGCAGAGATCCTGAAGCGCGACACTGTGAAATCGGTGCACCTTGTCGAAGCAGACAACCTGGCCCTCAACTGCGCGCGTATCAACGCATCTGACCCGAAGGCCAGGTTTTATTGGGCCGACGCCGTCACCTGGACTGCGCCAGAGCCTATAGACACGGTGGTGATGAACCCTCCGTTTCACACCTCACGCAGCGCGGATCCAACGCTGGGCCAGGGGTTCATCATCGCTGCCGCGCGAAATCTGACCCGCAACGGGACCCTATGGATGGTGGCAAATCGCCACCTTCCATACGAGACAACGCTGAACGAACAATTCACTCAGGTCAATGAAGTCGCCGGCGACAACCGGTTCAAGGTGTTTCAGGCCACTCGCCCTCGACGCTAAGGCTCGCTAACCTGCCCCCAATTCAGGAGGATTCGTATGTCCTTTTCCATCGCTGGCAAGACAGCAATCGTTACAGGCGGGGCCAATGGCATCGGGCTGGCCATAGGACGGCATTTCGCAGATGCGGGCGCAAACGTCATGTTCGCCGATATTGATGAAAAAAGCCTGGTCGATGAGGTTGGCGAACAGGCAGAGGACGGCAATATTCGCTACTTCGCAGGCGATCTGCGCGAAAAGCTGACCATTGCCAATTTACTGTCGGCAACACTGGATGCGTTTGATCAGGTGGATATTCTGATCAACGGCGCGCGCCAGGTGATCCAGTCTGATCCGCTGGACCCTGATGATGACTCGATGCGCACCTTGCTGAACCAGAACCTGATGCCTGCGCTGCGGCTCAGCCAACTGGTTGCAAAGCGTATGATCAAACAGTCCGGGGATGACGATGAAAGCCCGGCAGGATCGATCATCAACCTGTCTTCAATCGCAGCCCGGCGCACGCATCCGGACCTGATGGCCTATTCCGTGTCGACCGCCGCGTTGGATCAGTTGACACGTTCACTGGCCGTGGCGCTAGCGCCGAACCGCATCCGGGTCAATTCGATTGCGCTCGGCTCGGTTATGAGTGCATCCTTGCAATCGACGCTGAGAGAGAACCGAGACTTCCGCGACGATATCGAAAAGCACACACCGCTTGCCCGCATCGCGTCGGCCACCGAATTGACGGAAACCGCGCAGTACCTGGCATCGGATGCAGCCGGATTCATCACCGGCCAGATCCTGACAATCGACGGCGGCCGCACATTGCTTGACCCTGTTGCCGCACCTGCGCATTAAGACCCATGTTCGAAAAAGAAAAATCCACCGCCTCTGCCTGGTTCTGCCAATTGCGCGACGACATTGTTGCCGCGTTCGAAGCGTTGGAGGACAGCCACGATGCCGGCCCGTTTTCCGACATGAAACCCGGCCGGTTTGAAGTGAAGGAAACCAAACGCCAGTCCGAAGACGGCTCTGACGCAGGCGGCGGTCTGATGTCCGTGATGCGAGGCGGGCGTGTGTTTGAAAAGGTCGGGGTCAATGTCTCGACAGTTTACGGGACCCTGGGCGAGCGTGCACAACAGGCAATGGCAGCACGCAAAGGCATTCCCGGGATGACCGAAGACCCACGTTTCTGGGCCTCGGGGATCAGCCTCGTGGCGCATATTCAGAACCCGCATGTTCCAGCGGTGCACATGAACACTCGGATGTTCTGGACCCCGCACGCCTGGTGGTTTGGTGGCGGATCAGATCTGAACCCCTGCATCGAGTATGATGAAGACACGGCGCATTTCCACGCGACCCAAAAGGCTCATCTGGACCCGCATGGCCCCGGACATTATCCACGTCTGAAGGAGTGGGCAGACGAGTATTTCTATATCCCCCACCGCAAACGCGCACGCGGCGTAGGCGGTATTTTCATGGATGATTATTGCACCGGAGACTGGCAGGCGGATTTCGCCCTGACGCAGGATATCGGTCGGGCTTTCCTGCCGGCTTTCCTGCCATTGGTTGAAAAACGGCGTGTACAGGGTTTCTCGGACTCCGACAAAGACACACAGTTGGTGCATCGCGGTCTTTATGCGGAATACAATCTGGTCTATGACCGCGGCACTAAGTTCGGACTGGAAACCGGACATGACCCGGACGCGGTTCTGATGAGCCTGCCGCCGTTGGCGAAATGGGTGTGACGCTTAGAACGTGTCCATGATGAAATTGTCATAGCAGTAGTTCTGCGCCGACGACGCCGACATATTTGCCCCAACTTTCCTGACGGTGATGGAATACCCGGGCTTGGTATCCGCCCCCGGCGGCGGGGTCAGCGAGAATTGCACGGTCCGGACACCGGGTTCATAGGCGCGCCAGATATAGATCCGCTGGTTGTTTGGCACGCCCAGCGAGCGGATCGCATAGTCCCCGATCCCACACCAATAGTTCACGGGCGCCGACGATCCGATGGCCTTGACCTCATAGACACCGTCCGGCATCGGAGTGATTTCCGTGCGAAATTGCGGTCGAACGGACAGACCGAACCCAACAGCCTCGGCCATTGCAGGTATCAACAAAAGTGCAGCAGCAGCGAAAGACTTTACTAAACGCATAATCCAGATATCCCGAAACAAGGGGCCGATACCAATAACATAGCCGGGAGGACCTGCGAGTAAAGCGGGACATGCCAACGAACCTGTAACACTGACCACAACAGCGAATTAATTCTACTCAAATTGCAGGAAAGCATTACACTCTCTGTAAATTTTTGGATCCCGTTGCACTGTTGGGCATTTCTTTGAGCAAGACGTTTCCAAAAGACTGGTTTGATTTCCCGCCTGAGAAATACTCGGATCTGGGAGCAATGTTCTATCTGGCAGGGCTGACGACAACACATCAGAAACGCAGTCTGGCACAGGTTTTGTATGCGTTCGAAACCCCGTTTCGCCTGGGCCAGTACCATATCTTCCGACAGAACGGATTCCCCCGAGGCTTTGTCACGTTCGCCGGGCTCAGCCCCGAGGTCGAGCACCGCTATGCAGTAAAAGGAAAACCCCTCACAGACGCGGATTTCACCAGCGGGCCCTCTTTCTGGATCATCGATCTGGTGGCCCCGTTTGGACAGACCAGCCAAATTGTTGATATCCTCAAGCAGGAGATCCCGCACCAGCGTGTGCGCACCAACCGGATGGACAGTGACATGACACGCAATCGGATTGTCGAATGGACGCGGGATGAAGCAGGCGAAGTTCACATGCGCCTGTATCGAAAGAAGGAATTTGAACGCGTGTTGCAGCAAGGCGAGGGTTAATTGGTTTCAGTTCCGATCACAGGCGAACTGACCGGGGATGTGACTGGTTTCCCGCCCAACGTGGAGACGGGACAACCCACGTTGGACAATGGAAACTTCAATCCGGTCACACAAACCTGGACGATAGCGGCACAGCCCGCCAACGGAACCGCCTCGATCGACCCGAACACAGGAGAGTGGACCTATACCGTCGACCCGACATTTTTCGATGGTCTCGACAAAGGCGAAGTTGTCTTCGATTCTTTCTTCATCAGCGTCTCGGGTACAACGCAAGTCGGCCCATTCACCCTTCCATTCACCGGCACACCGGACCCGGTGGAAGTGGTCATCAGGATTGAAGGCGTCTGTTTTGCGGCCGGAACTCTGATTGAGACTGAAAACGGCCCAACTGCGATTGAAACGCTGGAGGTAGGTCACAAGGTGGCTACCGAGGATAACGGTCTGCAACCCATCCGCTGGATCGAAAGCAGTACGATTCCACGCGAACGATTATGCGATGAACCTGTTATGCGCCCCGTTCGTATCTCAGCGGGCAGTCTGGGGCCGAACGAACCCTCTCGCGACCTTCTCGTGTCGCAACAGCACAGAATTCTGGTAAAGGGCCCGAAGGTCGAGTTGCTTTTCAGCGCATCCGAAGCCCTGGTTGCCGCCAAACACCTGTGCGGATGGCCCGGCATTGGCATCGATACATCTGTTGAAGCCATCGAATATCTCCACGTCCTGCTGGACCGACACGAAATCCTGAGCGCCAACGGAGCGCTGGCCGAAAGCCTGTTTCTGGGGGAAGAGGCGCTGTATACCTTGTCCTCTGACGCGTTGCGGGAGCTGGCCGCAATATTCCCGGACAGGCCGACCCCGGGTCATACCGGGTTCGGGCGCGCGGCTCGTCTGATACTGCGCGAACACGAAGCTCGCGCCCTCGCCCGAGACTAACTACCGGCCACAATATGTCCGCCGACATCCTGCGGGGCCAATGCAACCGTCTTGATCACCGCATGACATGTGCTGCCCGGTTGCAGGTTAAGGGCCGCAACAGATCGACGCGTGACCCGCGCCAGCACATTGCCCGCAGGGGTCCTTACGGACACGATCGCACCAGGTCCCTCGCCCGACCGGATCTCTTCGACAGTGCCGCTGAGCACATTCAGCGCCGAAAGCCCCTCGGGTTTTTTGTTCGACAGGATCACTTCCTGCGCAGGAATACGAATACGCAAGTTAGCTCCGATCTCATGCGCAATGCGAGGCAGAAACAACCGTGCGCCATTGGCATTCAATTCCGTCAGCCCATCGGAATGATGCTTTGCAACCTGAACCTGCAACACGGCCCCGACGGCACGGACACCCGTAGGGGCCACAGACGGGTCGGCAAGAACTTCGGATGCGGGCCCATGACGAACGGCCTTGCCATCCTGCAACGCAACGACGGACGTTGCCAATCGGGCCACTTCAGCAGCCGAGTGCGTCACATAGAGGATCGGAACCGAAACCTCATCCCTGAGACGCTCGAAATAGGGCAGGATTTCCGCTTTTCGCCCATCATCCAGTGCCGCCAGAGGTTCATCTGCCAGGATCAATCGCGGGCTTGCCAACAAGGCCCGCCCGATGGCGACGCGTTGTTTCTCACCGCCTGACAACCCGGCAGGTCTGCGGTCCAGAAGATGACCGATGCCCAGCATGTCGATGACCCTGTCGGGGTCTTCGCGTCGTGTATTCTTCGGCGCGAACCATCGCCCATAAGCAAGGTTCTGACGCACGGTCAGATGAGGGAACAACCGCCCTTCCTGAAAAATATATCCCAATCGACGTCGATGCGGCGGCAGCCAGAGCCCCTTTTCCGTGTCGAACAGAACCCAGTCATCCACAGACACACGTCCCGCCTCGGGCCGCAGCAACCCTGCGACTGCGTTGACAATGGTGGTCTTGCCCGATCCGGAGCGCCCAAAAAGCACTGTTACGCCCGGGGGAGCATCAAAACTGACGTCCAGATCTATCCCTGACAGATGGTGGTGCAACCGAACAGACAGGCTCATGATCCGGCCACCCGCGCGGCGGCGCGGCGTCCCACATATTCTGAAAGCAACAACGCGCTCATCGCGATGACGATCGAGATCAGAACCAGCCGCGTCGCAGCGGCCTCGCCGCCTGGAACCTGCAAAAAGGCGTAAACAGCCGAAGGCAATGTCTGCGTCTGACCCGGAATATTGGACACGAAAGTGATCGTCGCACCGAATTCACCCATGGCCTTGGCGAAAGCCAAAATAGACCCGGCTATGACCCCTGGTAGAATCATCGGTAAGGTCACGGTAAAAAACACCATCGGGCGCGACGCGCCCAGTGTTGCTCCTGCCTGTTCCAGCTTCGGGTCCACCGCTTCGATCGACAAACGTATCGCCCGGACCATCAAAGGGAAGGCCATGATTCCGGCGGCAAGGGCTGCACCTGTCCAGCGAAAGGCCACTACGATCCCGAACTCGGCCAAGATCCGACCCAGTGGCCCTTGAATGCCGAAGGTCAGCAACAACAGGTATCCGGTGACAACCGGCGGCAGGATCAGCGGCAAATGCACCAGACCATTCAAAACCTGTCGCCCGGGAAACCGCCAGCGGGCCAGAGCGTAAGCGACAAATATCCCAAACGGCAAAGTCGCCAGCGTCGCCCAAAAGGACACGCGCAGTGAAAGTTTCAAGGCTTCAACTTCGGCAGGCCCTAACCAATCCAAGGCAATCACCTGCCCGGCAGGGTAAATCCCTGCTCCAGAAATACAGCCGTGACAGCATCCGTCTTCAGGTGTTCAAGGAAAGCGTGTGCTCCTTCTTTTGCATTGTGGGTCAGTGCCGCAGGGTAAATTATCGGTGGATGCAGGTCGGCGCGGAAAGTCGCAACGACCTGGACCCTTTCCTCCACCTTGGCATCTGATTGGTACACGATCCCCAATGGCGCGGCCCCTGCTGCCACAAGAGCCAGCGCAGCGCGAACATTGTCGGCCTGCGCCACCTGATTCCGCACAGCTTCCCACTGGTTCAGACTCTGCAAAGCAGCTTTGCCATAAATCCCGGCAGGCACCGCATCAACCAGTGCCATGGCCAGATAGCCATCTTTCAATTCCGCCCTGAGGTCATAGCCCGGTTGGATTTCGCCCATTTCGACACGATCTTCAGACCCGATCAGAACCAGACAGTTGCCCAGCAAATCCACTCGAGAATCTGCCCGAATTAGACCATCCTGCTCCAACACATCCATCCAATCCGTGTTGGCCGAGACAAACATATCCGCAGGTGCGCCCTGCTGAATCTGCCGCGCCAGAACCGACGACGCCGCATAAGAAACAGTAACTCTCTGGCCGGTCTGGTTTTCATACCCCACCACAATTTCATCCAAAGCGGTCTTGAGGCTGGCCGCTGCAAAAACCAGAATGCCTTCGGCACCGGCCCTGATTGGGGCCAGCGCCGATATGCCAAAGACCAGTGCCACCATCCAAAATCGGCGGCCGAAGGATAGGGTCATGTATACTCCCGACCGGATCGTTTCAGTTTCTCCGGGAATATCGGACGCCACAGGTGGCGCGCAAGCGCCTTTGGCCATTTACACATGATGGGTCGAAAGTTCAGCGCGACATTTGCTGTCGATCTGCCTGGAATTGGGTTACACACTCCTTGGCCTGAGAGGGGTCCTGAGTACACGTATGTTCAGTCGACCGCTCATACGAAGCAACGTTGGTCGGCTGCTGATCAAGGAAAACAAGAAAATCTTCCAGACCCTCTTGCGCCCGCCCGCAGGCTTGGCTAAATGCAGCGTCACGGGTGATTAGCTCAGTTGGTAGAGCGCTTCGTTTACACCGAAGATGTCGGGAGTTCGAGTCTCTCATCACCCACCATTCTTTCCCCACATTGTATCAAGGTCTTACGCGACTAGCACCTTTTGCTGTGCTGCGCATGAAACTGTGTCCGCTGCGCCTCCGCTGCACTTAGACAGAAAAGATGTCTCCAACACAGGAGATATGGGCCATGGCAACAATCGTAAAACGGCCTAGTGGAAAGTGGCAGGCGACGGTTCGGAAGGACGGGCAATCCCGATCCAAGTCATTTCTAAAGCGTGCTGATGCGACTAAGTGGGCTCGTGAGACGGAGTTGAGCGCCGACAGGGGATTGCTAACCCCAGACCTCAGTGTGAACGCATCCGAGATGACACTTGGTGAAGTGTTGCGAAAATACCGAGATTACATCACGAGCGAGAAACGGTGCGCGGACAATGAAAGTTATGCAATCAACGGGTTCCTGCGTAAATGCTCCAAGTTAGCCAGCAGGAAGGTCGGCAAGCTGCGATCCGCTGACTTTACCCACTATCGTGACCAGCGCATTAAATCCATGAAGGCGGCGACTGTGGTGAGGGAACTGGGTTGGTTGCAGCACGCCCTTGATGTCGCCTGTGAGGATTGGGGGCAGAACCTGCCACAAGGAAACCCGGTCAAGCCTGTCCGAAGACCAAAGATTGATAACCGCCGCGAGAGGCGATTGCATGAAGGAGAATGGCAGGCTTTGTTGGGTGCAGTGAACCAAGCTCGGTCTCCGCTGATGAGGCCATTGCTGACGCTTGCTTTGGCGACCGGGATGCGCCGAGGGGAATTGCTGTCGATACAATGGAAGCATGTAGACCTTGAGCGTCGGACAGTGTTCTTGCCTCAAACCAAAAACGGTCGCGCCCGTACAGTGCCTCTCAGCCCGAATGCCGTTGCCGTTTTGATGGACCTGCCACGCGGGAACGACCGGTGTTTGCCCCTGTCTGGTAATTCTGTGCGATTAGCCTTTGAGCGCCTCAGGCACCGGGCAGGCGTGGTAGACCTTACATTTCATGACATTCGACACGAGGCGGTGTCCCGCTTTGTGGAAAGCGGATTATCGTTGGCGCAAGTCCAAATGATCAGCGGACATCGGGATTTGCGGATGCTGATGCGTTACACCCACCTGCAGACCAATGACATCGTGGCAAAGTTGGCAGCCGTCGAACATGCGTAAATCGGCGTGATGCTGTGCAGGGTGGTCGTAGTCTCTCGATGCGTCAGTTTTTGACCACCCTACTCCATATCAAGCGACAACGCCGCTCCCCGATCTTTTTGGCTGTCCGTGGCTGGCTTTCTGTCCCGCACACATTTGGAAATGGCATTAACCCTTCCTCTTGTGAACACACAGGCGCTAACCCTCCGTTTTGTGAACTAACAAGCGTTACCACTGCCTCATTCGAGCAAAACCCCTCCCTCAGTTGAGCATACAGGTTTCGCTTGGTCATTGTTGATCGGGTCACTTAGACGACTTGGCCTTCCTTTACTCCAATGCGAGTGGAGTAAGTAGCAAGTAAGCATAAGTAAATAAACACTAAATCACGATGACCTGTAAGCAAAGGTACTAAAAAGAGGGCTTTTGATCCCTCTAGTTTATCCATTGCGTGTTCACCGGGATTTCCTCCCAGTCGCCCCAACGGGGCAATTCCATTTGCTCGGTATCCAACAGAGCACATTCCCCAAACTGGTCCAATGGACCAAACACAGGAGGTTTGAATGCCCCACATCACTATTGTCGACAAACCTTGTGGGTATGGCAAATCCACAGAAATCAACCGCAACTTCAAGAAGCCGGAAAAATACATAGCCGTTGTTCCGTATCTAAGTGAGGTGGAACGGTTCATCAATGGTGCCCGAACGGGTTCCGATTTCATTCTGACACAGCCTATTTGCAACGGCGGCAACAAACGCGATCACTGCGAAAAGTTGATCCGGGCGGGTAAGTCAATTGCTTGTACTCATCAACTATTCTACCGGCTCGGAACTCTGGCGACCCAGAGTACCGGCGTTGCGAGATGTACTGAGTTCGACAGCGACGGCAAACCAACCATCGAAGTCGATCACTTACTTAGTGGATACAGCCTCATCATCGACGAGGTCGTAAATCCCTTCGAGGTGGACCAAACAGTCCGAAAGGTTGACTTTGACACAGCTTACCTAGGCCTTGGCATGGCAAAAGAGGAGCCTGACGGTCGAATTGTTCCAACGTGTCCGTCGTCAGGGATTTTGGGACAGATGGCGGCGTAATCTAAGAGAGGATCTGGCTCATCTGTCTGGATTGAT
>NZ_JBXWNR010000033.1:0-18540 GCF_059610465.1 Ruegeria sp. CDSC085 | reverse complement strand
AGGCGGCGGCGACAGCGAAGGCGGCGGCGACAGCGAAGGCGGCGGCGACAGCGAAAGCGGCGGCGACAGCGAAGGCGCGGAAACCAATGCAGAAAACTCAGAAGTTGACGCTATGCAGGGTGAAGCCCGCTGACCCCCCAAAGGGTGATCCTCTGAGCTGAACATCATGCTCAGGACAGGTTAGGGTCAGGGTTTGGCCTCACCTTGAACGACACCCCAAAAAAAATCGAAAGGCCGGAGCGGGTTTGCTCCGGCCTTTCTGTACAACCGGGAAGATCAGTCCCGCAGCAATTCGTTGATGCCGGTTTTCGACCGGGTCTTTTCATCCACCCGCTTCACGATCACGGCACAATACAGGCTGATGTTGTTCTTTGATGGCATCGAGCCCGCGACGACCACAGAATAGGGCGGGACTTCGCCATATGTCACTTCGCCGGTTTCCCGATCCACGATTTTGGTGGATTTACCTATGAACACGCCCATCCCCAGAACCGAGCCTTCGCGGACGATGCAGCCCTCGACCACCTCGGAGCGCGCGCCAATAAAGCAGTTGTCCTCGATGATGGTCGGGCCGGCCTGCATCGGCTCCAGCACGCCGCCGATGCCTACACCGCCCGACAGGTGGACGTTTTTGCCGATCTGAGCGCATGAGCCGACGGTCGCCCAGGTATCGACCATGGTGCCTTCATCCACATAGGCGCCAAGGTTGACGAAGGACGGCATCAGCACCACGCCCGGCGCGATATAGGCCGACTTGCGGACAACGCAGTTGGGAACCGCGCGGAACCCGGCCGAGCGCCATTGGTTTTCACCCCAACCGGCGAACTTGCTGTCCACCTTGTCCCACCAGCCGCCGTCCTGCGGACCACCAGTCTGGATTTCCATGTCCTTGATACGAAAGCCCAGCAGAACCGCTTTCTTCGCCCACTGGTTCACGTGCCAGTCACCGTTTTCCTGCTTTTCAGCAACACGCAGCGACCCGCTATCCAGCGCGTTCAGCGTATCTTCGATCGCTTCGCGTTGTTCACCTGCAGTGGCGGGTGAGATCGTGTCGCGCGCCTCCCAGGCGGCTTCGATGGCGGCTTCCAGTTGCGCGTTGGACATGGGGCGTCTCCCTACAGAATCTGTTCATGTTGGTTTGGCCTATACGCAAGCCGGGCCCATGGCGCAATGCGACGAACACGGGCCGTTTTGCGTCTGAAAGGCCCGCAATCAGCTGGCGCGGCGTATATGTCGGGTCAGAATACCTTTTGCCGTACCCAGGTCCTTCCTCTTGAGTGCCTGAACAAGTGCCGCGTGATCCTTGTCTGTCTGCTGCACCCATTTCGACCGCCAGTGCGCAAACAAATGGCGTGCGCTTGCGATATGCAGGTCGTCAATTGCATGCAAAAGCCGGGGCAACCCGCAAGGTGTCAGAATGGAGCGATGGAACGCCCTGTTCAAAGCCTCCCATTGGGGCATCGTCTGCGCTTCATCACAGGCGGCGCGCGCTTGGTCGATCTTTTCCAACGCTACAGGAGACATGTTTTGCACCGATTGCTGCAACGCCAGTGTTTCCAACGCCACGCGCATTTCGATGACCTCGCGGACCTCTGCCGGGTCCAGCGCTGTGACCCGCATCCCCCGGCGCGGCTCATGCCGGGCCAATCCATGCGCCTCAAGCCGCAACAAGGCTTCACGCACCGGAACATGGCTGGTGTCGAAGGCGCGGGCAATATGATCCTGCCGCAGCTTTTCCCCGGCGCTCAGCTCTCCGGTGATGATCTGCTGGCTGAGGTTTTGGTAAATCGTGTCCGAAATCGTGGCCGTCATGAATTATAGATAAAATCCACAACGCCCATCCACAACCCGGTAATTCACCCTGCAAGCGGGTCTGGCGCAATATTCGCGCCGCACACCAGAACGGCCACGCGTTCGCCCGGTTCAGGTCGGTACACGCCCGAGGTCAAGGCTGCCAACGCCGTGGCGCCCGCCGGTTCCACCAGAATGCGATGCGTCTGCCACAACATCTTCTGAGCTGCCGCGATGGCATCATCCGACACCAGGACCGATGTCATCCCCTGCGCCAGGTCAAAACAGATCTGCCCGATCCGGCGCGCGCCCAGGGCGTTGGCCGCGATGCCGGATACCGAGACATCTACCGGTTCACCGGCCTGCAACGCCGCGTTCAATGCGCAAGAGGTCTCGGGTTCGACCGCCACGACCTTGCGCGCACCGTCGAACCACGCCAATGCCCCGGCGATCAGTCCGCCGCCGCCCACGGCGACCAGAACCGTGTCTGCCTGCAGGCCCTGCGCATCCCATTCCGCAAAGCAGGTCCCCTGCCCCGCCACAGTAGCCGGCGCATCATAGGCGTGTATCTGCATCGCTCCGGTTTCAGCTTCATGCGCCTGGGCCTGTGTCAGCGCATTGGCGTATTCGCCGGACACAACGCTCAGATCCGCGCCGGTTTGACGGATCAATGCAATCTTGGAAGGGCCGGCCAGTTCGGGCACGAAAATCTTGGCCGGATAACCAAGCGCCTGCGCCGCAAAGGCCGCCGCTGCACCATGATTGCCGCCGGATGCAGCCACGACACCTGCATCGGGTACGTCGAGGCTCAGCAACGTATTGAACGCACCTCTCGCCTTGAAACTGCCCGTGTGCTGCATGTGCTCCAGCTTCAGTTCAATGGGATAGCCCGGAATTCGGCTCTCGATCACCGGCGTCACTTGCGTATGTCCGTCGATACGATCCTGCGCCGCTGATATTTCGTTCTTCCAATTCATTCTTGTCTTTCCGTGACTGGCACTCTGCCCGCGAACCCTATAGCTGTTTGGAAAACACGCAAGCAGGGATCGATCACCCATGAGAGAAGACCGCCACAATCCGTTTCGCGATGCGCAGACAGATCGCTCGACAGCGAGCGAAGTGCCGGACACGCCGCAAACGCGATCGTCTGCCTATCGCCTTGCCTTTGCCGATGACGAATTCCTTTGCCGGGACGAACTGCGCCCGGTGCGTCTGCAACTGGAATTACTGAAACCCGAGATGATCATGAGCGAACGCGAGATCACCTCGACCATCGTGATGTTCGGCGGCGCGCGCATCCCTGAGCCATCGCAGAAACACACCGCGCGAACGGAAACGCTGGCTGGTCTGTCGACCTATTATGATGAGGCGCGCGAGTTCGCGCGGCTGATGACCGTGAAATCGAACGATACCGGGTGCCGCGAAAACGTGATCGTCACGGGCGGCGGTCCCGGTGTGATGGAGGCCGGCAACCGAGGCGCACAGGAAGCGGGCGGCTGCTCCATCGGTTTGAATATCGTTCTGCCGCACGAGCAGGCCCCGAACCTCTATGTGACGCCAGATCTCAGTTTCAACTTTCACTATTTTGCCATCCGCAAGATGCATTTCCTGATGCGGGCCCGTGCGATCACAATCTTCCCCGGCGGCTTCGGGACAATGGATGAGTTGTTCGAATCTCTCACTCTAATTCAGACCGGCCGGATGGAGCGCGTGCCTTTCCTGCTGTTCGGACGTGATTTCTGGGAGAGGGTCATAAACTGGAAAGCACTGGCCGATGCCGGCACCATCTCGGACGAGGATCTTGACCTGTTCCGCTTTGTGGACACGGCGCAGGAAGCGGTCGAGATCATCGAAAACTGGGAACCCGCCCCGCCCCGCGACGAAATTCCAGGGCGCTGAACCATGGCCCCCAAGACCGGAGAGATGCTGCATCTGCGCGGAAATGCTCTGAGCAAGGGCGAACCTGTGGCGCTGCCGCTGATACAAAGCAGCATGTACCACCTGCCGGGTGCCCCGGATGGACAGGCAAGTTACGGCCGCGTCGACAACCCGACCTGGGTGCATCTGGAACATGTTCTGTCGCATTTGGAAGACGCGCCGTGCCTCAGCTTTCCATCAGGCATGGCAGCGATTTCTGCGGCGTTGTTCGCCACGGTGCAAGCCGGGTCACGCCTGCTGATCCCCTCCGATGGCTATTACGTGACGCGCCTTTTGGCCGATCGTTTCCTGTCGCGACTGGGTGTGATCGTTGAGGAACGCCCCACCACCGCTTTTACCGACGGCGGTTTTGACCGGTTCGATGTGGTCTTTGTAGAAAGCCCCTCGAATCCGGGGCTGGACATGATCGATCTGACAGCGGTCGCCGATCAGGTACGTGCTGCCGGGGGCGTAACCATTGCCGACAACACGACGATGACGCCGCTTGGTCAGCGCCCTCTGGATCTGGGCATCGATGTGGTTGTCTCGTCCGATACCAAGGCAATGGGCGGGCATTCCGACATGCTGATGGGCCATGTGGCCAGCCGCAAAAGCAACATCATGGAAAGGGTCGAGGAATGGCGAAAAGTATCCGGCTCGATCCCCGGACCACATGAGGCATGGCTGCTGCATCGCGGGCTCGAAACACTGGACGTTCGGTTTGACCGGATGTGCAACTCCGCACAGAAACTGGCCGAACGATTGGCGGAACATCCCGCAGTGAAACAGGTTCGCTACCCCGGGCTGGCCGGTGACCCGTCGCACAAACTGGCGCAAGAGCAGGCCACGCGGTTCGGATTTCTGTTATCCCTGACGCTGGACAGCGAAGACAAAGCCGAAGCCTTCATCAACAGCTGCCCGCTTCTGCGCCCGGCTACGTCATTCGGAGGCGTCCACAGCTCGGCCGAGCGTCGCGCGCGCTGGGGCGACGACGTTGATCCGGCCTTCATCCGCCTGTCCGTCGGATGCGAACCAGTCGACGAACTATGGCACGCTATCGAAACCAGCCTGAACGCTGTATGATTACTTTTTGGGTTCACGCAGCTCTTTGAACACGTAGATCGGCAACACCACGCTGGCGATCAACGCCCCCAACCAGACCAGCAGCGTCGCAGCCAGCAAGTTCGAAACCCCACCCACGGTCAGCCCGGCGGCGACCAGGTCGGTCACGAAAAGACCCACGAAGGTCACGATCAAGGCGATCCCGCCCTTCAGGGCAGGTGCTTTCTTTTCGCCCAGTTTCAGGATCAGGGGTTCGGCCACAACCTGCACAACGGTGAAGACAATCACCACTACGATGAACGAGATCGGCTTGATCGCAAATCCAGACAATATCAGAGAGGCAAGCAACAACCCAATGGCATTTCCGGCCAGCAGAGCCAGGGCGGATTTTATTCTGCGCGTCATGCGGCGATCTCCGTCAAACAATAAGTATAAACATGCAGATATTATCAAGTCTGCGGGATTTTACGAAACAATTCAATCGCCTCTTTCGTTTTACCCGTTGAAATCGCATGGTAGAACACCTTCATCCTGATCAAACCTGTCCCTGACCTGAGAGAGTGATATGAGCGACGACCCCTACACCGTTCTTGGTGTATCGAAGGACGCCAGCGCAGCCGAGATCAAAAAAGCCTACCGGCGCATCGCCAAGGATTGCCATCCGGATCTGAAACCGGGCGATGATGCGGCTGAGGCAAAGTTCAAGGCCGCTGCCGCAGCCTATGATCTATTGAAAGACCCTGAAACACGTGCGCGTTTTGACAACGGAGAAATTGACGCTTCGGGTCAGGAGCGCCCGCAACAGCAATATTACCGAGAGTATGCCGAGGCCGCTGGAAACCCCTATCGGGGGCGTCAGGCGGATCCCGACGACATGTCAGATATCTTCGCGGAGTTCATGCGCGGTCGCGGCGGTTTTGGCGGTCAGCGCAGCCACGAGTTTCACGCTCCGGGTCACAATCTGAACTACACCCTGCAAATCAGCTTTCTGGACTCCGTTTTCGGCGCCAGTCAGAAATTGACTTTGCCGGATGGAGATCGGATCGAGGTCAAAATCCCCGCTGGTATCACCGACGGGCAGACCATCCGGCTGCGTGGCAAAGGGGCCCCGGGATACGGCGAAGGTCCTCCAGGTGACGCTCTGGTGACTGTTTCGGTCGCCAAGCACCCGGTTTTTGAACGTCAGGGCGACGACATCCATATCACGCTGCCCATCACAATCGACGAGGCCATTCTGGGCGGAAAAGTCCCGGCCCCCACGATAGACGGCGGTGTGAATGTCAACGTCCCAGCGGGCACCAGCAGCGGCAAAACGCTCCGGTTGCGCGGTAAAGGAGTAAAGAAGCGCGGCTCGTCCGGCCGTGGGGACCAGTTGATTGAGCTGACTATAACGACACCGGACATGATTGATGACGAACTGAAGCAGCTCATGGAAACCTGGCGTGAAAAGCATCGCTATGATCCGCGGAAAGGAATGCAGTCATGACCCTGACCGAAAAGGAACTCATCGAAACGGTCTCCCGCCTGACCTCGGACCGCCTGACCGAATACCTGGCGGCGGAAATCGTCATTCCGGAACAATCGGATCAAGGGCTGGTTTATCACAATATCGACGTCGCCCGTCTGGAACTGGCCTGTGAGTTGCACGAACAGTACGACATGGAGACCGATGCACTGTCGATGATGATCTCACTGATCGACCAGTTGCACGGGCTGCGGGCTGAACTACGCGAAGCTCTGAACGCGATCGAGGCGCAACCCGAACCTGTGCGGCAGCAACTGGTCAAGGTCATCGGTACAGCGCGATTCCGTCGCAGATAACGGGGTTTTGGGCACGAATTATTTGGCGTAGAAGGCCGCCTTGATCCTTTGACAGGTAGCGCCATGACTCAGTCCAGATCTGAATTGCTGATGCCTGCGGGCAATCTGCGCAAGCTTAAACTCGCTGTCCTTTACGGGGCGGATGCGGTGTATCTGGGCACGCCCGATATGTCGCTGCGCACGAAATCCGAGTTCTCGCTGGAAGAGGTGATCGAAGGGGTCGAGTTCTGCCACAGCCATGGCCGGCGCGCCTATCTGACGCTGAACCTGTTTTCGCACAACAAGGACATCCCGAAGCTGGACGAATACATTGACACGGTCCGCAAGGTGCAGCCGGACGGGTTGATCATCGCCGACCCCGGCGTGTTCCAGTACGTCCGCGACCGCGCACCGGAACTGCCACTGCATATCTCAACCCAGGCCAATATCTGTTCGTGGCTGTCGGTAAAGTTCTGGCAGGATCAGGGCGCGGAACTGGTGGTTCTGGCGCGAGAGGTTTCCTACGCCGAGCTGGTCGAGATTCGCGAAAAATGCCCCGACATCAAGCTCGAGGCCTTCGTCCACGGCGCCATGTGTATGACCTATTCGGGCCGCTGCCTGCTGTCGAACTTCATGGCCGAGCGCGGCGCCAATCAGGGCAATTGTGCCAATTCCTGCCGCTGGAACTATGGGCTGAAACTGCGCCTCAAGGACGGCACCCATCAGGAACTGCGGATCACCGAGGAAAACGCCGACCTGTTCGAATTCCTGCTGGAAGAAGGCTGCCGCCCCGGTGATCTGATGCCCATCGAAGAGGACGATCGTGGTTCGTACATCCTAAATTCGCGTGATCTGTGCATCATGCCCAAGCTGGACGAATACCTGAAGATCGGTGTTGACAGCCTCAAGGTCGAGGGGCGCGGTAAATCGGAATATTACGCCGCCATCGTCGCGCGGGCTTATCGCATGGCCATCGATGACTATTTCGCAGACCCCGAAAACTGGGACCCCAAGCCTTACATGCGTGAACTCGAAACCGTCGGAAATCGCGGCTACACGCTGGCCTTCCACGAAGGCCGGCTGACCAATTATGCGCATGATTACGAACACACCGCGTCGATCGCACAGTGGGAATATGCCGGGATTGTCACCGACGTGACCGAGGATGCGTTTCTGGTCGAGGTGAAAAACAAGCTGGAACCGGGTGATGTGCTGGATTTCGTATCACCCATCTCGCGCGAGACGGTTCTGCTGCGGGTTTACGACTTTGAACGCGCATCGGATGGCGCGCGCGTGGACGCTGTTCACGGCAGCACGAAAACTGTTATCCGCCTGCCTTTCACCCTGTTCGACCACGAGGATACCGACGATCTGCGCACCCGTTTTCCGATCTATTCAGTGCTGCGCAAAGAACGCGCCCTGACCGACGAACACTGGAGCCGCATTCGGTTCGACAAGCTGGTGCAGGGATTGGAAACCTCGGGCCGCGACAATCCCGCGGCCTATGCGCGCCGCCGCGACGAACTGGTCGAGAAGATCGGCGAAGACGGCAACGAACGCCGGTTCAAGACCAACCGCATCGGCACAGAAGGCTGCTGCGGTAAGGGATGCAACGGTTGCCTGATCTTCTGGCAGGACGACAAATACGCGTTGGCCCGTGAGGTGCTGTCCAAGCGAAAACAAGGGGAACAACTCAGCCGCCGCGAGGCGACGGAATTGAAGCTGCCGGGCGAAAACGCCTGAGCCGGTTCAGTTGCGCGTTCGAGAGTCTTCTGGCACGTAAAACGTATAGTCCCGATCTGCCACCTGTTCGTGACAGACATGGCAATACGCCACGGCGCCAGCGCGGTCGCCCATAGTGTCCCCAAACACCGAACCGTCCGGCAGGACCATGAGGTAACGCCAGTCCGCCGTGTCCGGGCTGGCACCTTCTGTCAGTTTCTCCATTATGAACATGGCCCCGGGATGTACGTGACCTTCATCCGTCACGGTCATGCTGTCCTTGGCAAGAACCGACCCCATGGGAAGTTCTTCACCTTCCTGCAACGTCCCGTAGTTATGCGCCATGCGATTGGCATAGCTGTTCACATACCGCTGCCCGTGCGTTGCCGAGATATAGGGCGCATCGTTGAAAAGCGGCCAGCTTTGGTAGTTTAGGATCAGGTCCAGTTGTGCCACGGCGTACCCACGCGCCATGCGGCGATTGAGCGATCGGTAGTGTTCCAGAGCCTCTTCCTTGCTCAGCTCGGCAGGGTTTTCGATTGCGATATGAGCGTCCTGACCTTCAGCAAAGGCCAAGCCTGAACCTGAGACAACAGCAAGCGCAGCGGCTCCGTAACGGATGATCGTAAAAAAACTTTTATTCATAATCGTGGCCCACCTGAAATTCAGTTCGCCTGAGCGCCTTCTGACACCACTTGGAACAGTCTAGCGGTATCGCAAAAACTTGCCAGCTCTGACCCGGACAGTTCACCGGCTTGTGCATCAATTTGAGGAAGCAGAGCCCGGCGACGGGCACTGGAAATATAGCAAATTTTGCATGTGGTTTCAGCATCTGAAACATTAAGTTTACAGAAACACTTATGACGTGCAGGCGGATCTGGAAAACACTTAAAGCGCGATCCGGCCAAGCCAGCCAAGATCGGCCGAACTCTACTGGCTTAGGCCCGTTTCGGCCTCGATTTGTTTGCGCGATTTGCGCGCCCTCTCGGTCGCCGACTTCAACTGACCACAGGCTGCCATGATATCCTCACCGCGCGTCTTGCGGATGGGTGAGGCATAACCTGCCTGATAGATGATGTTGGCAAAGGCGCGGATACGGTTGTTCGAACTGCGCTTGTACGGCGCCCCGGGCCATTCGTTGAACGGGATCAGATTGATCTTGGCCGGAATGTTGTGGCGCTTGATGTGGGCGATCAGACGATGCGCATCTTCGTCGCTGTCATTCACACCATCCAGCATCACATATTCAAAAGTGATCCGTTCAGAGTTCGACACGTTGGGGTAGCTGGCCAGTGCTTTCAGCAGTTCCTCGATGTTCCAACGCTTGTTGATCGGCACCAGAACGTCGCGCACCTCGTCGGTGGTGGCGTGGAACGAGATCGCCAGCAAGCAGCCGATCTCTTCTGCCGTACGGGCAATTTCGGGCACAACGCCCGAGGTCGAGAGTGTGATACGACGACGCGACAGGGAAATCCCCTCGGGGTCCATGGCGATCTTCATCGCGTCGCGGACGTTTTCGAAATTGTATAGTGGCTCACCCATGCCCATCAGAACGATGTTTGACAGCAGGCGGGTCTCATCCTTGGGTGCGCCGGGGGTCGGCCATTCCTCAAGATCGTCGCGGGCCATCATGATCTGACCTACGATTTCGGCGGATGTCAGGTTTCGTACAAGTTTCTGAGTTCCGGTATGACAGAATGAACAGGTCAGCGTACAGCCTACCTGAGACGAGATGCACAGGGTTCCGCGATCGTCCTCGGGGATATAGACCACCTCGACCTCATGCCCGCCGGCGATGCGACACAGGTATTTGCGGGTGCCATCCTCGGAAACCTGACGTGTCACCACCTCGGGGATTTCGATCACGAAATGCTCGGCCAGTTGTGCACGATAGGCTTTGGCGAGATTGGTCATCTGGGCAAAGTCGCGCACACCCCATTGATAGATCCATTGCCAGATCTGGCCTGTGCGCATCTTGGCCTGTTTCTCGGGCGTGCCGTGTTCAATCAAGGTCTCGAGCAACCTGTCGCGCGAAAGACCGACAAGGTTCACCTTCCCGTCGGGCAGTTTGCGCGGGATGGTCATGACGTCTTGGGTGATCGGCGCTTTGGGCGACATTGGCGTATCTCAAAGGAATCGGGCTTGGGATGCGCCTCTATATAGGAACCTGCGCAAAGATCAAAAGGTTTCCTAAGCTGAGTGGCCCGGCACGATTTACATGCCGGGCCTTTTTGATCAGTTTACCGGCGGCGGTGTGTAGCAATCATTGGCGTCCAGGGTCTGAACCGGATCTTCCGGGCCACATTGCTCGCCCGATATCGGATAGGAATCCGCGGTCTTCTCGCAAGCGCTCAGTGCTGCGACGGATGCCGCCAGAACCAGAGCGATCCAAGTTTTCTGTTTCATCACGATGTCCTCTCTCAATGGCTGAACCACTTAGTTCACGTTGCCGGATGCGAAACCTTGATACGGATCAAAAAATGGCAGATGACCAAACGTCAAAATCCCCGCGACCAAGCGGGGCCCTTTGAACAATCGGCACACTGAGATCAGTTGGTGCAGCGCTTCTCAGCGTCTTCTATCGCAGCGGTAAAGCCCAGCAGCGAGAAGGTGTCTTTCGTCTGCGTCCCGCGCTCGGACCGGGCGGTCAGAACAGCCTCGGTTCCGCGTTTCAGGGCGGTGATGATCTTGGCATCATCCGCATCCGATGCGGCCCAGGCCCATTCGCCTTCCGTGAACAGTTCGAACTCGGTGCCGTCGACATTCAGGTTAACCGTCGAACCCGCAGCAAACGGATAGCCGCCAGTAAAGGTCAATTGGCCTTTTACCTCGGCATTCGGACGATAGAACACAAACAGCAGGATATCGCTGCGCCGTACAGAAACCACGCGTCCACCACGGGTGTTCACGGTTTCCTTGGGTGCCGAGACGCTCCAGCATTCGGTAGGATCGTCTTCGACAAAAACGCTCCAATCCGTTTTTGCAGCAACACGGTTTGTGCTTGTCGCCTGTTGGGCGATTGCAGAAGTCGCGGCGATGCCTGCCACACACAGGCCCGCAATCGTACGAACGAGCTTTGATCCCATTTGTCCAGCCTCCTAGCTCGACCCTTACCTCATACCCATCGGACACGTCTGCGAACCCTGCCGGTTCGTCTATTCGTTTGCGTCTTCCGATGATTGCCGACATACACACACTAACGCAGGTTTCGCCACAGGCGAAAGGGCGATTGGCAGAATTTTGCGCATAAATTTCGGAGGTCCAGATGACGCAGCCCATACCCATGACAGAACTCTGGCGCGGCGCGCTGCTGGAAAGTCTTCATCTGGGTCATGCGGTGATTTGCGATGACACGGGTCAGATCGTGCGCAGTTGGGGCGACCCGCAATCTATCATATACCCGCGGTCATCCGCCAAGATGATTCAAGCGCTTCCGTTGGTCACATCAGGGGCGGCGGCGAAATACGGGCTGACCAGCGAACACCTGGCGTTGGCCTGCGCCTCGCACAATGGGGCAGCGATCCACACGGATCGCGTGACGGCGTGGCTGGACCATCTGGGGTTAAACGAGCACGATCTGCGGTGCGGCCCACAAGAGCCCGCTGACACAGCCGCGCGCGACCGGCTGATCCTGGCCGACGATACGCCTTGCCAGATCCACAACAATTGTTCCGGCAAGCATTGCGGCTTTCTGACTCTGGGCCAGCACATGGGCGCAGGGCCGGAGTATCTTGAGATTGATCACCCGGTACAACAGGCCTGTCTGTCTGCCATCGAAGAAACGACGGGCGAGACCAGCCCGGCATACGGCATCGATGGCTGTTCGGCCCCGAATTTCGCCACATCGCTCGTCGGTCTGGCGCGGTCGATGGCATGGTTTTCCAGCGCTTCGGATAGGTCTGATCGCTCCAGCGACGCGGCAGCTCAGCTGGTTGGGGCCATGGTCAAACACCCGGAACTTGTTGCCGGTGAGACCCGGGCCTGCACCGAGCTGATGCGCGCGATGAACGGACGTGTTGCCATCAAGACCGGGGCCGAGGCCGTGTTCGTGGCCATCGTCCCGGAAAAACGCATGGGCATTGCGCTGAAGATCACCGATGGCACCACCCGTGCCAGCGAATGTGCGATCGCCGCGATACTGGTAAGCCTTGGCGTGCTGGAGGCCGATCACCCGGCCACCCGCAGATTCATGAACGCCACGCAATACAGCCGTCGCGGGCTGGAATGTGGCGTGATCAAACCAGCAACGGGTTTCCCCGACTAAGGCCCTTACATCTCGATTTCGTGGATTTCGGCCATTTCAACCGAGCCTGTCCCGTTGACGACCATCGGGCAGCCTTTGGCCATCTCGGTCGCAGCGTCGATACTGTCAGCCTTGATCACAGTGAAGCCCGAGGCCGGGTTCGCGCCGCCGTTATCGACCACTCCGTTGCTGCTGACAGTGTGAGACTGCCCAACCGGGTTGCCGGGGATAACGAGGGCTTCGCCCATATTTTGAAACCAAGCCCCCCAAGCGGCCATGGTCGCCTCGATCTCGGCGGGGTCGGTCGGGGTGTGACCCCCATGATAGACAAACAAAAACTGGGGCATATCGCTCCTCCCTGATGAAATCCTATTTGCAAAGTGCTTCGAGTTTGCGCAGCGAAGACGTCCAACCCTGATTGTGGTTCGCGGCTGCTTCGGCATCGGCCAATTCGCGGTGGTCCAGCACAAGGTGGGCACCGCTTTCGGTCGCAGCAACGGAAAGGGTCACATGGCTTTCGGCACCGCGTTGATCCTGATCGTCATGCCAACCCCATGTAAAACCCACCGACTTCGGCGGGTCGACATGTGTCACGTGGCCCGAGACTTTGTATCGCTGGCCCTCGCCATTCTCCATCACCGAATACCAAGGGCCGGTGCGTGAGAAATCCAGGTTGTGCTCCGGCACGTGCATCCCTTCGGGCCCCCACCATTGCAACAGCTTGGCACCATCGCTGATCCATGCAAACAGTTCTTCGGGACTGACGGGGAATTCCCGCTCCAGTTTCAGGTCGGCCATGAATTCTCCCTTTCGATAATATCACTCAGACGGTCGAGGCTACCTTCCCAGAATTGCCGCTTGGAAATCGTCCAGTCGGCAATCGCCCGCAATCCTTCGGATCGGATGGAATACATGCGTTGTGTGCCTTGCACACGCTGCTGCACCAACCCGGCTTCGCGCAGCACCTTGAGGTGGCGTGAAATCGCGGCGCCGGACATGCCGCGCCCTTCGATCAGATCACCGGCAGGCAGCTCGCCCTGCTCCATCAATTGCTCGACAATCGAGAACCGGGTGGCATCGGACAAAGCGGAAAACGTGGTCAGAAGTGTGCTCATATCCATTATTTAACACAAATGTTAAATAAAAGATAGTCCTGATCAGCCGCCTACAAAATCGGCGCGGCAATAGCCTTGCAGGTAAAGCAGCGCCGTCAGGTCGCCGTGATTCACCCGCACGTCGCATTTCGCGGCCACCGACGGCTTGGCATGAAGGGCAACCCCGGTTCCGGCCCGACCAAGCATTCCAAGGTCGTTGGCCCCGTCACCCACGGCGATCGCGTCACTTTCAGACAGGCCAAGCCGCGCCGTAATCTGCTCGAGCGCTTCGATCTTGGCCTGACGCCCCAAAATAGGACGCGCGACGTCTCCGGTCAGCTTGCCATCTTCAGCCAGCAAAGTGTTGGCGCGGTTTTCATCGAATCCCAAAAGCTCTGCCACCCGCGCGGTAAAGGCCGTAAAGCCACCGGATACCAATGCTGTATAGGCCCCGTTGGCCCGCATCGTCGCCAGCAATTCCCTGCCTCCAGGCATCAGAGTGATCCGTTCCCGCAGAACTTTGCCGATGACGCTTTCATCCAAATGCTTCAGCAAACCAACCCGCTCGATCAGGGCACCTTCGAAATCAAGCTCTCCGTTCATGGCGCGAGCCGTTATGTCCTTGACCCGGTCGCCGACGCCGGCCTCATCCGCCAATTCGTCGATGCATTCCTGCTGGATCATCGTGCTGTCCATGTCGGCCAGCAGCATCTGTTTGCGCCGTCCTTGCGCGGGTTGCACAACCAGATCCACCCCCATCCCTTGCAGGTCTGCCCAAACGTCCCACCGATTGTCGGGGATGGCGTTCAACTCAAACTCTGCCGCCTCATCCGGGTTGAGCCAGATGGCCTCTCCACCACCCCACGCATTACGCAAGGACTCAGTCAATGCGCTGTCCAGCGACGGCGCTGCCGGATTGGTCAGCAAAGTGGCGACATACATATTCAATCTCCAGTGTCCTACCCGAACGGGGTGACTTAGGGGGTCAACGCTAAACGGCCCTGATCGGTCAATTCCCAGCAGGACTGCCCTTCGAACGCCGCAACACCCACCGGGCGTCCGTATCCGGCACCTGTGTCCAGATTGACGCGATTTCCATAATGCGTTGCCCGATCCACCGGAGTATGACCATGCACGATCAGCTTGGGATGCGGGCCCCGATGGGCATGGAAATCCTGCCTGATCCAGACCAGATCGTTGGCCCGCTGCTCGTTGAGCGGCACGCCCGGACGAATGCCTGCATGAACAAAGGCTAGCCCGGGCGTCTGATGCATCAGAACCAGATCGCGCAGAAAGGTCAGGTGCGATTTCGGCACCGCCGCCTGCGCCATCTGATGCAGATCTTCCAGACGGATCTGACCTTCGAATTCCACGCCATAACTGCGCAGGGTCTCGACCCCGCCCAGCCTTTCATGCAGCCAATGATACCCGACAAGCAAATGCGGATCGTGACGTGGCGTGTCCTCCATGAACCAGGTGAACATGCGATCATGGTTGCCCAGCAGAGTGATCCAGTTCAGGCCCGCATCGCGCCCGGCAATCAGGCGCTCGATCAGCCCGCGGCTGTCGGGGCCGCGATCCACGTAATCACCCAGAAACACGATCTGGGCATCCGGGCCGCCATCGCCCTGGATCAGAGACAGCGCGCGCTCCAGCTCGGCCACCTGCCCGTGCAGATCACCAACAACGTAGATAGGCTGTGTCATAGATCCTCCGACGGTAAGGTTCAGCTTGCTTGTGCCGCAGATTGCAGCCTGAGAAAACAAAGGACCCGGGCCTTCGGTCAACCGGGTCCTGAACTGTTTCTCAAACTCTACAGACCACGTCAGGTGACATCAAACTCCAACGGCTTGATCTGTGTGAACAGACCCGTTTCCGCCAGCTTGGCGCGTGCCTCAGCCGGAACCGGTTCGTCAACATAGAGCAAAGCAATCGCTTCTCCGCCGGCCTCGGATCGACCCAGGGTAAAGTTCGCGATGTTGACGTTGTTCTCACCCATTGTCCGCCCCAGAGCACCGATGATGCCCGGCACGTCTTCGTTGGTGGTGTACAGCATATGGGCGCCGACCTCGGCGTCGATATTGATGCCCTTGATCTGGATGAAACGCGGTTTGCCGTCACTGAACACGGTGCCACCGATGGAACGCTCGCGCTTGTCGGTCACAACGGTAACTTTGATATAGCCCTCGAAAGCACCCGATTTGTCCTGATTGGTGGTCGAGATCTTGATCCCGCGCTCTTTGGCGACAACCGGGGCCGACACCATGTTCACCTCGGGGTTGAACTTTTTCATGATCCCGGCGACCACTGCGCAGTTCAACGCCGCCAGGTTCATTTCAGCGGCAACACCATCATAAAGGATATTGATCGCCTTGACCGGCTCATCGGTCATCTGGCCGATGAAGCTGCCGAGATGGCCGGCCAGCTTGATCCACGGCCCCATCACCTTGGCTTCTTCCGCCGTCACACTGGGCATGTTCAAAGCGTTCTCGACCGCACCTGTCAGCAGGTAGTTCGAGATCTGCTCGGCCACTTGCAGCGCCACATTCTCCTGCGCTTCAGTCGTTGCTGCACCAAGATGTGGCGTGCAGACCACGTTGGGCAGGTTGAACAAGGGGTTGTCCTTGGCGGGTTCTTCACTGAACACGTCAAACGCGGCGCCCGCAACATGACCGGATTGCAGCGCCTCTGCCAACGCCTCCTCATCTACCAGACCACCACGAGCGCAGTTGATGATGCGCACGCCCTTCTTGGTTTTGGCGAGGTTCTCGCGGCTTAGAATACAACGGGTCTGATCCGTCAGCGGCACGTGCAGGGTGATGAAGTCGGCGCGGGACAGCAACTCGTCCAGCTCAACCTTTTCCACGCCCATCTTGGCGGCTTTCTCTTCGCCCAGATAGGGATCATAGGCGATGACTTTCATCTTCAGGCCAAGCGCGCGCTCGCACACGATGCCGCCGATGTTACCCGCACCAATGACACCGAGCGTTTTGTTCGTCAGCTCGATCCCCATGAACTTGGACTTTTCCCACTTGCCCGCATGGGTCGAAGTCGAGGCCTCGGGGATTTGCCGCGCCACGGCGAACATCATCGCAATCGCGTGTTCTGCGGTGGTGATCATGTTGCCGAATGGCGTGTTCATCACGATCACACCTTTTTTCGACGCCGATTCCTTGTCGATATTGTCAGTGCCGATTCCGGCGCGGCCGATCACCTTCAGCTTGTCGGCTTTTTCCAGAATGGTCGGCGTGACCTTGGTAGCCGAGCGGATGGCAAGACCGTCATATTGACCGATCACCTCGGCCAATTTGTCCTTGTCCTTGCCCAGATCGGGCATGAAATCCACGTCAATGCCGCGATCACGGAAAATCTGAACGGCGGTTTCGCTGAGTTTGTCGGAAACGAGTACTTTGGGAGCCATGTCTGTGGTCCTTGAATGTATAGAGAAATCCGGGCCGATGCGGCCCGGTGAAGATGGGATGCGATCAGGCGGCTTCTGTTTGCGCCGCGATTTCGGCCTCAAAGGCCCATGCCAGCCAAGGCAGCATCGCTTCGATATCCGAGGTCTCGACCGTACCGCCGCACCAGATCCGCAAGCCCGCAGGCGCATCGCGATAGGCACCGATATCCAGCGCGATATTCTCGGCTTCCAGCCGTTTGGCCACAGCCTTGGCAAAGCTTGCGCCGTCCTGAATACGGGCATCTGTGAATTTCAGACAGACGGATGTGTTCGACCGCGTCTCAGCGTCTTCGGCCAGGTTTTCGATCCAGTCGTTCTTATCGCAGAACGCATGCACGGCACCGGCATTGGCGTTCGCACGGGCAATAAGGCCCTTCAGGCCACCGACCGAACGCGCCCAATCCAGTGCAAACAGATAATCCTCAACGGCCAGCATTGACGGCGTGTTGATCGTAGCCCCCGTGAAGATACCTTCGATCAGCTTGCCACCCTTGGTCAGGCGGAAAATCTTGGGCAGCGGCCATGCCGGCGTGTAGCTTTCCAGACGCTCAACAGCACGGGGCGAAAGGATCAGCATCCCATGCGCAGCCTCACCCCCCAGAACTTTCTGCCAGCTGAAGGTGGCCACATCCAGCTTGTCCCAGGACAGGTCCATCGCAAACGCCGCCGAGGTCGCATCACAGATCGTCAGACCCTGACGGTCATCCGCAATCCAGTCGCCATTCGGCACCCGCACGCCCGAGGTCGTGCCGTTCCATGTGAAAACCACGTCATTGGCGAAATCAACAGACGCCAGATCCACGATCTGCCCGTAGTCGGCGGTCTTTATCTCGGCATCGATTTTCAGCTGCTTGACCACGTCGGTGACCCAACCGGACCCAAAGCTCTCCCACGCCAGCATCTCGACCTTGCGCTCGCCCAGCAACGACCAAAGCGCCATTTCGACCGCGCCGGTATCAGACGCAGGGACGATGCCAATCCTGTAATCAGCTGGAATGCCCAGGATCTCACGCGTGCCCTCAATGGCCGCCTTCAGCTTGTCCTTGCCAACAGCGGCACGGTGCGAACGCCCCAGGGCGGCATCGGCCAGTTTGGTCAGATCAAATGTGGGGGGTTTGGCGCAGGGGCCCGAAGAAAAACGCGGATTTGCCGGCCGCGTCGCCGGTTGTTCGATCGTCATGTGTATTACCCTTCCAGATACACGCCCCTCGTTGGGGAGGGGTGTCCCACGCACAGGGCTATGGGTCCTTCGCACCCGCAGCAAGCGGAAAAGACTCTTCGTTGAGTGAAAACGACATCTAATAAGGGCTCAGATCGGAACAGGAGTTTCCGATTGGCGAAAACCCCGCCGAAGTCCGGCGGGGTTTTCGATTTTATTCCGCGGCTTCTTCGTATGCGTCCATTGGGGGGCATGTGCAGACGAGGTTTCTGTCGCCGTATGCGTTGTCGAC
>NZ_JBXWNR010000032.1:0-18838 GCF_059610465.1 Ruegeria sp. CDSC085 | reverse complement strand
TATTTGCAGAGATCGTAGGATAAGTTTGTCTGATAAGTCGCTGTCGCTGGCCGCTCCAAAAATTTGCGACACATCCGTCTTGAGGCTCAAAGATCCACTGGACAGTGAAATCGTGTTTGCCAAATTTGGTGAGCCAAAGGACAAGAACGCGATCTACTATAAGCCCGGCCCCGGTGTCCAAAAGCCACACGCGATGTTCATTGCCCCGTCAGGTTCGGGCAAAACCAGCGGCTTTGTGATCCCGAACGTCCTGCGTTTCAATGGTTCTTGCGTCGTCCTGGACATCAAGGGCGAGATTTTCCAGACCACGGGTGCGCGTCGGGCAGCAATGGGCGATGAGGTTTTTGTGTTCGATCCCGAGAACCCCGACAAAAGCCACAGCTACAACCCTCTGCGCCGCGCAGCACGTGCCGACAATCTGGACCGGCGGTGGGAAGAAGTGATTCAGGTTGCAACCCAGATGTTCGACACGCCCAGCTCGTCCGCACAGGGCTTTATGGGTGGCGTCGAAGGCATGTTTTGCGCAATGGCGATGTTGGCGACCAAAAGAAAGCGGCCATACATTTCCGAAGTCCTACGCCTGGTCAAAACGACCAAGCAAAAGGACTATGAGAAAATGGCTGAAGAAGTTGGATATGCGCGAGCTGCAGATGAGTTCCTGAATCTTGCAGCCGAAGAATCCAAAATCTTGCGGTCAACGATTTCGGTTATGTTGAACTCCGGCCTTCAGCTCTGGCGCAACCCGTCTGTGGCAAGAGCCACGCAGGGCAATGACATCAGCTTTGAAGATCTGCGTCGGCGCCCCACCTCGATCTACTTTTCTGTGCCAGGGAAAAAGGTCAAAGAGTTCCGGACGCTCATTCGCTTGTTCTTCCTCGATCTGGTGAACACCATCGAAACCGTTGAGCCGGGCGAAGATGAGCCGTTCAAGGTTTTGATGCTGCTCGATGAGTTTCAGCGCCTCGGCCATCTTGAGCGCGTCGTTGAAGCCTATGACACCATGCGATCGTTCGGTGGCCGGATCATCGTAATTTCGCAAACGCTGTCGCGCCTGCAGGACATCTATGGGCATGAAGGTGTGCGGGCGATGCTGGCAAACGCCGGGACGCAAATGTTTGCGGCGTCCGAAGATTCAGAGGTGCGCGAACACGTGTCCAGGTCCATCGGTGATAAAACAGTTATGAGTAAGTCGAAGTCTCGGGCACTCGGTAAAATGGAAATGGGCAGCATATCGGAACGCGAGGAAGGTATTCGCCTGCTCCGGCCGGAACACGTTGGCCGATTGCCGGAGAATGAGGTGGTGCTGATCCGCGAAGGCAAGATGCCGGTCATTGCAAACAAGATCCGTTACTTCGAAGATCCTTATTTCATGCAGTTCTTGGGTGGCGACAGTCCGAAGATCAGGGGCACACACCTTGATCTGGCTGCAGAGCAAGCCAGGGACACGGCAAAGGCGCTGGCTGAAGCGAAACCGGCCCCTGCCCCGGTAAAAGAGGTTTCGGAAAAAGATCAGGAACTTCAGGCGGCATTTGATGCACAGCGCACGGTCGCAAAGCGGAAAAGCCGGTCAGCGAAAGATATGGCGATGGGGAAAATGAGAGCCAAACGGGCTGAAAGTAGCGCCTCCGCTTGACGGGGGTGCTGTTTAAGTAAATCTGCGTTTAACCATGTTTGTGAGAACATAGCGGTCTAACTATCAGAAGGTTTTTTCAGATGAGATTGATACTCGCGATTTTGCTGCCGTTTGTGGTGTTCTTCACGATCAGACGCCCAATTCAGGGCTTTTTCTGCCTGCTCTTGCAACTGACGCTCATTGGCTGGATTCCGGCCGCGATTTGGGCTGTGTACTCGCTGAGCCAGTACAATACTGACAAGAAAATCAAAGCAGCGACCAAGGATAAGGTGTAAAAAATGAATGAAATCGGGCTGAACAAGCACGTCGCGGAACTCAACCGAGGCGCGCAGATGATGAATGCCCAGACTGAGGACAACAAGAAACTGCCTGGGTCTTCGGTGGTATCACGAGTGGGCCGGATTTTAGTTGAGACGGGCGGTGTAGAACTACTTCACAAGGCTCACCAACGAGTTGATGCGAGGTATCAAAGAACTGTAGAGCTTCAGTGGTACGGCCTTACTGATGGCGACAGGCAATGGCTGCCATAGTGTCCAGAAACAATCTGCGACGGAAGGAGAAGCCGCCAACAGGCGGCTTTTCTCATCGGGTAGTCTTTGGTTCTTGCCTGTCGCTCGGCACATCTATCGCATGATTTAAAGCCGTAGCCGCCATTGATCCTACGTGCAGAGAACGACCATTTCGAGCCCAAAATACAAAATGCTTCAACGCGCTTTAAGGTCAGCGATGCGCAGAAAGCAGACTTTGCAAAGTCCGGTTGACCACATTGTCCACCAAAGGCGACAGTTCTGCTTCGCGACTGGGCTATACATAGCCCTCAAAGCGTATTGTTTGCGGGACTTCAGTTGCACCGTTTTCCTGAGCGAGTAGGGCGCGTGCTGACGAAAAGGTAGCAAGCGCAAAAAGAACAAGAAGGGCCTTTATCATCGTAGCGCCTCGGATCCGGGTTTTGAACTTGGGCCGGGGTTCACAAATGATCGCCCCGGCCAGCGTCAGGGCAAACGAGGTAGTTCTTGCCCTGAAACATCGTACTTTCGCCTAATTTAGAAGATCACCGACGATGCCGACGGCATCGACCACGGTAGACAGGTCATTCGTAACTTCGAGGACTTCGTCATCGACCAGAATGTAGCGGTTTCCTTTGCCCGGCTCCCCAAGCTTCCATTTGGAAAGGTCCCCAATATCCTCGAACTCCAGGTCAGATGGGAGCTTGGCACCGCGCGTGTAGCGCTTGATCTGTCCAGGTGGTACAGCTTTTGGGCCTTTGCCGGGTTTGTCTTCTATCTGAATGCTGACATCACCGTTCTTGCCCCCCTTGTTCGGCTTTTTACCCTTGTTGTCTTTGGCATGGGCATCGCTGCCTCCAAGGATGAAAAACACAACTGCTAAGGCTGCAAGAATTCCGTATGCAATCTTCATAGATTGTTCCTTTGCTTCCCAACTTCATTCGACCGGCGTTGAAAATTCCGGCACGCGCTTGATCTCTCTTAGTTGCCCTTTGGCACACCCCTTAGTGACTGCCTTCACCCCGCATTAGAAAACGATCCGGGTTCTTAGACCGAACAGGGTAATCCGGTCCTGATCGGGATTTAGAAGCGGGTCGGAAATGAATTGTACCGATGGCGTGATCTGCAGTCCGGGTGAGATTGAAAAGCGGTAGAAAGCTTCAAGCGTGAACTGATCGCCATCTATGCCTCTTGCTTCGGCCCAGTTCAGGCCCAGACCGGCCAAATCGGTGTTGCGACCATAGTAACCGAGACCGGCAGAAATCGACCGTTCATAAAGCGCTGCGGTTCCCTTCGAGGCCCCTGCACGGAAGAACGGCATCCATTTATTGTCAACAAACCATGCGGCGGAAAACGCTGCGCCGTAGTCTTCCGCTCGACTGCCATCGTCAGCCGCATCCGCATGCCAGAGAGTCAAATGGACATTGTCGAAATAGATGCGATCAAAGCCGGAAGTGTAACCAAATTCGAGTGATTTGAAAAGATTGCCATCGCTGAACACATCAAAGTTAGGATCAGACGGGTCGGCGTTTGCGTCTGAGACGCTGGCAACGGCGTAAAGGTTCTCGCTCAGCTTTACCCCACCGGCAATACCAAGGCCTTGGTTGGGCGTGCTAATTGTCGGGTTGGTATTGAAAGACAGGTTTTGGAAACCACTGTAGGGGCTTACCAATCCATAGATGTCCACAAAATCCGTTACATCAATCTGCCCGAATTGCAGCGTCCACGAACTGTTTTCGGCCCTTTGAGTCCAGAACAGGTTGGTCAGCAGCAGACCACTATCGTTGAAGGCTGTTCCCGTGATCGAAAGGGCTCCACCATCTAGCCCAAGGAATTGCGGGGCAACATCAGTGTAACTGTGCCGATCTTCGATCTTGAATGTCAAAGATCCCCGTTCAGTTGCCTGCCAACTGCCGTAGAGGCGCGCAATTCCGCTGGCCGCTTCGCCGGTTCCCAGATCAGCATTCGTGGATTGGCCCAATGCCAGGTAATCAATGTTGAACCGAAACCCACCCTCAGCCAGTCGGTCTTTCCACTGAAACCAACCCGGTGCGATGTTGCGTGGAAAATCGGAACGATATTGCGGATCGGTGAGCCCGTCTCCGGGCGCAAGATCGGCTTCGACTGAAGATGGCCCGGATAGTCCCTGAGCCGACGCTGCGCCAGCAAATGCAATGCTCAATGCGGCAACCAGAAGTCTTATCATTTTGACGCCTGTGCCCCACCGGTCTTGCGATTTCCTGCCGCGCGGATGCGATCAGCAGCACGCTGCTTCCATTCCAACCTGTCTGCCTCGGTTTCCAGAGTTTCGACACGTTCCGCCTCTAGCTGGAAAGTCGCATTCATAGGCATGAGGCCATCCACAACCATCATATTATGAACGGAAGGATCGATAGTCAGCGTGCCTGTCAGCCGAACGGGTTCGTGGAAATAGCTAGGCGCCCAGTCCCCGTTCAACCGCACACGGATCATCTGGTTAGGCGGAGGTGGAGGCATGTGGCTGCACATCCCTCTTTCTGGCACCAAATACGCCACAGGCCGGCCGTCCGGATCGCTTGGAGCAGGAATGGCAAAGCCCGCGAGTGTGATTGTTCTGCCGTCGAATTGCGGGTTTCCGCTCGTTCCAGCCTTTCTTCGACGTTCAGTCACAACCTCGCGCTGATCGAGTAACCAGTCGACGTCAATTCCGTCTGACACCAAGGCGTCTTCGGTCTCTGCTAAAAGCAATTGCCATTTCTGCCGTTCTTCGGCGCTGCCAACCTCCTGCTGCAACCTGCCGCGTATACGCACAACGAAAAGAACATCGTCGAACTGTTCGGGGCTGAGTTCACGATAGGGGTCATCAAAGACCTGCGCAGACGGATCTGGCAGATCTGCCCAGTCCAACGCGGTTCCAGGCGTCGCCGCAGCATCATAACCGCACAAAACCAACCCTGCGAATACTGCGGAGCAAAACCAATTTCGCATGAATGCTCTCCGGCTGCTTTATCTGGTCAATCCAGTGTGTTTTTGTAGATCACACCGTCCTTCATGATCAGGCGGATCGTATCTGGGCTTTCAGGCCTTGGGTCGGCACCGAACCACTGATCACCTGTGCCAACAACCGAGAAGTCTTCAAGTGGGTTACCGTCGATTAGCAGGATATCCGCATAAGCTCCTTCCTCGATAACGCCCAGTTTCCCGGCGGTGTAAGGGTTCATAAAGTCACCTGACAGAGCGACTACCTCGCCACCCGTCGATGTCAGCGTGACCATTGACGTATAGGGCCCGAAGAACTCATTGTTCAGGTGTTTTTCATAGGCAATCTGGATATTGCACGCCTCTACCGACCCAACACAGTCAGTCTGGAAACCTCGCTTCACCGGGCATTCCTTCATATTGTCGATATAGCCAGCAAATGTGGCCGAGGCAGACTTTGCCTTGGCAAGGCTAGCGGGCACGTTAGCCACCGCCGGAATGTCGAGAAGACCGGGATCGAAAGCTGTCAGGTTCGTGGTAATATATGCCCCTTTTTCATTCATGACTTGAGCAATATCACAATCAAAAGAAAAGCCATGTTCTATTGACATCACACCCGCGTCGAGCGCACTCAGGATTGCTTCCTTGCGATAGGAATGCGCCATGACATAGCTGCCATATTCATTCGCCACCTGCACGGCGGCCTTTATTTCCTCGGGCGACCCGGCTAGCAACTGCCAAGGGTCGAATGCCGACACGACACCACCTGATTGCATGAACTTCAATTGCGTGGCACCCATGCGGAAATTGTTACGTGCGTATTTATAGACGTCATCAACACCACTGACCTCCTGAGCCATGTTCAACCGGCCCATGTTTGTCTCTGAACCAGGTGGTGCTGTAAAATTTGCGAAGTCAGCATGACCACCGCGTGTTCCGATAAACGCCCCGGATGGATAGTAACGGGGGCCCTCAATTTGCCCTGTGTCTATCGCCCGACGTAGTCCGCCATTAGCGCCACCAGCATCCCGGACAGTGGTGAAACCCTGCATCAAATACATTTCGGCCATCCGAGCACCGTGTATGGCAAAGTCCTCCCAAGTTGTGTTGGCCTCCATCGCGGGTAATGTCGGCCCCATCAGCATGAGGTGCGCGTGCAGTTCAACAAACCCGGGGGTCAGTGTCCGTCCTTCTCCATCAATGACTGTCGCATTGGGGGCATCGATCGCATCGGTTGATACGGCCTTAATCAAATTACCCTCGACCAGAACACTGGCATTTTCAATGCGTTGCTCATTCACACCGTCGAAGACATGCACGTTGGTAAACAGCGTTTGGGGTTCTTCTTGATCCTGAGCCTGCGCGGTCGCCGAAAAAGAAAGAACTGCCGCGACAATTGCCGTCGAGCAAAGAGACATTCGTAAGCCGGACATAAGTACTCCCTTCATATTCATGTTTTGCCAACTATAGTCTGGAATTCATTGGCTCGGTTGCCCCTTTTGAATTAGGATGTACGAATGTGACTGCAAAAATGGCCACTTCTTAAAGCTAATCCAACAAGGGTTATGAGCTTGCCTTTCAACTCCACCTCCCGAGAGCATAGCGAGGGCTTTGTTCGCCTCTCTTTAGCCGCTCCCTTTCTGCAATATCTCACCGAACGCAAGATCAATCCGCAACCAGCATTGGATCAGGTCGGCTTGAAAGCTGAACTGATGACTAACCCATCCGTGTTCGTTCACTCCGAGTTGGTTTACGGCTTGGTAAATGCTTTCTCAGAAGTATCAGGGGATCGATACCTAGGACTGAATGTAGGGGAAGCGTTTGACCTACAAGGATGGCCGCCCTTCGCTCAAGCCTTGCAATCTACAAAAACGCTGTTCGAGTTTTTTACCCGCTTTATTGGGCTTGTACCGCAGGAGTCCAATTCTGTGCGGCACAGCCTTGTCATTGAAGCAGACAAAGCGACTTATCGTATCGAGAGGCAACAGGAACCAACCGTCCCACCCATTCAGGTGACCGGTTTTGGTGCCGCAATCTATGTACGCCTATTGCAGACCGTCGTCGGAGAGTCCTGGGACTCTTCCCGTGTGCGATGGGAAAGCAGATACATCAATGGGCTGCCTATCGACTACCAAGGGATCGAGGTTGGCCTTGGGACTGATCCCGGAATGCAAATTAGTTTTCCTGTGGAATGGTTGTTTTTGCACCACGTCTCTGAGGGTTCTGCCAAGCCCATAGCATCACTTCGACAAGATGAAGAAGTAACCGTGGTGGCAGCTTTGCGATCTGTCTTACGCGACAAACTGGATGAAACCGATTTGGGACCAGAGATGGTGGCTGGAATGCTGGGAATACAACCGGAACGGTTTCTGAAAGCGCTTCAAAAACAAGGCACAACGCTACCGCGCGAAATCAAACGGCTGCGTATCGATGTCGCCAAGGAGCACCTCAAACAAAACCAGATGACAATTGCAGAGATCGGACTGATGCTCGGCTATTCTGACAAGTCCCATTTCACTCGCTTTTTCCGAGGTCAGACCGGAATGACACCGACCAAGTTCCGAAGCAAGTAAATGTGGTCGAGCCAAATGAACGCTTCGAAGATTAGGTCCTCGTGGGATCAGTTCGGAGAAGTTGTAGTGCGACGTTGAACAGGTTAGTCGACGACATGAATGGTTGGTTGCCACCGCCGATACAACCTCTGCAACTGGCCGTTTCGTTGTGTATTTCGGAGTTAGCAAAGCTTGGTTGCGAAGGTCCGCTTCGGGCTGCGTGCGGCCAATCATGCTAACAGCAGACAACGATGGCACCGAGCCCAATTCAGTCGTTTACAGCAGACAACATGATTTCCTGAACGTCGCGCATGTCCTAGTCAATGGCTTGGTGCAAAACTGAAAAGCGTGATTGTGAATGCCTGCTTCAGGCTGGGACCAGCCAATCATGCTTGCTGCGGAGAACGGCAACACTGAGCCCAAATCTACCGATGCTGCAGCTAGTTCGAATGGGCGTGATGAGCACAGAACGGACGTCCCCGGGTTTGATCACTCCTCCTGCCGGCTCTTGAGAAGAGGCAATTATACACACGCATAAGCCACCTATGGATTTACATCTAAGAAGCTTTCGTTGGAACGAAGGTCACTAAATTCGAGCCTGGCTTCAACTCTCCACCTGTAAACAATTGTACATGATATAAAATTCTTTTCAGTTTTTTGCTATTAGGCCTGTCTGTACAAATCATCGCTACAAACAAGGCGAATTTTGGCTTGGAGCGTTTCTCTGCCCCTGTTTCGCCGATGACAAGGAGGAAAGAAATGTTCAAGATTTCAGCGGGTCTCGGGTGCGTATTTGCTGCGGCAATCACCGCTTCGGCGGCCCAGGCAAACGAATGCGGTGAAGTATCACTGATGCAGGCCGATTGGGGGTCAGCGCAAATTGTGACCGCGGTCTCGAAGTTTCTGATGGAGCAAGGCTATGGTTGCGAAGTGACCACGGTTCCGCTCTCGAGCAACCCTGCGCTGGCATCCGTTTCCGAGACAGGAGAGCCCGATATTCTGACTGAAATCTGGACAAACGGCGCGCCGGCTTACCAAGGGCTGGTTGACTCAGGTGCAATCATTCCTGTGACCGAAGTTCTGTCAGATGGCGGTGTCGAAGGGTTCTTTGTTCCGAACTACCTTGTGGAGGAGCATCCGGAACTGGCAACAATTGAAGGCATCGCAGCCAACCCCGAACTCGTCGGAAATCGCTTTCACAATTGCCCCGAGGGATGGACCTGTCTGAATGTCAGCACCAACCTGATGAAGGCAGGCGGGCTGATTGATGCAGGCATTGAAAACTTCGTGCATGGATCAGGCGAAACCCTTGCGGCTTCGATCGCTGCCGCCTACGAAAACAAAGAGCCGTGGTTCGGCTTTTATTGGGCACCGACATCGGTACTGGGCAAATACCCGATGACCCTGGTCGATATGGGCCCCCATGACCCTGAAAAGCACGCCTGCAACATCACAGCGGAATGCGCGACGCCAGAAATGAGCGCCTTCCCCCGCAGTGAAGTCGTTACAGTTCTGTCGAAAGAATTCATGGCCGAAAACGCAGCAGTGTCTGACCTGATGACAAATCTGTCCTTCACCAACGCACAGATGGGCGAAACGCTGGCATGGGTCGAGGACAACAATGCCTCCTACGATGAAGGTGCGGTGCACTTTCTGACGACCTACAAGGATGTCTGGGGAGCGTGGCTTAACGATGCTGCGCGCGACAAACTTTCCGCATTGCTGCAGTAAACTGCATGGACAGGGGCATCCTCAGCGATGCCCCTAACGCACTGAAGTAGATCGGAAAGTGGGATAAATGGCCTTCTATGACAAGTTGTTCAGCGCATTGGGTTTGAGCGAATGGTGTGGCACGTCAGATGACAAAGCGCCTCTTTCGCTGGCGGACCTTGCGGCGCAAGCAGGAGGAGAAGAGGCCTCTGGGCCGCTCATTCCAATTCCCTCATTTGATAATCTGCACGAAAGCTGCAACCGCATATGGCAGTCGCGCGATGTAACCAACGGGATCGAAGATGGGTTTCTGGCAGCCAAACCGGTCCTGAAAACCGTTCTGGACCCGATCACACAGCCATTGAGCTGGATATTGGATGGCGCACTTTGGCTGTTTGAAGCGACGCCATGGTTCATCATGGTCCCGCTTCTGGTGGCGATTTCCTGGTACGCGTCACGTTCGCGCCCTGTGACGATCTTCGTGGCCGCCTCGATTATGATGCTGGCCCTCGTAGACCACTACGATGTGGCGATGCAAACCCTGTCGATCGTCTTTGTGTGTACGACGATTTCGGTGCTGTTCGGTGTGCCCATTGGAATTGCCATGTCGAAATCCGACCGACTGCAAAAAGGCGTCGTTCCGTTGCTCGACCTGCTGCAGACCCTGCCGACATTCGTGTACCTGATCCCTCTGATTTTCTTGTTCTCGGTCACGGAATCCAAACTGTACGGGATTGCGATCATCCTTTACGCGATTGTCCCGGTGATCCGCCTGACCGATCTGGGCATCCGGCTTGTCGACAAGGATGTGATCGAAGCGGCCAATGCCTTTGGCATGAATGACCGCCAGAAACTGATGCGAGTACAATTGCCGCTGGCGTTGCCGAACATCATGGCCGGGATCAACCAGACCATCATGATGAGCCTTGCCATGGTCGTGATCGCCTCTCTTGTTTCGGCCCCTGGCCTTGGCGTGAACGTGTTGCGCGGTATCCGAAACCTTGAACTGGGTGTGGGCATCGTTGCGGGTATCGGCATTGTTCTGCTGGCCGTGATCCTTGACCGCGTGTCAAAGGCAGCTCTCACACGGGTCGATAAGACCCAAGTCAAACATTAAGGAGCCGGTTCAATGACACAGCCAATGGTCCGCCTGTCCGGGCTCTATAAAATCTTTGGCGCCCGCGACAAGGACGTGTTGCACCATGTCCAGGATGGCATGGGCAAGGAAGAATTGCTGGCGCAGCACGGGCACGTGTTGGGGCTCAACAACATCAACATCGATATGCAGGCGGGGGAAATCACAGTGGTCATGGGCCTGTCCGGCTCTGGGAAATCTACTCTGATCCGCCACTTGAACCGTTTGATCGAACCCACTGCGGGCGAGATCATCGTGCAGGGTGAGGACGTGATGCAACTGTCCGAGGACGGGTTGCGCCATGCTCGACAGGAAAAGATGTCGATGGTGTTCCAGAAGTTCGCGCTTTTGCCGCACAAAACCGTGCTGAAGAACGCAGGCATGCCGCTCTCGGTGCGCGGCGAGGACGAGACGACTTGCGACCGTGAAGCCGCAAAATGGCTGGAACGCGTGGGTCTTAGCGGGTTCGAGAACCATTATCCAGCGCAATTGTCCGGTGGGATGCAACAGCGTGTGGGCATTGCCCGGGCGCTGACCGCGAACACACCGATCATGCTGATGGACGAGGCTTTCTCGGCTCTTGACCCACTGATCCGAACCGACATGCAGGACCTGCTGCTCGAGCTGCAAAAAGAGCTGCACAAGACCATCATCTTCATCACTCACGATCTAGATGAGGCGTTGAAGCTGGCCGATCACCTTGTGATCCTAAAGGACGGCTTTGTCGTGCAGCAGGGTGAGCCGCAGCATATCCTGCTGAACCCCAACGATCCCTATATCGAAGATTTCGTGAGCGACATCAACCGCGCACGGGTTCTGCGGGTGCGCTCGATTATGACCCCGTTTGTCGGTGGCAAAGTGCCAAAAGATGCCCATGGCGAAGTGGACGTGAACGACACGCTCGAAAGCATGATCGCGCGGTCCGGCGGGGATACTTCACACGCCTATGTTGTCAAGGATGGGGAGAAGACAGTCGGCTCACTGGATATGACTGAACTGGTTCGCGCTCTTGTCCCTCGCGTCGCATCCGAGGCCGGTGCCCGTCAGTCCTGAAGCGCGCTGACGGCAGAGCTGGAATTCAACAGATCAGGCCCGAAATTGCCGCATGGTTGGGTCGGCCTCGATCTGTTCGAACAGCCAGTCGATAAATGTATCGAGCTTGGGGTTGGGTGCACGCTCTTTTTGCGTCGCCAGATACCAGCGGCCTGGCTCGGGTACTGAAATGTCGAAGGGTCTAACCAGACGCCCCCGCTCAAGATCACGCTCGCAAAACGGTGCCCTTGCGACGCTGATACCGTGATTATTTAGAACAGCCTCACGGACAAGCGGGTAATTGTCGAAAACAGAGCCAAATTTCATCGTTTCGCGATCTAAGCCCGCCGCATCCAACCAACAGTCCCAGTCATCCGGCTCATTCCATGTGCTTGGGACACTAAGCAGAAGGAAATTTCTGAGCTCTTCCAGCGGCATTCCACCGCTTGCGGTTTTCAAGGCCTCCGGAGCACATACCGGGTAGATATCGGTTTCGAACAAGGGGCTGTAGTCAAATCTCTTATCAAACGGTGGCGCGTTGAACACGCCCACATCGAACCGGTGCATATCATAATCACCGTCTTCAAAGGTCGAGACGATGCGCACGCGTGTGTCCGGATTATCCTGAAGAAATTCAGCCAATCTGGGCTGTAACCACATTGTATTGAAACTTGCGTAGGACTGAACGAGCAACACGTCCGGTTCCTCAGGTGTCTGGATGCGCCGAGTGGCTTTGATGATTCCCTGAATGTGTTCGCGTATTGGCGGGTAATATTGCTCGCCAGCCGGTGTTAGCTCGACCGAACGGCTTGTGCGTTCCAGTAGTTTAACACCGATTGTTGTTTCTAATGCTTTGACCTGGTGGCTGACTGCCGCATGCGTCACACAAATCTCGTCAGCGGCCTTTCGGAAACTCTTGTGACGCGCCACCGCCTCAAAAGCGCGCAGTGAAACCAGCGTGGGCATGTGAGTGGTCATTGCTGCATCTCCTCGATGAAATCAATTCTGCTTACCCTCAAGCAGAGTTATCCGACGACGGGCGCGAATATAGCAGGGTATTGATACTCTTTTTCATAACCTGTCAGGGGGTAGCACGCAATTCGCGGTGCGATGTGATCGGTTAGAATATCTTGATGAACGGAAATTTCTTTCAGTTCTTCAACTGGGGAAGAGATGCCAGATTAGGGGCTAAAGAAGCTCAAGGATTCCACCTTCATGCCACCATTATCACCTTCGTCAAATGCATATGGCTATCCGTTGCTGATTAAACACTTGCTGGCCGGATCTCAGCTCGCGTCAGCCAGCCAAGAGATCGTCAGCGGCACCAAAATGCGGTTGAGTTATGCGGATTTGGGCAAACGCGTACGCCAACTTGCCAGTTCTCTAAAGGCCAGCGGGATAGGTGAGGGCATGCGCGTCGGCGTCATGGATTGGGATACCCACCGCTATCTTGAGTGTTTTTTCGCGATCCCGATGATGGGCGCGTCCCTTTTCACGATCAACGTGCGACTATCTCCTGCTCAGGTTCTTTATACGATCAACCATGGGCAACCAGATCTGATCATCGTGCACCGCGATTTCATGTCGCTCATAGAGGGTATCAAATCGGGCTTTGATCGGGACATCACCATCGTGCCGATTGGAGACGGAGAAGGATATGAAGAGTGGATAGGCGAGGCCCCAGACAGCTTTGACTTCCCGGACTTCGATGAAAACCAAACCGCAACCCTGTTTTATACGACCGGGACCACCGGCAATCCCAAGGGGGTGAGCTATTCACACCGGCAGTTGGTCCTTCACACGTTGGGCCTGATCGCCGGCTTCGGAGCGTGGCCCGGAAACGCCGGATTTCATCGCGGCGACGTCTACATGCCGCTGACGCCCTTGTTTCACGTCCACGGCTGGGGATTTCCATATGCCGCAACGATGCTGGGGCTGCGTCAGGTCTATCCCGGTCGATATGACCCTGACACAATCTTACGATTGATTGCAGACGAAGGCGTCACCTTTTCCCACTGCGTGCCCACGGTTCTGTCAATGGTGCTCGACCATCCGGGCTGCCCACAAATTGACCTGGACAGATGGAAAGTGATCATTGGCGGGGCCGCTTTGCCGCGCAATTTGCAGGACCGGGCGGCGGCGGCAGGCATATCCTTGCATGCGGCCTATGGGATGTCCGAGACCTGTCCGTTTCTGACGGTGGCCGATTTGTCCAGCGACGATCCAGAGGTGCAGGCGCAAACCGGCTTTCCCGGCCCGCTTGTCGACCTTCGTGTTGTGACACCGGATATGCAGGACGTTCCACATGACGGCGAAACAACCGGCGAAGTTGTTGCTCGGGCTCCCTGGTTGACACAAGGCTATCTGGATAATGCGCAAGCCTCGGATGAGCTTTGGGACGGTGGGTATCTGCATACCGGGGATGTTGGGTATATCCGCGAGAATGGATCGTTGCAGATTACTGACCGCCTCAAGGATGTGATCAAGACCGGCGGCGAATGGATATCTTCACTGGCACTGGAAAACATAGCATCGTCTTGCAGCGGCGTTGAGGACGTCGCAGCAATCGGGCTGCCGCACGCGAAATGGGGCGAAAGGCCAGTGTTGGTCGCTCAAGCCGCAAAGGATGCCGATCCGGATCTTGTGCGCTTGAGAGTCATTGAAGAAATCCAGTCGCGTGTCGGTGCAGGCGAGATCTCAAAATGGGCAGTTCCAGACGAGATAGTCTTTGTCGACCGCCTACCTAAAACCAGCGTCGGCAAGCTCGACAAGAAACTCGTGCGGAAAGATATTTCAACGCGCTCGGACTTTAAATCATGACAGACAAGCAACGCCGTATTCAGGCGCTTATCGGGTCCATTGTCACCTATCTGCAGGCTCACAGAGCTGCCACGCGCGGCGTTGACCTGACGTTGGACAAGCTGGCAGCCATGGACCTGAAGGGTGAGAGGCTCATTGATTTACCTCCCCAAGGAACCCGGCACGATGAGGTTCTGAAGAACGCCATCGCCGGGATTGTCGCCCCCGAATTGCAGGAAATCGCAGGTTGTCTGAAAGCGGCCAAGGATGATCTGATCTGGCGCGAAGACAACGCCCAATTCTATCCCCCTGGTGCCGAATTGGGCGAGGGATACACAAAGTGTAACCTACATACTCTGCTGATTGGGCCAGACGCATGTGGACATCACCATCCCGATTTCAACCTTGGCATTTTCATGCTGGGTCCAAGGACGCTGTATCGCGACCACAACCACGACGCGCCAGAGCTGTACCTGAACCTGTCCGAGAAATCTGGTTGGCGGTTTGGCACCCGTGACTGGCAGGATTATCCGGCTGGATCACTTATCTGGAACGCGGCGGGCGATCCCCACGCCACCCGGGTCTATGACCAGCCATTCATCTCCGTCTTTGTCTGGCTCGAGAACGTGAATTCACCCTGCAACGTAATCCACTTCGACGATTGGGCAGAGATCGAACAAGATCTTGCCAAACAGTCCAATTGAGGTTTCCAAACATGATTTCCACTAAACACACCGAGAGTGTCGCTTTCATTGAGCTGAATGCCCCGCCAGTGAACGCTCTTGGTCTCAAGATGCGACTGGCGCTTTCCTCGGCCATCCACGAGCTGGACGCCGATGAACAGGTCAAAGCTATCGTTCTATGCTCGGCTCTGCCGCTCTATTGCGGCGGCGCTGATATCGTTGAGTTCCGCACCGGGGCAGTTTGGGACAAGCCGGACCTGCCAGACCTGTGTGTAACGATTGAAACCAGCAAGAAACCCATTATCGCCGCGATAGCAGGTCCCGCTATGGGTGGTGCGCTGGAGATCGCGCTTGCCTGTGATTACCGTGTCGCCACGCCGGATGCCGTGATGGGCCTACCTGAGATCAAACTGGGGCTGCTGCCTGGTGCCGGAGGCACCCAACGACTACCCCGGATTGCCGGTCTGGAAGTGGCAACGCAAATGATCCTTTCCGGTGACCCCGTGAAAGGCGATTATGCCCTGTCTTGTGGGCTGGTCGACGCACTATTTGAGAACGACCAGGATTTTCGCGCGCATGTTTTGGGTTTCGCCACCCGTGTCAGCCATGAGGGCGATCCGAAACGCAGTTGCGCGGATATGACCGTCACACATCCTGATCCGAAGGGTTATCTCGCGGGTTTCCGAGACCAGATAGCGCACACGTCCAAAAACCTTGTCGCCCCTGAACGATGTTTGGTGTCCATCGAGGCCGCGTGCGAAATGCCGCTGGCCGAGGGGTTGGCACAAGAGAAGGCAGGTTTCGCTGAACTGCTCGACACACCTCAATCGCGGGCGGGGCGGCATCTGTTCTTTGCAGAGCGTGAATGCACCAAGGTTCCCGGCGTTACCCGTGCTGACCAACCACGTAGCATTTCATCGGTGGCTATGATCGGTGCCGGAACAATGGGGCGCGGCATTGCCATCGCCTTTCTGCAGGCGGGGTATCCGGTCACGTTTCTGGAAACCACGCAAGGTGCGTTCGAACAGGGGCTGGAAAAGGTCCGGGAGCATTTCCAGCGTGCGGCTCAAAAAGGGCGGCTCAGTGCGGATCGGGCAGAGGCAATCTCCGCCAACGCCACCGGGACACTCAGCTACGGCGACCTTGCAGAGGCCGACCTGATCATTGAAGCGGCGTTTGAAAGCATGGATGTCAAACGCCAGATTTTTGAAGCCCTGGACCGACACGCAAAACCTGGCGCGATACTGGCCTCAAACACATCGACATTGGATGTTGATGAAATCGCCGCAGTCACATCCCGCCCGGAGGATGTGATTGGTCTCCATTTCTTCAGCCCGGCCAATGTCATGCGCTTGCTGGAGGTGGTGCGCGGCGCCAAGACCGCTCCCGATGTCATTGCAACGGCAATCACGGTCGCAAAGAAGATCCGAAAGCTCCCTGTCACGGTTGGCGTGTGCTACGGCTTTGTTGGAAACCGGATGCTGGAGCCATACTTCCGCGAAGGATCCCGTCTGCTTCTAGAGGGGGCGACGCCGAAACAGGTGGATGACGTCCTTGAAGGCTTCGGCATGGCCATGGGCATTCATGCGATGGCAGATCTGGCGGGAGTCGATGTGGGCGCCCGCGTGCGTCAGGAGCGGCGTAGTGAAATCGCGCATGACCCGACATACCAGGCTGTGCAGGACAGGTTGTTTAAACTAGGCCGACTGGGTCAGAAAACCGGGCGAGGAAGCTATGTCTACGAGGGGCGGACGCGGGTCGAAGACCCTGAGATTGTTCAAATCAGTGCCCATTTGGCAGACTTGCATGGCGTGAAGCGCAGGGAAATCGACGATCAGGAAATCCTTGAGCGTTGTCTGTTCCCCCTGATCAACGAGGGCTTCTTGATCCTTGAAGAGGGCATTGCGACGCGCCCGGGTGATTGCGACCTGATCTGGACCAACGGCTATGGCTTTCCGAACTGGCGCGGCGGCCCAATGCACTATGCCGACGAGTTTGGATTAAGCCAGATTCTGGAACGCATGAACCACTATCGGCAGTCGCTTGGTGCCTATGGTGAGATGTGGTTCACGCCTGCGCCTTTGCTGGAAGAACTCGCAACCTCGGGCGTAACACTTGCCGCGCATTTTGATGCCAAAAAGGAAAAATCATGAGAGAAGCCGTTATCGTCTCAACCGCACGAACCCCTATTGGGGTTGCCTTCAAAGGTTCGCTGAACAACATCAAATCCCCTACCATGATGGGGCACGCCATTCAACACGCTGTTGAACGTGCAGGCGTGGACCCCGGTTCGATCGAAGATGTCGTCATCGGATCGGTCCTTACGGCGGGAACCGCAGGCATGAATGTCGCGCGTTTGTCGGCGCTGGCGGCGGGCCTTCCCAATACGGTGGCAGGACAGACGATCGACAGGCAATGTTCATCGGGATTGATGGCCATTGCGACGGCCGCAAAGCAGGTCATTGTGGATGGTCAGAATGTCTCCGTGGCAGGCGGGCAGGAAAATATTTCCATCCTGCAGAATGCCTATCTGAAATGGGCGGGCGATGAGAAAGATCCAAACGTTATCGCCCAATCTGAACATGCCTATATGCCGATGCTGATGACGGCGGAAAATGTGGCGCAGGTATATGGGATCAGTCGTGACGCCCAGGATGAATATGCTGCACTTTCCCAAGGTCGGACGGCCCGGGCTCAGGCTGCTGGCGCCTTTGATGACGAGATTGTCCCGATCACTGCGATAAAGCGGGGCAAGAATCGCGAAACCGGAGAGGAAACCCTGGAAGAAGTGACCTTGTCAAAAGACGAAGGCAACAGGCCGGGTACGACGGCCGAAACACTTGGCCAGCTGAACCCGGTTGTCGAAGGAGGACTGATCACTGCCGGAAACGCAAGCCAGCTTTCTGACGGGGCCTCGGCTTGTGTGCTCATGGAAGGCAAAATGGCTGAGCAACAGGGTCTCACACCGCTAGGTATCTATCGCGGCATGGCTGTTGCAGGAAACGCACCGGAAGAGATGGGGGTCGGCCCGATCTATGCCATTCCAAAGCTGCTTAAGAATGCAGGTCTTCGCATCGAAGACATCGGCCTTTGGGAGCTTAACGAAGCCTTTGCCTGCCAGGTTCTCTATTGCCGCGACCACCTTGGGATTGATCCCGAAATCTACAACGTGAACGGCGGTGCGATATCGATTGGCCACCCCTACGGCATGACAGGTGCGAGACAAGTCGGGCACGCTCTGCTTGAGGGGAGGCGTCGTGGCGTAAAATACGTGGTGACCTCCATGTGTGTTGGCGGAGGCATGGGGGCCGCAGCGTTGTTCGAAGTCGCCTGACCCCACTGAAATGAGTTCAAGCAGAGCGTTATCTGGTTGAGACATTGACATTCTGTCATCTGCGAAGGCCGCCATCTGCAAGCCTGCGTTTCATGTCGACCGGAATTGGTGATACCTCCTGAGGCGTTATGACCAATGTCACGCCAACGATCCTTTCCACGGTTTCCAGCCAGTTTGTCGATGACTGGCTGGCGGCGCTGCGTGCCCTGTGCCCAGAGGCGCAGATGGCGTCGCTGCTTAGCCGGTCCGGTCTGAACGCGGATACGCGCTCGCCGAATGGTCGCGTCACGCTGGATCAGATCGTTTGCCTCTATCAACTTGCCGCAGTTGAGACCGGTGATGAGATGATGGGGCTTTGGAGCAGACCCGTCCGGCCGAGGGCCCTACAACATCTTCTGACCACTGTCAGGGAAGCCACGGGATGTGTCGCAAATTTTTGGAGCGGCCAGCGACAGCGACTTATCAGACAAACTTATCCTACGATCTCTGCAAATAG
>NZ_JBXWNR010000031.1:0-18892 GCF_059610465.1 Ruegeria sp. CDSC085 | reverse complement strand
TTTAATGCGCTGATCTATATGCACCGCTATCGCAGCGACACGGTCTCGGTTGTGCTGAACGATTACCTGCGGGAATTTATCAATAAGCTGCAAGGCGAACGGGCGCGGCTGGACAAGCTGGCCGATGATGCCACCGCCACCCAAGGGCAGCGCACCAAGGCATTGAAAGACAGCGCCAGGATCGCCAAGCAGATTGAAGAGCTGACAGAGTGGGAGCGGGATGTCGTCTTTCCTCTTGCGCAACGGCGAGAAGACATCGACCTCGATGACGGCGTGAAGGCGAACTATCCAAAGTTCGGGACAACATTAAAGAAAATCACGGGACTGAGCTCATGAGTGATCGGGTTTCAACATCGCTAGCACGCATGTTCGAGGAGGAAAGGGTGGTCTTCTGGTATGACGCCGACCGCGACATGCGAGAGACGTTTGACGCTTTGGAACTGGACGGCGTAGAAAAGATTGAGATCATCAACAACGAGTTCGGTCTCAAGCACCGCATCTTGTGGCAGGAGCCCGACCAAAAGTTCCTGATCTACAAACATGGGCCAGAGCCGGATATGAACGACAACTGGCTGCTAGATGTGCAGCTGGCCACGTCCATGTTCAGAGCCGACCAGGCTGCGATCTGGGTCCAGGAGCTGGGCATACCCACACAGTACGAAGCCGCAGTGCGCGACCATATGGAATTCTATCGCTCGCAGAAACGGCTAGACCGGCTCAAGCAATTTGAAGCTGAGAAGCCGTCTGCTAGCATTTTAGAAATTCGCCGCAAAATGCTGGCTGTCTGTGTCGGCGCCGATGGAGAACTTGATACGGTCGTCGAAGCTTTGTTGGAGGATCTTTCAGACGGAAAAGACGTGCATCTGCACCTGCTCGAACGGGCGGGTTTGACGGAGTTTTTCTGGAAGCAGATTGCGAACTCATACGGCTACCAAAACGAACAACCGGATTTAGAGGACTTTGCCATCGCCCTGTTTGAGTCAGCTTTCAGCAGGGCGCTTGGCGAAGCCGGTAAGCTCAATTCAGAAGCTCTTTTAACCTTTCGCCGTTGGAAGAATAGCCGGCATAACGGAGAAGCGTTTGAAACGCTTTCCGCAAAGTACCAGGACATCCTCAAAATCCCTGAGCAACTATCTGAACGTGATGCGCAAGCCGTCGTCTCAATCGATCACTTCGAAGAAATTGACCGACATATTATCCGCTCGTTGGTTAGCGCTATTTCTGAACAAACTGTCAGCAGTGCAGATGTTCTGAACTGGGTGCGAGAGCGCAGACAGAGCCATTGGTATCCGAAGTACGAGCACATCTATCAGGCAATTGCCTGTGCGACCGAGTTCCAACAGGCACTCTCAAGCGCTGACTTGGCAATGACGAGCCCGACCGATGGACTAAAGCGATACGTCAGTAGCTGGTATAAACTGGACCAGCTCTATCGCAAATTCATTTATCACATGCAAAAAGATGGCCGGGCTTCGCTGCTTTCTAACCTCTATGACAGCATAGAAAACCGTTACAGCACCAGTTTTGTTTTGAAGGTCAATGACCTGTGGCGGGACCAGATTGCCGGTTTGTCGAAATGGGCGTTCTCGGGATACGAGCGCCAACAGGATTTCTACCGCAATCAGGTTTCTGAGTATCGCCGGCGAGACCAAAAGGTGGTTGTGATAATCTCCGATGCTTTACGGTATGAAGTTGCTGAGGAATGCTTGCGTGAAATCCGAAGGCTGAACCGTTTTGACGCGGATCTTAAACCAATGATCAGCGCTCTTCCGAGTTACACTCAGTTGGGAATGGCAGCACTCTTACCCAATACTTCTCTGGCAATATTGGACAAAGATGCTGAAGTTGCCTCTTTTGGCCAATCAACTTCCGGAATTGCGAACCGGCAGAAGGTTCTTGCAAAAGGCCGAAAAGGAGACCGCACAATGGCTATGAAAGCCGAGGATTTTATGAATCTGCGGACAGATGAGGGCAAAGATCTCTTTCGTGAGCACGATGTTGTATACGTCTATCACGACCGGATCGATGCTATCGGCGACAAGTTGAAAACAGAGGATCGTTTGCCAGAGGCAGCGCAAGATGCCGTTGAAGACTTGAGCAAGCTGGTAAAAAAGCTCACGTCAGCAAACTTCTCAAACATCGTCGTAACGTCGGATCATGGTTTTCTCTATCAACATCGCCCACTTGATGAGAGTAGCTATTCCGTGGCCGAGCCTGAAGGGGACGAAATCTTGTTCAGGGACCGCCGATTTGTGATTGGCCGGGGTTTGAAAGAAGCAACTGGACTCAAACTCTGGGAGGCAGACCAATTAGGGTTGGACGGCGATCTGGTTGTTGCGGTTCCCAATTCTGTAAATCGGCTACGTAGAAGAGGGTCGGGATCGCGTTTCGTACATGGCGGCGCCAGTTTGCAGGAAATTGTTGTACCGGTCCTTCGTGTTAGTAAGCAGCGAGAAGGTGATGTCAGCAAAGTGGATGTGCAGATCGTCGTAGCAGGTAAAAGCCTGATCTCCTCGGGGCAAACGGCCGTCATGCTTTATCAGGTTCAACCGGTTTCCGAAAAGCAGCAAGCCCGCCACTTGACTGCTGGGATTTACGCCATGGACGGAGAGTTGATCTCTGATCTGCATGATGTGACGTTTGACTTCAGCTCAGAAAATGCAAGAGAACGCGAAATGCCAATGAAATTTCTGCTGTCTCGTGTGGCAGACGAATACAATAACCAGGATGTGTTTCTTAAACTCAAAGAGCGGATTGGTAAAACCAGCCGCTCTGAAGAGATTGCCAGTCATCGGTTCCAATTGAAGCGTGGCTTAAAAACCGACTTTGACTTCTGAGAGGACCAATGAATGAGCGTACTTGACGATAAGATAAACGAGCAATTCGCAGGGTTCGTAGTACGTAAGGACCTCGTCAAAACGGTTAAAGGCAATGCCATCGTGCCGGGATATGTGCTCGAGTACCTCCTTGGGCAATATTGTGCGACCGATGACGAAGCATCCATTGCGACAGGCATTGAAACGGTCAAAGAGATCCTACGAAAACACTATGTTCACCGAAACCAGGCTGGTCTCGTGCAGTCAGAAATCAAAGAGCGCGGGCATTTCAAAGTCATCGACAGGGTATCGGTATCGCTCAACGAAAAAACGGATGCATACGAGGCTGTTTTCGAGAACCTGTCCATCAAAAAAGTCGCGATAGATTCTGGTACGATCAAAGCTCATCCAAAGCTGCTTGTAACCGGCGTCTGGTGCATCAGCGACGTGAGTTATGAATTCTCAGAACAATCCGGGATTTCACCTTGGACCGTTGACTCCCTAAAACCGATCCAAGTCGCTGGGGTGGACTACGACACCTTCAAAAAAACAAGAGACGAGTTTACAACAGATGAGTGGGTCGATGTTTTGATGCAAAGCATCGGATTCAATCCCGAAGAGTTTGGAAATCGCAGCAAGCTATTGCAATTAATGCGGCTCATTCCCTTCGTGGAACGAAACTATAATCTGATTGAACTTGGTCCCAAGGGCACTGGCAAGTCGCATATCTACTCGGAATTCTCTCCACATGGACAGTTGATCTCAGGCGGCGAAGTTACCGTGCCCAAGCTCTTTGTGAACAACAGCAATGGCCGGATCGGTCTGGTTGGCTACTGGGATGTTGTTGCCTTTGACGAATTCGCAGGTCGCACGAAAAAGCCCCAGAAGGCGTTGGTCGATATCATGAAGAACTATATGGCGAACAAGAGCTTTTCTCGCGGAGTGGCGACCATGGGGGCGGAAGCTAGCTTCGCTTTCGTCGGCAATACTGCTCACAATGTCCCTTACATGCTGAAGAACTCCGACCTTTTTGAAGAGTTGCCGGCCGAATTTCATGATTCTGCGTTCATAGACCGAATCCACGCCTACCTTCCGGGGTGGGAAGTCGAGGTGATTCGTAGTGAGCTATTCTCGGAAGGATACGGCTTTATTGTTGATTACCTTGCTGAGATATTGCGCCACCTCCGGAACGACGACCTCTCACTTGTCTATCAAGATGCTGGCTTCAAGCTAAGCAGCCAAATCTCAACACGCGACAGAGACGCAATCAACAAGACGATGTCCGGTTATCTCAAGCTTCTGTTCCCAAATGGGGGGGCGAAAGAAGCAGAGATCGAAGGTTTGTTAACCCTCGCTGTTGAGAGCCGCAAGCGCGTCAAAGATCAGCTAAAGCGTATAGACAGCACGTACCCCGAAACAGATTTTCACTTTTTGCGTCCGAACGGTGAGAAGTGCACCGTTACAACTCTGGAAGAAGACGAGTACCCCAAGTTCTACTATCGAAACCTTGCTCACGACGACGATGCAGAGGATGACGAGGTGCTGATCGATACGGAAGGCACTAGCGGCACAGAAGCCTCGACGCCAAGCGAGTCCACTGGATCCGGAAAACCGACCGAGATGCAAGCTCGCGAAGGGCATATTGTGGTCAAAGAAAACCTCAAGGGTGTGACTTTTGAGAAGATCTTTGGCCCCTGGATCAAAGGTGCCACCAAGATCACGATAACGGACCCTTACATCCGGATGTTCCACCAGGCTCGCAATTTGATGGAATTCCTGGAATTGGTCATCCGTCAAAAGAAGCCAGAGGATCACATCACCGTTGAGCTGGTCACAGCGCCCAACGATGGAGAAGTTGCAAAGCAGCGCGAATTTCTGGACGAAATTGTTGGGTCGTGCAGCACGGCAGGCATCGACTTTACTTGGCGATTTGATGACGCTGGCACTGCGCACGCTCGACATATCATCACGGACACGGGCTGGAAGATTTCACTCGACCGTGGCTTGGATGTTTTCCAGCACTTTGGGTCTAGTGCCTTCAGCTTGGCCGGCCGGTTTCAAGAACATCGAGCGGTCAAGCAGTTTGAGGTGACCTATTTGAAGCTGGACCACAACAAAGGCCATTGAAGACTTGAGAATCCACACCTGAACTGGTCCACCGTTGTGTTTAATACGCGGAGGACCACGAATGGCAAACAACAGACCGAAGCCCGAAGGGAATGTCTCGAAATTTCGCCGCGGAGCGTCCGAAACTCGTCTATATGAAATTCGGCTTGACGATTACTGAGAGGGTCCGAATCTACTGGCGCGTTGGCAATGTCCTCAGTTGTCATCTGCGCGATATCGTCGTCCGTCTCTTAGACTGGCCTATTCATCAACCACGCTCAAACCGATGTAATCCTTGACTTCAGACACCGCTGTTCCTGCCCCGGTTGCGGCCAAAATGGATTCCAGTAGCACATCAATCGCCTCAATCAGGCGTCGCCACCTAGGAAAGGTCCAGGTTCCACCGCTGGCCCCGTAGGCGTCGTTGATCACTGCAAGCTTAAATCTCAACTCGCTGCCCGACAGTCCGTGATCGCGGATCTGATCCTCATCGAGCTCTCTGATCCGCTTTCGGGCGCGATCAGAATGATAGTTCAATCCTTCGGTTGCCGCTTGCATCGGACCTATGAGGCTTTCGCGAAAGCTTGGTCTCCAATTAGGTTCTTCGTTAAAGGCAACCAGCCTCAGGAACCGAACGACATCTTTGAAGAATTCTTCAAGCACATTTCTCGGGTTGTCGGCATCATCGAAATTTAGCTGTCCTAACATCTCAAAACCTCCAATTATTTAATGGTTTGATTAGTTTAGTGCCGTGTCACGTTCCGTCAAACACCACGTGATTGCCGCAAGAACCGTTTAGTAAACCCCGACGCATGTCCGAGATGAACAGAGGCCTAAATCGCAGTGGGGTCGGTGTGACGCTTACTTTTAAGCAGCCTGCCAACTTCAAACTCCTCAGCGTGCCTGCCCGCCCGCTTTCAAGATCATCGTGCGGCAATAAGTGGCGTACAAAAAATAGGGGGATCTGCGTTGCGACTCCTAGCACTAAGCATCCAACCGCACGCGCAGCCACCTAAGAACTATGCACGTGGACAACAGTAGGCTTGTCGGGATCTGATTTGCCTCTCCAATGAGGTCGTCTAAAAACCATATTTCCGTTTCTCGCCATGAACAGATGACCACGTACAAGATGCCTGCCAGGTCCCCTTCGAAGCCCAGTAGAAACTTTTTCAGTCGGCTCCCCAGAGTATAGCTTTTCAACGGTTTCGTCAGAAACATTTAGCTTAACTACATTGACTACCCGGGGTTCCCTGTCTTTTTGTGAAATTGCTCTTCGTCTAGTTCCTTGCCTTACAAGGCCAGCAAAGACAGGCTTCTCTTGCCGAACGACGGCATCTCCATCGTTGGCCAACAAAATGGCCAACATGGCTGCGATGTTCGAAATCTCTCCACTTAGATCCTCAGGGTCGTTATGGTATAGTTCCTCTGCTGCGAACGGATTGCTCTTCATTAGTTCGTTTAGGTAACTTCTTCCTGTCTCGCTAAGTGAGATTTCTTCCATCAAGGCAGTGTTGTAGACCCAAGTTGCAAAACCTAGTTTCTTTTTGTGAGGAACCCTAAGAAACTCTCGGTCTGTTGGCTCAAACAAGTCCTTGAAATTATTGCGAAGGTCTTGATGACCGCTATTGTATCGTTGCCAGAGTTCCTCGGGCGTAATGAACGAAGGTTTGTTCCTGACATCGATCACACCGTCGTAGCAATTGAGACCCAAGCGCCAGAACTCAAACAATGCCCTTTCCTCCAGCTTAGTTCTACTCACCGCGTATGAGGCATCCATCGTTTCCTTGGCAAATGCACGAGCCCGCCGAGACTCCTCGTGCGAGACCGGTAAACTCCAGCATACCGTGTACTTTGCCAGACCGGGCGCGAGAACCTTGACCTGAATCCCAACCCGGTTCGCGATTGCTTCTCCGGGAAGCACATCTTGAGGAATGTGTTCGCGCAAAGGATTTAGTAGAAGGTTCCTTTCACGGCCGCCAGCTTCTAGAAAAACCGTCTTTGGTGCGTCGAAAACCGAAAGCAGTACTCCACGGAGGCCCTCGGGGTCTTTAATCCTGAGATCTGAGGCCATGGACAGAGCGGAACCTTCAAAAAAGTAGGATTCAGCATTCTCCGTCACATCCCTCGCAAACCGCAGGACGTGACGCAGATGGCTTGGAGGAAGCACATTCCTATCTGCCTCTGACATGCGAGTGATACAGCCAAGGCTCTCTGTCAAATAGTTTGTCATTAAACGACCGCTCCAGCTTGAAGTCCGGACAAACCAGCAGATTTAAATTGCGAACGCCCGTTTAGCTCAAACGACTTGATTACCAGTCCAGCAAAGCCCTTCCGCACGGTCGACCTTGAAGCCTGAGAGCTTCTTTGAGCCCAGATGTGAACCCTCACATACGAGTGTTGTAGATTTTCAGTTACCATTGGTGTGCTACCCATAACGTTTCGAAGTTACGTTATGATTTCCAAAAACCGAGAGATTTTCAACGCTGAAAATTCACATATCATATTGATTTTATTAATTAAAGAATAGATGCGCTTTCTCCAAGGATAGCCAAGAATAGTGACAAGAATAGATGCTGAGAACCAAGGATAGTGGCGTTGCGCTTTTGCAACATGTTGGTGATCTATCCTTTGCTGACTAAGCGACAGCCCCATTCGCAGCAGCGCTTCTGTTCAGCTTGAAGGCCTTTGAACAGTCTACATATAAGCCCGTTTCAACGAGCAATTCACATTGCACGAACGTACATTTTGCACACATGAAGAAGCGGTTAAGCTTTTTGAAAAACATCTTAAGTTGGGGTCAAATGGTACAGATATGGTACGCAGACCAATTCCGGTAAAAGTAAGCAGCAGCAACAATCAAAATTATTAAATTATTTCAATGCTTTAAATGGTGCCCGGGGGCGGAATCGAACCACCGACACGAGGATTTTCAATCCACTGCTCTACCCCTGAGCTACCCGGGCACGGGAACGACGTTTGTCGTTGGGTGGGGGCCTTCTATGACTTGCTACCAGCGGTGTCCAGAGGCTTTTTCACATTTTTTCAATGCGGTCGCCCGGGCGTGGAGTCCGGCGTGTCAACCTCGGCTTCCAGGTCCTCTTCGCGCTGCGACGGAACCGAATAAGAACCGTTCAGCCACTTGGCCAAATCAATATCTGCACACCGTCTGGAACAGAACGGGCGAAATTTCTGCGCGGTCTCCCCTCCACAAATCGGGCAGCTCATTTCAGAATCTCCATCACGGGAACGCGGCCACGTTTTCGCTGCAACTCAAAATGGCCCAGTGGAGTCCAACCGACAAGAATCGTCTCGTCCGGGTCTGATCTGAACGCGGCACGTAAAGCGGATTCAAACCCGCGGCGATCCTTCTTTGGCATGGGAGCGAGGTCCAGCGTAATCTGCCCCGCCAGCCCACGCACGCGCAAAGCCCGGGGCAGCATCTTCGCGCAGGCAAAATTGGCTTTGGTGCCCGCGGCCATTGACGTGTCCGCTCCGGTATTCACATCCACGGCGACCAGTGCGCGCGTGGGTTCGATGTAAAGGTGCCCTCCGCTCGGCAAAGGCTCGGACGTTCCGCGTACCGTATCCAGTGCATCCAAAACGCCGTGGGTTTCGAAACCGCCCGTCTGGGTCACGACTTCGGCCGGGTCAGTCCAGTCGCGCCAGGCAAGGATATGAGGGCTGTCACCTTCGCTGAGCAGTTCTGGCTCGGACCCATCGTCACTCATCACCTGCTCGGCCTGCGCCAACATGGCTGAGATATCTTCCGAGATATCCTCGGCATCTGCTCCTGCACAACAGGAACGGAGGATCAGACCATAGGCGCTATCACCCATGTGTTCATGGGCGATTTCAAGCAATTTGTCACGTATGTCCTCGTCCTTGATACTGCGCGAAATGTTCAGGCCCGGGGCATCCGGCGTGACAATGGCATAGCGACTTTTAAAAAGGATGCGATTGCTCACCGGGATGGCTTTGCCGGGCTCAGCAAACCCGCTGACCTGCACCAACAGCAAGACGCCAGGGGCCAGACCCTTGACTTGTCGCAGGAAAGCCGGACCGTCGGGCGTTGTCAGGAACATTCCTCCCTGCCCCTTGACCGGGCGATCAGCGCGGGCGCGGTAGATCGTGCCGGGCGCGGGTGCGTCTGCGGCGATCAGGAAGTCATCCAGCTTGCCGTCGACCATCAGCGCAGCCGCTTCGCGGCCTTGGATGTGGTCCAGAACAATGGTGCGACCTTTCATGATGCCTCGCGATACAGTGGATAGCCGATGCCTTGCAGCAAGGCCGCGGTCTCGGACAGGGGCAGACCGACGATGCCGGTAAACGACCCCGAAATCCATGGAATGAAAGCCCCTGCGGGACCCTGAATGGCATAGGCGCCTGCCTTGCCGCGCCAGTCTCCGGTCGCCAGATAGGCGTTTATCTCGACATCCGACAGGCGTTTGACCTTGACCTGTGAGACGACATCACGCTGTAGCACACGGTTTCCGCGCCGGACCGCAACCGAAGTGATCACGCGGTGACGGCGACCAGACAGGGAATGCAGAAATTCCGCCGCCTGTCCCGCGTCCTCGGGTTTTCCCAGAATCCGGCGCCCCAAGGCCACGGTGGTATCTGCACAGAGGGTAACGTCGTCTCTATCCGACTGAACCGCCTGCACTTTTTGACGCGTGATGCGGTTGCAATACGGAACCGGGAGCTCGCCCTTCAAGGGCGTTTCATCGATGTCAGGAGGGCGAATGGCATCGGGCTGCACGCCAAGCTGAGCCAGCAGGTCCAGCCGTCTTGGGCTGCCCGATCCGAGAATAAACGCCATTGCGGCAGGCGTTACTTGAAGCGGTAGTTGATCCGACCCTTGGTCAGATCATATGGGGTCATCTCGACCTGAACCTTGTCGCCGGCCAGAACACGGATGCGGTTCTTGCGCATCTTGCCTGCCGTATGTGCGATGATCTCATGGCCGTTTTCCAGCTCGACCCGAAACGTCGCATTAGGCAGGAGTTCCTTCACGACACCGGGAAATTCGAGCGTATCTTCCTTGGCCATGTTGTCTCCATCATTACGTTGCACCCGCAGAATCTGCGGGGATGTGCGCTTAAATGAGCCTATTCTGGCCTTATTTCAAGGGCGGAATCGCCTAAAGGGCGGATATTGTGACCGATTCGACTCGGGGGGCCTGTTCTTGCCAATGGGTTCGGTTCAGCACGTGGCCGTCGGCGCGAACCTCGGCGATGGCTGACAGGTCGACGTCTGCATAGGTCCAGCCGGGCTGGTTCAATGCGCCTTCGGCCAGCACACCGGTGGCCGGGAAACCTTTATCGGGCGGGCCGAACACACCGCCTGTTCCGGTGTTCATATCCACCGCCTCGGACCACTCGTTGTTTCCGACCAGCGAAGCCATAACTGTAACGCATTGATTTTCCAACGCTCTTGACATCGCGCCTATCCGCACGCGCCAGTAGCCCGAAAGCGCTTCGGTACAGGACGGGACAAGGATCAGGTCTGCCTCACTCAGTGCGCGGCCCAGCAGGGGGAACTCGCTGTCATAACAGATCAAAACACCGATTTTGCCCAGCGCTGTGTCAAATAGTTTCAGCGGACCGCCGGGTGCAATGGCCCATTGCTCGCGTTCGAACCGGGTCATGATCTGTTTGTCCTGATGATCGCAACTGCCATCCGGGGCGTAAAATGCGGCGCGGTTCACCGGACGACCGGGACCATCCACAACCGGAGCAGATGCGCCCAGAATGTAGATTTTGTACGCCCTGGCGAGGCGGGTGTGCAGGTTTTGTACATCTTCCATCCGGTCGGAGACGGCCCGGATGGAACGCTCCAGATCACCGGCAACCTCGGCGCCGTCCAGGGTCGAGAGCTCCATCGCGCCGTATTCAGGGAAGACCAGCAACTCGGCCCCCTGCCCTGCGGCCTGGGACACCCAGCGGTTCAGCTTATCTTCGTATTGTGCCCAGCTGTCGAGCCAGTCGAGGTTATAAGCGGCGGTTGCGACTTTCATGGCAGCGTCCCCGTGCGATCAAATTCGCATGACCTTAGTCGGGGACACAGACCGGAGTACAGCCCAATTACCCTGCGGTCGTCGGATCGATGATCGTGGTCACTTCGGTGATCGTGTTGGCCGGAAACCCGCTGAGCTCGGCGTGCTTGTGGATCGCGTCCTCACTCTCGGCCAGATAGATGCAAAAGGTCTTGTCACCGGCAACATAGGAATGCTCCCACTGCACGCCGGGTATTTGAGCCAGCGCTTCGTTCGACTTCGCAGATGCGCCGCACAGTTCCTCACCGGACATGAAACCGACACCCGGAAGATCGCGTTCGATAACATAGCGTTTCATTGCACTTCCCCCACAGAAAACCTATCAATACCACGATTCGAAGTTTTTTTCTGCGCTTGGCGTTCAGAGATCCCGGATCCAGAACTGCAACGGCTTCAGCGTCTCACCCTCTTCCCCGATGTCTTTCCACGAAAACTGCGCGATCGCGCCGGGCAAAGGCGCATATCCTCGTGCGCGCCAGAAAGAGTCCAGCGGGCGGTAATTGTTGGGCCGCATCGGGTGATCGGCGGGGCGTTGCACACCGCAGAAGGCGCATTTGGTGAAGCCCAGCGTGCGGGCGTGGGCCTCGCGTTCGTCGAAGAACCTGTGACCGACACCCTGCCCCCTGTACTCGGGCAACAGCACCGATTCCGCGCAATAGAATATGTCGTTCAGATCAAGGCCTCTGCCCTCGAAGGCCGCAGCGAAATCTTCGGCGTGGTCGATCAGGGGCGCGCCGGTTGACGCGCCGATCAGGCGGTCCTTGTCGAAGGCGCCGACCACAATGGCCTTGTCGCTGTCGCGGTAGGATTGCAGGTATTTCCGCTCATATTCGAGGTCGCCGTCATAGAGATACGGCCAGTCATGAAACACCTTGATCCGCAGGCGGGCAACGTCATCCAGAGCGGGCTCCAGCGCCTCCCCTGTCAGGGGGCGAACGACGGTGACTTTAGCCATTCGAGACCTGATTGGTCCAGTCGGCAAGATTGTAGAACGTGGTGACGCGGGTGATCTTGCCGTCTTTGAGGTCAAAGAACGACCCGGCAGGCAGGCGGTAAGTCTGACCATGCGCGTCAGGCAGGCCTTCGTCCGTTACCAGATAAGTCCCGTTGACAATAAACTCAGCCGCCGCGCGGGTGCCGCCCTGCGCTTCGAACACAATGATGTCGGTCAGGTTCTCTTTGTAGCAGCGGTTCATATGGGCGCAGAACGCGGCGAACTTTTCCTTGCCAGTGCGGATCTGGCCTTCGTTCACGTGATGGGCCACGTCATCTGACAGGCAGGCCAGCATGGCATCCACGTCACCGGCATTGAAGGCTTCGAAATAGGTTTTAACGGTCTGGTTCATGGTCACTCCGTAGGTTCGCCCCAGCGATCTTTCAGATGTTTGATGATCTGATCGCGGGTCTGTCGGTAGTGATGTAGCTTTTGTTCGCGGGTCTCGCCCATCCCGGTAGGGTCCATTATTGGCCAATAATCGACATCGAGGTGAAAAACCCGGGTCAGTTCCAGCGCCTGACGCTGACTGGCGGGTGACAGCGCCACGATCAGGTCAAACGAGCTGAGATCGTCGCCCCATTCCTGCATCTCGTCAAAGGAGCGCGAGCGGTGGCGGGACAGTTCGACACCCACTTCGTGGCATGCCGCGATACAGAACCCGTCGATTTCCAGATCGTTGTGCACGCCAGCGGACTGAACATAGGTACCAGTGCCGTAAAATTTCTTCATCAGCCCCTCGGCCATCGGAGATCGAACCGAGTTATGGTCGCAACAGAACAGGACCGACTGCGGCAGAGGCTTCACCCGTCAGCCCCCGAAATGTAGCACGCAGATCAGCGTGAACAGGCGTCGGGCCGTATCAGTATCCACTTCTGCTTTTCCCTCCAGCCGTTCTTGTAGAACGCGGCTGCCTTCGTTGTGGATGCCGCGGCGGGCCATGTCGATGGTCTCGATCTGGCTCGGCGGCAGGGTCTTGACCGCGTCGAAATAGCTTTCACAGATCTGGAAGTAATCCTTGACCACCTGCCGGAACGGGCCAAGCGACAGGTGAAATTCAGCGGCTTTTTCGGCCTCTTCCGTCTCGATATCAAAGACCAGCCGTTTGTCGCGGATCGACAGCTGCACGTGGTAAGGCCCATCAGGTGCGACACGGTCATCCCGTTTGGGCAGCGAAAAGCTGTTATCTTCCAGCAGATCATAGATGGCAACCTTGCGTTCCTGCTCGATCTCGGGGGTCGGAGGCGGCAGGTTTCGGTCATCCAGTTCGATATGCGAAATACGGGTCATCTTTACGGCAACTATCCTTGTGTCAGCACAGACCTATAACAACGGCATTCCGTCGGCAACGCAGAGAAGCGCCATACATGCCCGGTCTTTGCGTCATTTCAGCCATTCAGGCGGTTCAGGCGCGCCGTGACCGAAAGGCCGTGCGCCTCGAGGCTTTCCGATTGCGCCAGCTGTTCAGCGGCGGGACCGATCGCGCGCAGGGCTTTGGGGGTCATTTGGCTGAGTGTCGTGCGTTTGAGGAAATCCATCACGCTGAGCCCGGACGAGAACCGGGCGGACCGGGCCGTTGGAAGCACGTGGTTGGGGCCGCCGACATAATCACCGATGGCTTCGGGGGTGTATTGGCCTAGAAAGATTGCCCCGGCGTGGATGGTCTTTTCGCTCAGCGCGACCGGGTCCGCGACGCAAAGCTCCAGATGCTCCGGGGCGATACGGTTGGAAAGCGCCGCGGCCTCGTCCAGATCGCGTACTGTGATGATGGCGCCAAAGTCGCGCCAGCTGGCCCCGGCGATGACGCGGCGTTGCAGGGTTTCGAGGCGCTTTTCGACAGCCTTGGCAACGCTGTGGCCAAATGCGGCGTCGTCGGTGATCAGGATCGATTGCGCGCTTTCATCATGTTCGGCCTGGCTGAGCAGGTCCAGTGCGATCCAGTCCGGGTCATTGTCCTTGTCGGCAATGACCAGGATTTCCGAGGGGCCCGCAATCATGTCGATGCCGACCTTGCCAAAGACGCGCCGCTTGGCTGCCGCCACAAAGGCATTGCCCGGGCCGGTGATCTTGTCGACCGGTGCGATGGTGTCGGTGCCATAGGCCAGCGCCGCCACGGCCTGCGCTCCGCCGATGCGATACACTTCGTCCACGCCCGACAATTGTGCCGCCAGCAGCACCAGCGGATTCACCTTCCCGTCCGGCGTGGGCACCACGATGGCTAGCCGGTCCACGCCCGCCACCTTGGCCGGAATGGCATTCATCAAAACCGAGGACGGGTAAGAGGCCAGCCCGCCGGGCACATACAACCCCGCAGCAGAGACCGCCGACCAGCGCCAGCCCAGCGTTGCGCCCGCCGCGTCCGTCCATTGGTGATCCTCGGGCATCTGCCGTTCGTGATAGGCCCGGATCCGGCCGGCGGCCAGCTCCAGCGCCGCGCGGTCTTTGGACCCGACTTGCGCCACCGCGTCTGAAATCTCCTGCGCGCTGAAGGCCAGCGTTTCGGGCGTCAGCTCCAGCCGGTCGAATTTCGCGGTCAGTTCGATGACTGCCGCGTCGCCCCGGTTGCGTACATCGTCGATGATCTGCGCCACAACTGCATCCACATCCGGACTGTCTTCGCGCTTGGCAGACAGAAGGGTCTGGAAGGCGGCTTCGAAATCGGGCGATGTGGCGTCGAGGAAAACGGGCATGGTCTGGCACTCCGGGCGTTGCGCCACGGGACATATCGCCCACGGGGCGCGGCCTCAACCCTCAGCCCGCGGGGTGCAGCGATTTGCGCATGGCAAAGCAGGACAGGTCCTGACGGTCACTGCATTGCCCCGTGACCTGCCAGCCGTGGCGCAGATAGAACTCGCGCGCAGTCCGGGTGCCATCAAGATGCGCCTCGGAACAGCCGCACGCGACCAGTTGCCGCTCCAGCCGGTTGAGCAGTGCGGCCCCCACCCCGCTGCCCACGTGATCCGGGTCAACATAGAGCAAGGTGATCTTGCCGGTTTCGAACAATCCTCCGACCGCAGCCACCTGCCCTTCACGCTCGGCCAGCCAGATCTGGGATCCCGGCTTGAACCAGCCCCGGATGGTCGCCGGGTCTTTGTTCGCGGTCCACTGTTTTAGATAGTCGGGATCGTTGTTGTGATCGGCCACGCAAAGCTGAGTGATCGACCGGATCAGCACCCGGCTTACGTCAAACACATCGAATACCGTGGCCGGGCGCAATACGATGCCATCGTGCACCTTCAAAAACGCCTGAGAAATGCCACGCTTGTTTTGCATCTATTCGGGGTGTTGCGGGGCCCGGCCGGATGGGGCCTGATACGGGCGCGTGACGTCTTTGAGCGTGGCTTCCAACGCCTCGACCGTCAGGCGGATCGCGCCATCACCCGCCAGTGTCAGCAAGACCTGGCCCGCGCCATCCTCGCCGGGTTCGAATTCGACGGACAGCAGGGACATGACCATGTCCTTCTCGCCGCGATCAATGCCCTGACTGGCCACGGACAGAACGGAATCGAAGACCAGAACCGACTGCACCCGTTCAAACGGGCGGTCACGACGGGCGGCGGCATCCTTGTCTTCCCAGCGAAAGCGATTCAGCAACAAGCCGAAGCGGCGCTTCGACGGTTGCCATTTCATCTCGGTCACAGGAAAAACCGCGTCCTGGGCTAGGGTCGAGATCACCTTCAGGTCATCTGCATCCTCGGCCCCCAGATTCAGCGGGGCTTCGCGCCCGTCTTCAAAACTTGCGTCCGTCATTCGCCCTTGATCCGTTCGATTTTTGCACCCACGCCTTCCAGCTTGCGCACCACATGCTCATATCCGCGGTCCAAATGATAGACCCGGCTTACCGTTGTCTCACCTTCAGCCGCCAATCCGGCAAGGATCAGCGACACCGAAGCCCGCAGATCTGTCGCCATCACCGGGGCGCCTTTCAGCGTTTCGACACCCGTGACGGTGGCGGTGCCGCCATGCACTTCGATATTCGCGCCCATGCGCACAAGTTCCGGGGCATGCATGAAACGGTTTTCGAAAATACGTTCTTCCAAAACCGAAACTCCTTCGGCGGTGCACATCAGCGCCATCATCTGCGCCTGCAGGTCGGTCGGGAAACCCGGGAAAGGTTCCGTAACCACATCCACGGCCTGCACGCGGCCATTCTTGCGGGCCACTTTCAAGCCGTTTTGGGTTTCGGTGACACTGACACCCGCCGCGTCGAGTTTGGCGGCAAAGGAGTCGACCAGCGACATGCGCCCGCCCAGCAGCTCGACCTCGCCGCCGCAAATCGCCGGGGCCAGCATATAGGTGCCCAGTTCGATCCGGTCGGTGACAACCTGATGTGTGGCACCGTGCAGCCGGTCGACGCCCTGAATTTCTATGGTCGAGCTGCCCTCGCCTGAAATCTGTGCACCCATCTTTCGCAGGCATTCGACCAGATCGACAATCTCGGGCTCGCGCGCCGCGTTCTTCAGAACCGTGGTGCCCTTGGCCAGCGTTGCCGCCATGACGATGTTTTCAGTGGCCCCGACTGAAGCAAAGCGCATCTCATGCACCGCGCCTTTCAGCCCACCCGTAGCCCTGGCGTGCAAATAACCGTCCTTCAGCTCTATCTCGGCGCCCAGCGCTTCAAGCCCTTCCATGTGCAGGTCCATTGGACGGGCTCCGATCGCGCAGCCACCGGGCAGAGAAACAACCGCTTGTCCAAATCGCGCAAGCAAAGGACCCAGCACCAGGTTCGAAGCACGCATCTTGCGCACGATGTCATAATCCGCCGTTTGGCTGGTCAGGTTGTGGCTCGACATCGCGATCACCTGACCATCCTGCAGCGACGACACCTCGGCTCCCAGCGATTGCAGCAGAGCCGTCATGGTCTTGATGTCGCTGAGGCGTGGCGCGTTGGTCAGCGTCAGCGGTTCTTCGCTCAGCAAAGTCGCAGGCATCAGTGTCAGACACGCGTTCTTGGCCCCCGCAATCGGTATTTGACCGTTCAGCGGGCCGTTGCCCGTCACCAGAATCGAATCCATCTGCTCTTATCCCTCGTCCTTGTCGGCATTGTCCCCGGAGGCCGCCCGCGCCTTGGCCTGTGCCTTGCGCCGCGCCATATTGGCCTTCAGCGCCGCCTTCAGCCGCTCTTCGCGTGCATCCCCGGATTTGCCTTGTTTTTTGGGTGAATTTTTTTCCGTCATGATCTTTCTCTACAGGAGGCGAAAAAAACCGTCCAGACACCCTTGCGCCGCGTTTCGTTTGAGTCTAATCACCCGCCCACAGCGCTGCTGTAGCTCAGAGGTAGAGCACTCCCTTGGTAAGGGAGAGGTCGAGAGTTCAATTCTCTCCAGCAGCACCATCTCGCTTTTTTTGCCCCGAGATATCCCTTAAGTATCTGAAAGGGAGTGAAAATTCGAGAGTTCCATACATACCGTTTTGACAGTATTTATTGGCTCAGTAAACACCAACCGAAGGACGGTTTGGCGCATAGAAAAGTCACCATTTTTATATATTTTCTAAGGACTTGATAGAAATCCCAGGGCGAGTTCCATACGATCCTCAAACCGACCCTTCTCTAGGACGGAGTTTTCGATCTTCTCCTTAAGTTGAATCTTGTCACGTTCGGCCCCTCGGGAGGGCGTTAGCAAGCCAACCCAAACAACGGAGATGACATCATGGCACGCGAACCCGATTTCAGTTTTTCCTTCAGGCTGTATCGAGGTTTATAGCCCGGGCATCTTTCCCTCACTAAAGGCTGGCAGAAACACAACCCCAGCGTACTTAAAGACCAGTTAATCCCGTTTTTGAGGGCTTCGATGCTAAGAGTTTTTCTTATTGCTGCATCCATTTTCCATACCGTCGGCCAGGCGGAAGCACGGGAGAAGAAAGTTGCCAAAGCAGGTGTTTGGGACATCTACTGCGACACGTCCAAGTCAGAGTGTTCGACGATCCAACACATCAAGTACCACGGCAAGAACATCGCGAACATAATTGGTATCCCGATAGACAACAGCGAGGTTGTAGCCGGGCTCGTTTTGCAGTTGCCTGCAACAACGGACTTGAACAATGGAGTGGTTGTGACACTTGATGGCAGGTTCAGTCGAAAGTACGCATACCAGTTTTGCGCTCCACAATATTGCCAAGTCAACGTCGGGCTGACGAAAGAATTGTTGAACGCAGAATTCGGAAAGGTGGAGTATTACTTTGCGGCTTCTCCAACCGTCAAACGCAGTTTTACGTTCTCACTTTATGGGTTTTCTGCGGCTATCGAAGAGGTTCGGAAACGCGGCTACCCCTCCAATTGACCACAAGTTGCTGAAACCGGCCAGCGACCTGGAAGGGCACCTGCGTGCAGGTCGATCCATACCGTGACGCTGTTATCTGGGCCTTGCCCTCGATTTGGAGGTGGACTGCCAAGCAGTGAAAAATGCCGGGACAAGCTCCACACAGGAAGCTATTCCTATCCACAATCCAATACTTTACTTCAGGTGATATGGTAGCGGAGGTCCGTATTGGACACCTACCCCCACTGATAAATATGAGGAAATTGATAGTAGCGGAGGATCACTATTTTTGCTCCCGCCCGTAATGATTGTCAAAAGATAAGTTGCAAATAGACAATTAAGTAGACAAATAAAATGCGCTGACTCATATTGTCGTCAAACAGGGCGACCCTCCCACCAAGAAGAACCGCCCTGAAACCTAGTTATTTCTTAGGCTTTTTGATGGTTTCAACGACATGAGTAGATTTCAGTCGCTGAGCCTTTTTGACCGTCGTGAAACGCCCTGTTTTGGCGCTCCGTCCGATCTTGCGGGTTCCTTTGGCCATTGGAATTCTCCTTTACCCAAAGTGACGGGATGGGCCCGCCTGTCTGACGTCAGCACCAATGGGACAGTTTAGGTTGATTTGATAAGAGAGGGTTTCTGGCTCATCGTAACCGCCAA
>NZ_JBXWNR010000030.1:0-19399 GCF_059610465.1 Ruegeria sp. CDSC085 | reverse complement strand
AAACCCGCCAGTACTGCCACGGCGCCACTGTAATCTGGAAGAAAGGCGCAAACGGAAGACGCGCAGATCAAATCGAAACCTGAGAACCCGGTCTCCAAGTCCTGTACATTTCCCGCCAGCATATCTCCGTGAACGGCCCTGACATTGGGCAGGTTCTTGGCCTTCAGGACCGCAATCATATTCTCCGAGGTATCAACCGCGACAACTTCCTCCACATGCGGTGCGATTTTCTCCGCCAGCAATCCGGTGCCACATCCAAAGTCGAGCACACGCTTTGATCGCCAATTCTTCCCGCAAAGATTCAGGTGCTCGTCGAGCGAAGCAAATGCGCGACTCGCGTAATATCTGACGTCGCTATTGTCGTCCCAACCATCGGCGTAGTCGTTCCAGTCGTCAGTCATATCGCTTGCGTTTCCTTATGGATTCCGGTCGGCTCCACCACATGTACGCTAAGGCAGATGCGCCAATGGGAACGCGCGACATTGGCGAGGATAGCGACAACAGTCAATATGGGTTTGAAACGGCCATTGGCGGCGAATGAAGCAGCCGAGGCGGAACCTCAATTGACAATCATTCACATCAAGAAAAGGCCCGCCGAAGCGGGCCAGTCAGTACAACCTCAGGGAACTCTAGAGGTATTGAACACACGCTAACGCTTGCGCGCACGATCGACAACACCGTCAGCTGTGATGGTGGCAATACGATCCTCGGTGCGCCGGGTCATTTCCACCCCGTCACCCGTCATATGCGCCTCGGCAAATTCGGTGAACTTGAAGATGCTGCCATCGGCTTCGACATGGGTTTCATCTTCCGCCGAGCGACGCTTCACCGAACCGTCGTGGCGGATTTCAATGATCGTGTTGTCGGCCATTCGGACCGTCACGGAATGCTCATCCACGGCCACACCCTGCCACCACATATCCGCGTCCCGGCGCACAACAATGCGGTTTGGATGCAGCTTGATCTGCACATCCTGTGCGGCTTCCGCATCAGCGGCTTTCACCACAACAATCGCCTCTTGCGCGCTGAGGTCACTATGGATCGACGCGCTTCCGTTTTTTGGCGGCCAGAGCTTTGGCTGTTCGCGCGGCTTGCCCTTCTGATCCGTATGAAACCCGACAAACATCTGCGCAGATTTCCAGATGCGGCGAATGGTCTTTTCGGCTGTCGAAGGAGCTGCATCGGTAGACATGGCGGGTTGCCTTCTAAAACGGTTAACTCACGTGCATTTTAGGGGTGAGCGTCACACCCACAGCACTCAGCACTTTGAGGATAGTGCCAAATTCGGGATTGCCGTTTTCGCTAAGTGCGCGATAGAGGCTTTCCCGAGACAGGCCGGATTTGTCAGCTACACTCGACATACCTTTGGCCTTAGCAACATCGCCAAGAGCTGATGCGATCAGGGCCGTGTCACTGGTTTCAAAAGCCGCTTCAAGATAGGCTTGAATGGCTTCGGGGCTGTCCAGATAGTCAGCCGCTTCAAACTTCGTTGTTTTGACACCCATGTTTTTCACTCCAACTCTTTTGCCATCGCTTTGGCGGTTTTGATGTCCGCTTGCTGGGATGACTTGTCTCCCCCGCAGAGCAAAATGATCAAAACATCACCGCGCGACACGTAGTAAACGCGATACCCCTTACCCTCAGAAATACGCAGTTCACTCACACCTTCACCAACCGGCTTCACGTCACCGAGATTGCCCAGGCTCAACCGCGTGATGCGAACCAAAATCCTGGCTCTCGCCCTTTGGTCCTTCAAGCCCTTGAGCCACTTATCGAACAGGGCCGTCTTACGAATTTCTATCATACCTAAATGTAGCCTACAAGCTACATCCTTTCAAGTGATCGAAGCGTAAAGCATTGAATTAAAATGGAACAACGCGGCTGGCAGGTAGGGCGCTGAGCGCCCTACCCTGATGGGTTCAGAAGCAATCAGGAACCCACGCATCAATCCGGGCTTTCTGTGCCTCGGTCACGCCCAGTGCAGCCTGATGTTCATTGTCATTGAACAGCTTGTGCATCGCCTCGTTCTTCGCGCCTTTCTTGGATTTCGTGAAGGCTTTGAACATGTCGGTGTCGACATGCAGGTCCAGCAGGTCTTTGTAGAGATCATCCAGCTGCCAGCCCTTCAAGCGCTTGAAGCAATTCTCAGCCGAGGGCGTCCAGATCGCGCGGAGGTTCGCGCCGATCGCATTCTCAATCTCCGCCATGAACTCCGGGCGTTGGGTCAGGAACCGCCGGGCCAGAAAACCTGTGATCTCTCCATTGCGGGTCTTTTTGCCCAGTTCGCGAAACGCTTTGAACGCCTCGACGCAACCTTGTGTGGCCATCTCGTGAAATTGGTCATAGGCTGCCTCTGCCGCCGCATCCCGCTCCCCGCCAAGACGCGGGTCGAGGATGAACTGGTCGTCAATCTCAGGCGTGTTCCGTTCAGCGCCACCATAGCCAAACCCAAACAGATTGCTGGTCAGACCGGAAGCCGGGGTGGTGGAGAAGGCAAACAGGCTCAACACATAGTCAGGCTTGTCCAGCAGGGCCGTTTGAACCGCCGCCAGCCGGATCGCCACCATGTCATCGATGAACTTCTGCGAATAGGCCGGTTTTGGTTTCTCTACGGTCTCTGGCTCTTTGACTGGGGCCAAAACACCGGCCTCTATGGCGGCCTGTTCATGTTCCGCCGCGACATAGGCCGTGGAGGTTTTGATCTCACCAGTGTTGCCTACATAGAGGAACACGCCGGACAGCTTGCGCTGATCGTCAGAATAAAACGGCGCGGCATAGTTCTCGAGCGCTGCAAGTTCCTTTTCGCCTTCCTCATCCAGAGCCTCACCCTCATAGAGTTCGGCCAGTTCGTCATACCGCTCAGACTGTTCTTCGGAGAACTCCCTGCTCACCATCTCCAGACGGTGCATGCCTTCAGTGCCTGTGAACCCATAGGGAATGTAGCTTTCATCATGGGTGTCCACCCAGTCCCAGCCTTCCGCTTCGCGCAGCTTCGCTGCTTCTGCCGCCAGCTTCTCAGCAAACAGGTGATCAAGTAGCGCGCCTTCATTGAACAAAGTTTCATCGGCAAACAGATCAGCGGTGACGGTACCACCCGCTGCAACATAAGCCTCCTGCCCGACAAACATGGCCTTGCGGTTGGTGCTGCTGACAGCCTCAGACGTCAGGGCCTGCTTGACATCATGCTCACTGAACCACCGACACTCTTTAGCCTGTTCCAGCACTTGCAGAATTTTCTCTTCCTCGGTGCTCACCGTCATGGCCTTGGCCAGCCCCATGCTGATCTCACCGGCCTTGAGCGCGTCCAATACGGCGGAGGGCAGATCGGCCAGCGCAAGGCGGCGGCGCACATGCGCCTCGGTCACACCAAACGCATTGCTGATCTTGGCAACAGACAGGGATTTCGCGGCCATTTTACCATAGGCGCGGACTTCGTCCACCGGGTCCAGTTCCTCGCGGGCCGTGTTCTCCGCATTGGCCCATTGTTCGGCCACAAACGGGTTGTCTGTGACTTTCACGGGAACCTGAGCCAGATCGGCGCGCTCGGTCACGGCGATGTTCAGCGCCCGCAGACGACGGCCACCAGCAACGATGGCGACTTTGCCATCCGCATCGCGCAGGCCGCTGAGGTTCTGGATCAGGCCGCACATGACCAGGCTGTCAGCCAACAGGGTGATGCCTTCCTCAGAAACCTCCTGTCGTGGGTTCAGATCAGACAGGTAGAGATCGGACAGGGCGATGGTTTCCGGTGCGGTGAATGTTTCGATTTTGCTCATGGGGCAAATCCTTGTTTGAGTGTTTTGCTTTGTGTTAAGTGTGCCCTACCCCTTCGAGGGTAGAGCGGGGCCGCTTAGACGGCTGCGTGTTGTTTCAAGAAGGCGAGGCCGATCTTGGCGGAGAGACCTCCCTTCTTGACCAGCTCAACGGCTTCGCGCCGTCGTTGCTGCAAGGTTTCCTGACTTATTTTCATCACCCCCTTTCCGGTGTTTGCTGGCATGAACTCACCCACTGCCCGGCAGGGCATGCTTGCATGTCCCGAGAGGGGCCTTTCCTGCGCAGGTTGCGCGTGCAGACCCTGGCCCTTTTGGACAGGGCTGGTCTCAGTATTCGCTGGGGCACATGATGGTTAGAACGCGGCGCGTCACTGCGGGATCAAACGGGCGTTCAGAGCCGTACTTGTAGTCCGCGTCATAAAGATCGATTTTCCAGAACAGCTTCTGGCCGCTGATTGTCACAGCTCCGAATGTGTGATCGCCATAAGGATCATTGCCCTCGTCGAACTGGTCATCCGATGCCACTGCAGCCAAAGCGGCGGTCTGGAACTCCATCCCTTCGCCGGACACGCCCGGCGTGACGAAAACCTGTCCCTGAATGCCTTTCGAATGCATCTCAATCACCGCAGTAGGATCGATCAGGGCCTTCCGAAATAGATCATTCTGGGCTGCGATCTCTGCCGCCTGAAGGCTCGTGTCAGTCTCGATGTCATTTGTCGTCTCAAGGTTCAAAACCGTCTCTCCTTTTGTGATGCGACCTCCGGGGCTGACCCCCTTTGGTGCTGGTTTTGAGCCGAGCCCTGAAAGGGCGTCGTCTCTAAAACCTGCCCCGTGGCGAACGCGGAGAGGGGCGAGACAGGACAAATCGACAAGAGTGGTGCGGCCCGCAGCGCAACGCGCGAGGACACGGTCTTGTCTATTTGTCTTGTCCGAGGGGAGAGGCTGCGCCTTCCCCCTGACGTCGGGCGGCGTTTGGCTTGTCCAAATCCCGCCTGACCCACAAAATAAGGAAAAGGATCTTCGATCCTGCGGGAGCGCAAAAGGGATCATCACCCGAATGGGCAGATCACCACGGCATGGACCGACCATGACCCAAAGCCCCTGCCCCGGCTCGCAAGAGACGGTTCAGGGGCTACTGGCTCAGGGAGATCATGCTGGGGTGTTCTGGGTGGAAGCCGGCATACCGGCTGGAACCTGGAGCCCGGTCACGAGACGGCAGGCTCGGGATTTGCTACGGAAACAGATTGCAGCCCGAGGTCACTCTCCGACCGGGACATACCCTCGACGGCGCTTTTGCTTTTGGAGTGTCTGGAGCGCTTCAGCAGCCTGGGTTTCGTCTTCGTATGTCACCATCATGGCCTGCCCGTTTGTACCAATACGTCCCCAGGTCCGAAGGACGCACACTTCCCCAAACAGCGTCGGCTGCAACTCTATTCCATAGAACCGCGCCATGTTGACGTCGGGATCCACATGGATCAGGTGGACGGGTGTGGTCGTTGACAGCTCCATGACATGATTGTCGATCAATAAAGCTCGTCTGTCCAATTACATTGGGAGATACATTCAATAGGAACGATTCAGAATTAGAATGGAAGCGAACGAACCCTCCCACTGCAGAGGGTAGGTCTTGCCACAAGCCGTCACATTGTAGTTAGCACCTGAAATCCAATCGCTTCGTTACATCTGGGGGTTGAAGTGAGCGCGAAACACCGACCCATTTTGAACCTGTTGTGGCGATGAGCCAGAACACATACGCTGTTCGCCTAGCTTCCCAAGCGGAATAGAAGGATGGAGGCAGCATGGCTCAATCGATTGAAGGTGGATGCTATTGCGGTGAGGTTCGATATCGGATCACCGGTGATCCAGTGATTCAACTCATGTGTTTCTGTAGCGACTGCCTGTCGATGACCGGCACAGATGGATACGCCGGATACATGATTTACTCAGATGATCTGCAGCTCCTGAAGGGCAAATCATTAACGTTTGAGAAAACCTCTGAAGAAGGACGCCCCGTCATCAAGCACTTTTGCGGCACCTGCGGGTCAAATTTATGGGGCGTTACCTCTTTCGGACTGACCAGTATCGCTGCTGGTACCTTGGATGATCCGAGTTTATTCAAACCAACTAAGAAGGTATTTGTGAAGGATTCCCCTGATTGGGCTCGGATTCCTCCCTACTTGGAGGAAATGTAGTGAAGAAAGCAAAAACGGCCCAATGTAGACCTTGATCATTGTCAGGCTCGTTTCATGCGGAATAAAATTTCGCTAATCTGCCCGCTCCACAAATTCTTGGTTCAAGGCTAGACGGGGATGATCTCGAACAAAACCCAGGTTGAGCATTTCCTCATATTTCAATCAGTCGACTTTGTTCCACTCTCTCCGGTCGAGAGCGAGCAGGTAAAAACCGACTGGCTTGCAACATATGTATTGAGAGTAAAGAAAAACACGGGCGCTTGGATTCACAACGGTTTTCGATGGCACGGTTTTAGCTACGGACTTCAATCTGCCATCACAGGTTCAGATGCTGTGATTGGGTATCAGAAGCAATGGCCAGCCCCTTACGTAGTTTTCGACGAGAACAATGACTGGGCTTACTCGTGTACCTCCGATCGATATCCCGACTTCACTTCATTCCAGGCAGACATTTACGTGGCCCATCACAACATGAAATGGACAATGGTATTCACGCATGAACAGCCGGATTTAGGGCCCTATCTCGCATTCAAATCGGAAAAAGTGAATTGATGGAATTTACCAAGCATTGGACAGAGTTTGGTATCGCGTCAGGTTAAACTGTCTAAATCTCCGCACGCTCTGCCTTTCGCGTATTCAGGATCAAAGGTATGGCCAACAACATCGAATGCACCAATAGTGGCGTAGATTGCGCGACACAGGTCGGCCGCGCAATCATCAATCAGAAGGTTCTTGGGGCACCTTGAATCACGTCGGTACAGCGTCGGCTGCATATTGCGACAGGAATTCCTCTGAGGGTGGGATCTGAGTGATGACGTCAATCAGTACCCCGTTTGGATCGCGATAAATCGCATGGCGTTGACCAAACGGCTCGCTCACAAGTGACTTTGCGACAGGAACTCCTTCTGACCGAAGTCGTTCGTCCACCTTGTCGACATCCTCGACTTCAAAATTGAGGATCATACCCTTAGACGCACCGCGGGAAACCTCAGGGATCGTCTCGTGGTCTGACTGGACGACTGCGAGATTGACCGACGGATCCGCTTCACTTTGTAGATGAACATACCAATCCGCCTCGAATGCCGAGCGGAAGCCAAAGTGGCGTTTGTAGAACTCTGCCGTCTCAGAAACCGTTTCAGACTGAATGACCGGGTAATATTGAGTGACACGCATTTCTTTATCTCCCTGACTTACATGCATCGTGTATGTAACATCGAATTGCAAATACATGCAAGATGTATGTAAGGTGCTTATTGTGATATTCGGAGCCATTAATCTTGCCCCCAGAAAAACCCGCCCGACGCAGCCAGGCAGACCGACGCGCCGAAACGCGTGCCAAACTCGTAGAGGCTGCCCGAGAATTGTTTGTGGATTCGGGATTTGCCGATACTGCAACCCCAGACATCGTGCGTAGGGCCAACGTAACCCGCGGCGCGCTGTATCATCATTTCAAGGACAAGGCTGACCTTTTCCGCGCCGTCGCAGAAGAGGAGGCCAAAGCAATCTCACACCACATTGACCAGGAAACGCGCAATGTGGCCGATCCCGAACAGGCCATGGTGACAGGATCAAATGCCTTCTTTGATGCGATGTTGGTTCCAGGTCGGGTGCGCCTCCTGATGGAAGAGGCCCCAGCGGTATTAGGGCACAGCACTGCTGTCGCGTTGACCCGGGCCAATGGAACAGAAGAACTTCGTGAAGGGCTTTTGCGGGCTCTTCCTGAACAAACATCAAAACAGATCGATGCTTTGACTAATCTGTTGTCGGCCGCGTTTGATCGCGCAGCCCTTGAGATCACCTATGGTGGCGATCCGGAGGTCTACAAAGAGGTTATGAACCATTTGATTGGTGAAGTGCTAAAGGGCAACTAGCAGACCTCAAAAGCCGCGCAGTAAGGATCCCTGCCCTTTCTTCCGTGACTTACTCGGCCCACAGCTGCCATTCATCGGGTCAGGCCACGCCGCAACGCAGCTTCATCATACCGGCCATTCGCTGCGCGGGCGAGATCCGTGCGTTGTGATAGGTCGGCACCGCGGACGCAGAGAGCTTTCGCATTATCTCGGACAACGACGCCAGGCAGTCCTAAAAACAATCAAGGGATCTATCACGACCGGCCGCCAGAGCGGCGGCGACCTTGACTGACGCCTTCCGGCACGGCCGCGCGCCAAGCAGAGGTGCCCTTGCAGCGGGAACAGATGCGTTCGCCAAAACCTTCGGTCCAGAAAGAGGATTTGCAGCGCAAGCAGAACCGTTCCTTGGGCGCATCTGCAAGCGCACGCTTTGGCGGGTCCGAGACGATGAATTCCTTCTTCTTTTGCATCAGTTCCTCGCTTTCCATTGACTCAGGCATTCGCTTCTTCCACTTCATTCAGGTACAAGCGAAGTGGCCTGTTGGCATGGCATCCCTTCATTTTCGGCGTTCTGAATTTCAGAGCTGTCCTGCGAAAAAACTTGCGGGGTCTCGTCTTTGGGACTTTGGTCAACGAGATCGATATTCTCCCGCGTTGTCCGCGATCCCGAGTAAAGATGGCGCAATTGGGCCTCGGATACCCCGTCGGCCTGCATCACAAGCTGCACCATTGGGTCTGCCAGCATTTCTTCTAGAAAAACATCAGACAGCTCTCTTCCTGAAAGCTTGTCCTTCGCGCGGGCATTGTCGAGATCAATCAATGAAACGGTTAGGCTCCGGGTTAATCCCGGATGGGAAATGCGTGGATGCAGGTGGACAACAACTGAGGCCTTCCAAGCTTCCGGGTCTTGGTGATCCGGAGGCGAGGCGAGTTCGGTTTCGATTTCATACTCGCCGGCGGGGAGCGTTTCTGCAAAACCGGGCACTGTGAATGGCCAGTCGAAAACTGCGATGGTCTTGCTGAATTGGTCATCCATTGCAGTGGTCCTTTCGATTAAGGGCCAGGTAGGGCTCGCCAGCCCGTTCCGGCGCGACTCTCGGGGTTTTTCGAGATTGGCTGAACCGGTCTTTGCCGCCCTGATTGTCGGTTTCCTTATTCGACGGTTCAGCAGGACGGCAGACCTAATAGCCAGGTCATTGAAAGACTTGATCCCAATCGATTTCGGATTTTCCACTGAGACCTCGGTGCGTCGGTCAGACCCGAAAATTCGCACGTAGCCTATCAGCATATGGGGTTTGAAGGGCCGATTTACTACGGCGCGTTGCCAAGCAAATCAGCACATGACGCTCGGTATCGGACCGCGGAGCGCTATTTGAGAAGTTACAACAACTTCAAATTTAGGCAGGCTTCGCTATCCCCGTTAGTTTTGGCAAGTTTTCCTTGCATAGTCGAATTCTCGCGACATCCGGCGCGTTTATGCCCCCATAAGAGCGTTGTAGTTCATGCCTATTTTCATTTCGCGCCTGACGGGCCCGGTTGGTTTGGCTGAGCCGGTGTGATCGCTTGTTGCGCCGCGGTAGATTGTACCTGAGGGAAATTTCAGACTGCTTGCATCGGTATCCCACTTTCTAACATCAAGGGTCGAACAGGTTCCATGGTCGCTTTCTAGTTGCAATCCAAACATCCCACTTACCGTAGCAAACCAGTGTGAATTGACGAGGGCGGCATTGACGCAATCATACTAAGATGCATCAAGATTCAGTCCTTCTATGCACGCTTTAGCGAGATCGCGGTTCGGGGAATCGGAACCAGGCATGGTTGCCCAACCCGCATCCATCACGGCGTCGCGTCGCTTGTACGACGTGGCAGCCTGGATCGTTGCGAGCTTTGCTAAACGCTGATTATCCGTGCGGGACATGTCGTGGCAAATTGGCACGAGCGCCGCGATCACCTGGTCCCGCGCCATTTCGCTTGCCAACTTGTTCGCGCTTCCGCCAGTCATCCAACCGCCCCAAGAAAATCCAACGACGCCGACAAACACCGCGCCGAGCAGCGCGCCATACATACCAGGTTTCAGCCATTCAGGATTGGTCATATCAAGTCCTCCAGCGGAGAAAGCGCCGCTTCGCTATGTTGAATTGTTTCACAGTGGGCCTAGTCGCAGGCAATGGCATGCTCCAGATCCTTTTGTGTTGTCATGTGCATCGTTGTTTGACCGACATGACTCCCTCGACCCCTGACCATCAGGTAGGTCGCGGTGCGTCGGTAAGCCTCAAAGCTGACGCCTTGCAGCAACTCCTCCTCGAAGAGAATTTCATACGCGCCAGCCGGAAACACGATGTCGCTGTTTCCCAACCTGAAGGCATTGGTGAACGTCACCTTTGACCTGATCGAACGCGTGAGCATCCCATACCTCCGTTGAATTGATCGCTGGATTTCCGGTACCGACCATGGTCGGCCGCATCAGTCCAGATGCCCCGTCAAGTCACAGCACTTAGGGCTATATTATTCCCAACCCACGGGCTTTATGCTGATCGAAGTTAGTACCCATCAGGTTCTTTACTGTCAGGATGTGTGCAACAGCCTCACTCCCGACAATCGGGGCTAGAAGGTGGCGCATCCAGGCAGATGCAAGTCTTTGCGCCTTGCAGCAATCAAGCAATATTGAATGCGGTATCCAACGCGTTGGTCGGTATCTTTGTCCCAACGATTTTTGTCGAGCGCCGCTCCCCCAGTCCGAAAGGAAAAATCATGTCTGTATCAGATGTTCTTCGCCCGGATGGCTCCGACTACGACCCTTTCCTGCTTGCAGAAGTGGGTGAAGACAAAACCGGTGCAACAGTCACGGTTTTGTCAGCCCTTGCGCGTCTCGGGCTCGAGCCTTGGACCGAGGCTCGTGAGCTTACACTTCTGGGCCGAGATGCAGCGCATGCCCGGCTGAAAGCGCATCTTTCAACAGTCAGAGATGTACCCACGCTTAATCATGCGAGCGGCAGTGTGGCGACAAAGTTGGTGGCCTTGTTACCTAAGCGCGTGTCGCATCGCGTTTCGAAACTGCCAGAGACAATAAAGTATAACGGCCCCAGGATCCCGATTTATTGGATGCTGATTGCACTCATGGGCGCTCTGATGTTTGCGCGGATCTTTTATCTGGCTCAAGCGGGCTAACCTGCGTCAGTACGAAGGCGCTCTGAAACCCGTTAGGTAACATGTGTCCGCTGTGTATTTGGTTGGCATTTTTTTGAGTATCTGAGGGGCGCGGGGAACATGGAGCTCCCCAAAAGAGCTGTATGAGTCTCGTGCTTCTTATTCTCGGACCGTCCAGGAAAGGACATTCCAATGAATGATGAAGACCAGAGTCAGGAAAACCACACCGTCAAACACATGGCCTCCGTTAAGGCCGCCTGGGACAAAGCGCCAGAAGGCCCCAAAAAGGCGACGGCATTGAAACACTATCAGGCCGCTGAAAGTGCCCACGAAGCAGAAAATGACGAAGAGGCTCACAAGGAACTCAAGGAAGCCAGTCGGGCGCTGATGTAACGTCACGCGTTTGAGATGTAAGCAGGATCGTCCAAAACCAGATTGTGGGCCCAATCAGGCCAGAAGCGGCCGTTTCTGATCCAGATACGCTGGATCGAAATCCGCCAGTTTAACCAGACCCTCATAGTTATTGAACGTCACAAACCCATCCCGAAATGTAACCAACTCGTCCTCCCTGAGTTTGCGCAGGACGCGGTTGACGTGAATGGCGCTCAATCCCAGTGCATCGGCAAGATGGTACTGTGTGAGCGGGCAGGCATAGCCTTTCTTGCTGCCCATCCCCACAAGCGACAGCCTGACTCCAAGTTCCAGTAGGAAATGTGCCATGCGCGCATCCGCATCACGCCGCCCAAGCCCGACAAGATGTTCGACAACCATCGCTTCGTCGCGTGACACGGCCCATAAAATTGCAGTGGCCAGCCGAGGTGTCTCTGCGAAGGCTTGCAAAAGATCGCTCACCAGAACCTCGGCGGCTTCGATATCAACAATCGGCTCAATGCCATGGTCTGACGTGTGCAACAAAACGCTGCGCAGCCCAAGGAAATCCCCTGGAATCTGGAAATCGACGATTTGGCGTGATCCGTCAGGCTGAATCTTATATGAAACAACCCAGCCAGCGGCGAGGATATAGGCAGCCTGTTCCGATTGTCCCTGATGAACAAGATCTCGGCCAGCCTCAAAGGTTCTCCTCCGCTGGTGCAATTGTTCCAAAACGGCCAGTTCCGCCTCTGCCAAGGCAACAAATGCCGAGAGTTTCTGTGTTAACGGGCTGGTGTTGGTGTTCATCGTTGGATTTCCCCGAGCCTGTAAAGACTCTACCAAGAATTTGGTATTGAGGCTACTTTCGATCAGTCCAAAATACCAAAACTCATGTGACAATAGAAAAACCATCACCACCTCGCCTGGTCACGAATCCAATGACTTTAAAAGGAATGACCCCAATGTCAGACCACCAAGATCCCGCAGGCATGGCTGCACTCTCGATCTGCGAGGCTCTTCTACTTGCCTTAAACGATCTCAATCTTCTTCAGGAACGTGAGATCGTCGGGGTTTTGCGCGATGCTGCCGTGACCCACGAGAGTGCCAATGGTTCGGAATTAGAGCAAGAAACCCATTCGGCAGTCGCCAAATTGATCAACGAGATTATTGTCAGCGGTAACTTCTCGCGCCGATCTTAGATTACGCGGCCAGGTACTTGTACGTCCTGTTGTTCGTGTTTCTGCCGACGATGTTCCTCGCTGCAATTGCTGGCATGTGGTTCTCTTACGTGCAGCACCAGTTCGAGGAAACCAGTTGGCATCGGCAAAATGATTGGAGCATTCAGGATGCGGCGCTTGAAGGCAGTTCACACTATGCACTGCCCGGAATGCTGAGCTGGATCGCCGGGAAAGTCGGAGTTCACCATGTTCATCATCTGGCCAGCCGCATCCCGTTCTATCGTCTTCCGGAAGTCCTTCGAGGTCATGACGTCCTTGCCAACACCCGGCGCATCACTCTCCGCGATAGCTAGCGCTTCACAAGCCTCGCGCTCTGGGACGAAACCGAACGCATCGTTATAGTGAGTTATGAATCAATCCGAGTATAGATCAGAAACTTCGGAAACCAAATTGCGAAGCATGCCAATACGGCGCTCCAATGGCCTTCGGACACCATGGGCCGGAGTTGCGGCTATTGCCCATGTCTCAATCCCTTCCTGACGACGCGAATCCTGCACGCTCCGCCTTGGTTGCAATCTTCGTCTTGCGACTATGAAAATTACTTTTTCTTACTCCCTATCTTGACCGGCTTCTGACCCTTTGAGAAGTCGGCCGTCGCCACGATTTTTTCCTTTGCTTTCTTTGGCTTTTTAACTTCGCGGTTGCCGCGCCTCTTGTCACCTTTCGACATCTGAGTTCCTTTCAGGTTGGTTTCTCTCAATACGTTTGCATGTTACAGATCGACCGACTGCATTGAGGTGGTCCCGTCGTTGGGTCAAAAGACCTGCGTCACGCCCTCAAGGGTCCCAAATCTGATGCAGTTCCAGACCTGTAGGGTTTTTGTGCGACCATCGCCTCGGTTGTGATCAGAAGGCTTGCAATCGACGCCGCATCTTCCAGAGCAACCCGGACAACTTTGGTGGGGTCAATGATCCCCGCTGTCAGCATGTCGACATAAGTTTCCGTTTGAGCGTCGAACCCGAAGGATGGGTTTTCGCTTTCGATGATCTTTGCCGCGACGACCGATCCGTCCACGCCGGCATTTTCGACAATCTGGCGCAGCGGTGCCTGGATTGATCGCCGGACGATCCTGATACCGGCATCCTGGTCGGAGTTGGCACCTTTAAGGGTCGCAAGCGCTTTGTCTGAATGGAGCAGCGCAACACCACCGCCTGGAACAACACCTTCCTGAACCGCCGCGCGAGTGGCGTTCAACGCGTCGTCAACCCGGTCTTTGCGTTCCGTTACCTCAATCTCCGTGGCCCCTCCGACCCGGATGATGGCGACCCCGCCTGTCAGTTTAGCAAGACGACTCTGCAGCTTTTCCCGTTCGTAGTCGGACATCGTATCTTCGATTTGGGAGCGAATCTGGGCGACCCGCGAAGTGATTGCTGATTTGTCGCCAGCGCCATCAATGACGGTCGTATCATCCTTTGAGATGACGACTTTCTTTGCGGCACCGAGCATGTCCAGCGTGACGGTTTCAAGCTTGGTCCCCAAATCGGTCGAGATCACTTGACCGCCCGTCAGGATCGCGAGGTCCTCCAGCATCTCCCTGCGGCTATCCCCAAACCCAGGCGCCTTCACAGCGGCAACTTTCAATCCGCCGCGAAGCTTGTTGACCACAAGCATGGCCAGCGCATCGCCCTCCACGTCCTCGGCAACAACCAGAAGCTGCTTTTCGGCTTCCATGACTGCTTCGAGCAACGGCACCATGTCGGCAAGAGACGACAACTTGCTCTCGTGGAACAGGATAACGCAGTCTTCCAGCTCTACGCTCATCTTGACCACATTTGTTATGAAATATGGGCTAAGGTAACCGCGATCGAAATTCATACCTTCGACCACTTCGGTTTCGGTCTCCAATCCCTTGCTCTCTTCAACCGTGATTACGCCTTCAGTGCCGACCGCAGCCATCGCATGGGCGATCTGACGACCAATCGCTACATCTCCGTTGGCGGAGATAGCCCCTACCTTCGCAATTTCAGCACTGTCGCCAACCGGTCGGGACAGGTCCTTGATCTTTGCGACGACGACCCTGACGGCTTGTTCAATACCTCGCTTCAGATCCATCGGGTTCATGCCAGCGGCAACGGCCTTCATTCCTTCCTTGACGATCGCCTGAGCCAGAACGGTAGCAGTGGTTGTGCCGTCGCCAGCCTCTTCGTTGGTGCGGGACGCGACTTCCTTCACCATCTGGGCTCCCATGTTTTCAAAGTGATCCGGAAGCTCGAATTCTTTGGCAACAGTAACGCCATCCTTGGTGATACGCGGGGCACCGTGGGATCTGTCCAAAATGACGTTACGACCTTTGGGACCAAGAGTGATCCTGACGGTGTTCGCCAGCATGTTGATCCCTGTTAGCATTCGGCTGCGCGCATCAGCACTGAATTTGACGTCTTTGGCGGACATGTCGGGAACTCCCTGAGACAAGGATTGGATGATGGTCTGCCGCGTCGGAAAAGACCGACTGGTCCATGGTCTTTTCGTCTTCGTCGAAAAGGCGACGTCGAGTGAATGGCCTCGAAGCGCTCCTTTTTAAGGTTTGCCGAGCAGAACAGCACTGGACGGAGGCGTGCTGATCGGGTGAGTTTCATTCGGGCGGGCGCGGTGGCGGTTTCTTTTTTGGGTCCACTTCAAAGTCGGGGAGCCAAACCACTACCGCGCGGAGTCACAATCGCCGAACAGTGTTTCCGGTGGCTATGATCGCGTTAATCAAGTCAGCAACGGCCTGATGGCTTTTTGTTTCCAATTCTGTTCTTGGAGCGTTTTCGTGAGTCGTCACCGCGGCGCGTAATTCCCTCGCGGCTTGGCGTTCCGGAAGCAATTTTTGATTATTCAAGGAGAGCGACGGTGCCTCACTGGTCGAGAGTGCCGCCATTCCTGCAAACTCTGTTGGGTCAGACATCATGGGCGGTTCCTGTTGCGTTAATTCATCAGGATCAGAATTGGGCCCGATGAATTCAACCATCGTTGCAGAATTTTCTGCATGTTGGACTGATTGAAAGCAGCTTCGCGTCGAATTTTCTCATGAAATTTTCGCCGCACTTGGATGACCCAATAAAAACAATCGAAAACAGACCTCTCACTCGAAAACTATCTGCAATCGTCGCTCTTTCGGGTGCTGAACGGTTGTGTTGCAAACTTTTAGAACGGCCAGAGTTAACGACATGCTGGACACATTTATCCAGCGATCACACCAAACAACCGAAAGCCCAAAGTTGTAGCGCTAGAGAGCTGCATTATTCGGATCATATAGACGACTTCAATGCCATCCAAGTTAGCGGACGCAGATGCGAAAGATTTGAACCCACACATGCGCCGAACACGCTGTATTTTGAACTGATGTTCTTGCTCGATCAGTCTATTCAGGAGTTTCGACCTTATTGTCTGTACTTTAACCGGGCAACCAAATCGCCTCAAGTTCCTGTTCACTTCTTGAAATACCTGCTGCGTTGGCTCCGCTCTTATCGATTACGGTTTTGCCAGTGCTTCCGATTGACTACAACGCTTTGGCAAAGAACTTGGTTGCTGCGAGACCGTTCCATCGCTCAGGCAGCACGAAATCATGGGTGTTCCCTGTCACCTGCTTTATCGACAGTTCGATAAAGGCGCATCCAATTGCCGCGAACACGCAGTTAAATCCGGTCCATGCGCCAGGAATTCAGCACAGGGTGCCTTTTCGATTGTGCTCGCGCGGCGATCATCGGCGAGTATTTGGGAACCTACCTATTCAATGTGGCGTTATCTACGCGCACGACCGACCGCTCTGCGGACACTAAGCGGACATAACTTGCTCCTTCAACTTGTGCGATTGCCATGGAGTGTAGTCTAATCGTGGAAGCATTGGACGACGTCACATTGTGGGTGTCATTGCTTGACCGCCTTTTGACCAAGATCATCCAAGAAGGTGAGCTTGCGGTGACTTGGCCGGATGGGCGTTGCAGCACCTATGGCCGCGGAAAAGGGCCCAGTTCAGCCATAACCCTCCACGACAAAGCGCTTCCGCGCAAATTGGTAATGAACGGCGATCTCGCCTTGGGCGAAGCCTATATGGATGAGACTCTCACAATTTCGCAAAACGATCTACGCGGCTTTGTTTCGCTAATTGTGCGCAATGCAAACAACTATGGTGGTGGGCGTTACGGCACGTCGGTCACAGGGCTGCGCAAGTCACTTAGACGTATCGCACAGTATAATCCCGTTCATATCGCGCGCAGAAATGTCGAACATCATTATGACCTTTCCGCTGATCTCTATGAACTTTTTCTTGACCAAGACCTTCAATATACCTGCGCCTATTTCTCAGATCCGGTGCAAAGCATCGAAGAGGCCCAGGTAGCAAAGAAGGCGCACATAGCCAAGAAGCTCTTAATCGAACCAGGAATGACAGTGATGGATATCGGCTGTGGTTGGGGCGGCATGTCAATTACCATGGCGCGAGACTATGGAGCGAAGGTGGTTGGTGTGACCTTGTCCAAAGTGCAGTTGGAATATGCAAAAAGCAGAGCCGAAGCGGCCGGTGTCGGGAATATGGTCGAATTTCGCCTGATCGACTATCGAGAGGTCGACGAAGAATTTGATCGTATCGTTGTGGTCGGAATGATGGAGCATGTTGGTCGGCCCCAATATCCAACGTTTTTTCGCAAACTGCGTGAGAATCTGAAACCGGATGGCGTCGCATTGGTGCATACAATCGGTCGATCCACCGCACCCGGTCGAACGTCGCCATGGATTCACAAATACATTTTTCCCGGCGGATATGCACCATCAATGTCCGAAGCCATGAAGGAGATTGAAAAGCAGGACTTGGTGACCACAGATGTTGAAGTCTGGCGCGGCCACTACGCGCGAACGCTTCAATGTTGGCAGGAAAAGTTCGAGGCCAATCTGGAATCGATCCGCGACCTCTACGATGATCGGTTTCTGCGAATGTGGCGATACTATCTGATCGTATCCGAGATGGCCTTTTCGGAACAGGGCTTGGTTGTATTTCAGTTTCAGTTAAGCCGAGGTCAGATGGTTGTTCCCGTAACCAGAGATTATTTGTGCAAAGTACCTAGTCACTTGGGTTGAGGGTCGTGGGAGTCAGCGGTTCCAAAATGCGCCGAAGGAGTCTGCGCAAGCATTCAGAACAATAAAACTCAACATGAAGACACCGAAGCAAAGGAGTCCCGCTTTGGGTTTAGAGCGGTCGTCGACAGGCAATAAAACTTCACCTTTTTCAGACAAAAACCTGACTGTCGCGCAACGGCCCATAAGAGACATTTATCGTAAGTGCCGCCGCCGCACTGCAGCTTCACCAGACCGGCCATTCGCTGCGCAAGCAACGTCAACGGGCGGATTAAGGATCAAGTCGCGGGACTTTGCGGCCATCCGCATTTTTACTCCAAAGGACCGCAGTCAGCCCGAAGCCGCCTTTGTCTCTTGCCACTATTGTTGAGGCAGAATACCCTCGCTCTCGCGGTGCGAGATTTTGGAAGCGCAGCGTGCTACCCGTCTTCGGGTGGCAATTGCAGCGTCAAGTTTTGGGATGGTAGTTAGCTTGGAACCGTTCATGGCCAAACTGAACTTCCGAAAGTGGTACAGCCCATCGATCACGACTGGTTGCGATGCGAAGGACCAATGCTACCATGGGAGCTTCAGTCTTCGCAGGGTACGCGCGTGAATACGAACGCTCCGAGATCGGCGGGTATTGGCTCGGGTCTCTTGGTGCGCAAAACGCAAATTTTCGCGGCCTGTCCATCGATATGTCTGTATCCGACTATGCTCTCATAGAAAAAATCGCCATTGATCACCAGACACTGCATGGGCGCGACTCCGACGCACGGCACTCTATCGGCGGCAATCTCAAAAACCAGTTTTTCCTCGTCATAGCCTGCAAACAGGACCAACACCGGCGGCGTGTATTGAATGCCCGAGTCTCTGAATATTTCACCCCATATAACTTCGGTGTCTGCAAGGACGACGGCCACAAACTCCTCTGTTTCATCGTTAATCTGAACAGGCGCATTTGCTTGCGGAGGAGCAACCTGACCCCCGCTACTCAGAAACGGCGTGATATCTACACCAAAAAACAGGCCGATCACCAGGACCACAATCAATCCGGCGCCGCCCATACCGGCACGAGACGCCCCACGTGATGTGTGGCGTCGGTCGTCGATATTTTTGCTTGTGCGTCGTCCTTTCCAGCGCATGTGTCCGCCAACCCATTCGGGAGTTTAAAACTAACTTCTGACGGCTCCCCGATCTACGAGGTTTGAACGGGGAACCGATCCGGAGTTCCAAAGTCTGAAGCAGTGACCGCCGATCCTAATGGACGATATCGGGTGTCACTTCGTCACCACTCAAATTGCGCTCAGGACTTTGGCGCTTCCGAATTCTTCAACCATCGATCCCTGCGGTATCGCGTGCAGTCTCAGCCGGTGTACACCGGTTGCTGACGCCGATAGTCGCCTGTTGGACCTGACGTTTCGCGGCCTTTTCCGGTGTGCAATCCGGGTCCACCACGTCACAGCCAGCAAGCGCGACCACGGCGAGCAGCGTCATGCCTCCAAGTGCTTTCATCATTGTCCCTTCTCCTTCCTTTTTTGTTCAAAATCCGGCCAGCCGCTCGGCCAACCAGAACGCGGCAACACATCCCGGTTGCTTGCCCGCCCCTACCCTGCCCGCCTGATGCCACCAGTATTCAAACCCTGGTTTCAGTAATCCGCGCCCTGGCGGGTATCCCAGAGACGCAGGATTTCTATCTGGGTGGGCATTACACGATAGATCGGATGTGTCGCAAATTTTTGGAGCGGCCAGCGACAGCGACTTATCAGACAAACTTATCCTACGATCTCTGCAAA
>NZ_JBXWNR010000029.1:0-22862 GCF_059610465.1 Ruegeria sp. CDSC085 | reverse complement strand
TTCGAAAACAATTCGACGCGTACAAACCTTAGATCAGGCATACTCGTCAACTAGACCCCAGAGTTTGCGACACATCCCATTAAGGGCACAAAACCCTGAGATTCCGCGTCGAACACGCCTGCGTCCAGGAAATAAGGACACCGTGACAGCCTGAATGACCCCTTAAAGCCCCGCCGCAGACATTCGTATTTCGGTAGATTGTGCGGAAAGTGTATCCTCAGGCTGTTTCGGTGGTTTGAGCGCTTGCCGCGCGCACCATCAGCGTCGCGCTTGCCGCATTGATGGCCAGCGCAGTGTTATACAACGTGGCCAGTCGTAGCAGCGACTTCACATCCACATCGTGAGGCAGTGCGGAAAGCGGGTCGATGAAAAAGATCAGCGCATCAAGGCGCCCTTCAGCGATCATCGCGCCGATTTGCGCGTCACCTCCGAGAGGGCCACTTTTCAAACAGGTGATCGGTAACCCGACTTCAGTGGCGATACGCCCCCCGGTCGTGCCGGTGCCGAACAATTCCATCTCTGCCAGTTCGGACTTATGCGCATTCGCCCATTCGATCATCTGATCTTTCATCTTGTCATGCGCAACCAGTGCCATCGAGTGAATCGTAGGCGCAGTTCTAACGTCTTGCGGCATCGCTCAATCGGCCTCCGTCGGGTTGTCCGCAGCCCAGCTCCAAGCCAGCGGCGATTTGCGTTTCAGGGCACCGCTTAAGTGTTGGCGCATCCGGTAAGAGGCATCTGCAACGTTGCCGCGCTCTAAAAGAGACAAGATCTCGAGATGTTCAGAGCATTGCTCGATCAGGCGTTCGCGGTTGACTTCAGCCCGGTACTCCATCAAGCGGCGCATCCGGTTGGCTCTCTGTAGTGACATCAGGAAAAATGGGTTGCCCGAGAGTTTGATCAGTTCTTCATGAAACAGCGAACCGTTCTCGAGCAAGGACTCGTCCGGAGCTGATTTCACGTCCATGTTCAACATGCCTTCCTGAATACGCCGCTGTTCATCCAAGACTTTATGATCAAGCTCGAAAGTGGGTTCGAGCATGGCGGTGGGTTCGATCGCCATTCGAAATCTATAGATCTGATCGAAAGCCTCTGGGGTCTTGGCAACCGGCAAAAAACGCCAACCGTATCCCTCTTTGCGTTCTGCCCATCCTTCCCGGGATGCCCTGGCCAATAGGTCGTGAGCCTTGGTTTTAGTCCAGCCATATCGCTGACGCAAAAACTGTTCAGTAACGTCCTCGGGGATCTGGTTGGTCAGCCAGTCGTTGGCGAGGGTTTGATAGTCTTCATTTCCCTCGGGCATCGCTTTTGCCAGGGTAGAATTTATCTTTGATGGGATTTTGTCCGCAACAAAATATCCGCGGTTTGGTTGCCGGACGAGTACCTTCTGGTTTTCAAGGCTAACCAAAGCTTCGCGTACCGGAGTACGTGAAACGCCGTATCTGTCGGCAACCTGCTGGGCGCTGACATGCTCTCCGGCATTTAGGGAGCCGGACACTATGTCATGTAGTAGCCGGTTGGAGATCTTCTTCGAAAGCTCGCTTGTTCTTCCCGACATCCTAATCACCGATGGGTTGATTTGGGGGCATCCCAGATTGCATTTGCCTTTCCAGAACGCCCCAGTTTTCTGGCTTTATGAACTATAAAAACCAAAAAATTGGATTTAGGTCTACACCTTTCTGCAACTGCCACGTGCCCATGATTGGTTTTTTGCCAATCCGGTAGATCAAAAGCCAAGCTCCGGTGACGTCGGGTAGAAAAGTACGTTTTTATTAATCAATGCTTTGGCGGCGATGCGGCTACAGTACGGCTAATACGCAGTAATGTGACTTTGGATTTTTAACCCCTTAAAAGCAAATTTAAATTGGCTTTTTGCAATCAAATATGCAATTCCTGTTACTGGCGCGAGATTCGCGCTACCGAACATCAAAAAATGGGAGGACCACCTCGTGTTCATGAAACTTACTCGTGCAAGCGCCTTCGCTACCGTTGCCCTGCTGGCCGGTGTGGGCACTGCATCCGCTGAATTTAAAGCTGAAAGCCCGCAGTGCATCGCCCCGTCCAACCCGGGTGGTGGCTGGGACTTCATCTGCCGTACAACCGCCAAACACCTTTTTGATCTGGGTGTCATCGAAGATTCGATGCAAGTCACCAACATGTCGGGCGGCGGCGGCGGTGTAGCCTTTGCCCACGTTACAAAAGAGCGCAATGAAGACAATAACCTGATCGTTGCAGCGTCGATGTCGACCAGCGCACGTATCGCGCAGGGCATCTATGAGGACGCGACGCAGGATGACGTACACTTCCTGGCGACCTTCGGTGCGGAATATGGCGCCATCGCTGTTCGCGCAGACTCGCCCTTCCAGACGCTAAAAGACATGATGGACGCGATCTTGGAAGATCCGCGTTCGGTTGGTATCGCTGGCGGCTCGTCGGTTGGCAGCTTCGACCACATCAAGCCCATGCTGGTGGCACGCGAAGCAGGAATGGAAGACGTCACGCAGCTGAAATACGTCTCGTTTGACGGTGGCGGCGAAGCGATGACAGGTCTGCTTTCGGGTGCGACCGAAGCGCTGTCAGGTGACTTCTCGGAAATGCTGGGCTTCTTGGAGTCGGGTGACATCCGCATCATCGGCATCATGGCGCCCGAGCGTCTGGCCAACTACCCGGACATCCCCACCGCAAAAGAGCTGGGCTATGACGTGGTTGGTGCGAACTGGCGCGGTCTTTACATGCCCGCTGGTGCCTCGGACGAAGCGAAAGAGTTTTGGTCGAACGCCATCAAGACCATGGTTGCCGACCCGGGCTTCCAGGCAACCCTTGAAGAAGCTGCAATCGCACCCTTCAACAACTTCGGCGACGATATGCACAACTTCGTGGCGGGCAGCATCTCTGATGTGACCAAGCTGTCGAAAGAGATTGGTATTATCCAATAACGCGACTTCGGGCTGGCCGCATGAACCGGCCAGCCCACTGCACATCAAATGAAAGGGAGGAGAAAATGAGTGACCGCATCTTTGGCGGCTTTGGGTTGGCGCTCGCCATCTTCTATATTTGGGCCGCGTCAACGATCAAAGACAGCTTCATGGTCGATGTGGTTGGTCCGCGTGCATTCCCCTACATCGTAGGCTCCATCGTCGCGCTTTGTTCGCTCTACTTCATCTTGCGCCCCGACGACGAACCGGAATGGCCGCATGTGCGCGAATTTGCCGAAATCGTCTTCGCAGCAGCTGTCATGTTTGCATACAGCTGGGCGCTTCCCGAAATCGGCTTCCTGATTTCGACTGTATTCGCAACGGCCTACCTGACGTGGCGCCTGGGGACACAACCCCTTTGGTCCCTCGTAACGGGGGTCTGTACCTCGGTTGGTATCTACGTCGTTTTCCACCTGATCCTCGGCCTTGCTTTGGCCAAAGGTCCACTTGGTTTCTGAGGAGCGATACCTATGGAAATTCTGTCTCTTCTTGCAGATGGCTTTGCCATCGCACTCACCCCGCAGAACCTGTTGCTGGCGGTCATCGGCTGCTTTCTGGGAACGTTGATGGGTGCACTTCCGGGTCTTGGCCCAGCCAATGGTGTAGCGATCCTGATCCCCATTGCCTTTTCGTTGGGTCTGGGCCCGACCGCATCTCTGATCCTGCTGGTCAGTGTCTATTACGGTGCCATGTATGGGGGACGGATCAGCTCGATCCTACTGAATATTCCCGGCGACGAACCGGCGATGATGACCTGTCTAGACGGCTATCCGATGGCCCAGCAGGGCCAGGCAGGCGAGGCCCTGTCGCTGTCTGGGGTTGCCTCGTTCGTAGGTGCCTTCGTGGCCACCTGTGGTCTGGTCGTTCTGGCCCCGCAGTTGGTGAAAATAGCCCTTCTATTTGGACCGGCCGAGTATTTCGTACTGTTCACGGTGGCCTTTGCAACCCTTGGCGGCATCTCGTCCACTAACCAGGCAAAATCGGCATTTGCGGCAGCGCTGGGACTGGGCATTGCCATGATTGGCAGCGACAGCCAGACGGGCTCGCAGCGATTCACCTTCGACCACGTACACCTTTATGACGGCATCGACTTCCTGATTGCGATCGTCGGCTTGTTTGCCCTGAGCGAGGTGTTCATCTTCCTCGAGCATCACCGCGGTGGCGCAGTCGGCTCAGCCGGGGCAACCAAAATTGGCCGGATCATGCCCGACTTCAAGATGATCAAGCGCTGCCTTCCCTCGATGGCGCGCGGCACGGGTCTTGGCTTCTTCTCGGGCGTTCTGCCCGGTGCGGGCGCATCGTTGGGATCGTTCCTGGCTTACTCGTTGGAAAAGCAAGCGGTTGACCGTGATGGCAAGACCTTCGGCAAAGGTGACCCGCGCGGCGTCGCGGCACCGGAAGCGGGCAACAACGCGGCCTCGGGTGGCGCACTGGTGCCGATGCTGGCGCTGGGTGTTCCCGGTTCGGGGACAACGGCGGTTCTGTTGGCAGTTCTGCTGCAGCTGAACATCACGCCTGGTCCGCTGCTGTTTTCGAAAAGCCCGGACATCGTGTGGGGCCTGATCGCCTCGCTGTTCCTTGCGAACTTCATCCTACTGGCCATGAACATCCCGCTGGTAGGCATCTTCACCCGTGTGCTTATGGTCCCGACCCGGATCCTGATGCCGATCGTCGCGATGATTTCCTTCGTAGGCATCTATTCGATCACCGGCTCGACCTTTGACGTGATGCTGATGGTGGGGTTTGGGATTGCTGGCTGGGTTCTGCGCAAACTCGACGTGTCTCTGGTGCCCGTGATCCTTGGCATTCTCCTAGGCAACCAGATGGAAGTGAACCTGCGCCGTGCCATGACGATCTCGGATGGCGACTGGTTCATCCTGGTCGGCAGTCCCCTGGCCATCATCCTGTGGCTTGTCGCAATCGCCGGCTTCGTGCTGCCCATGCTGATGGGGCGTCGCATGAAGAAGCGGATGGAAGCCGCACGCGATCAAGAAGAATTCGTCGGCGACTGAGCCGACTCCCTCAACGAACTTGGCCAAATGGCCGATCATAGGAGACTAGTATGCGTATCATGACACTGCCCTGCGATGGTATCGGGCCGGAAATCATGGCGGCGACCCTGGAAGTTGTCGAGGCTGCGAACAAACGCTTTGATCTGGGACTGACCTTCCATGAAGAAGAGAGCGGTTTCACCAGCCTAAAGAACCACGGCATCACCCTGCGGGAAGAGGTTCTGGATCGCGCCCGCACCGAATTTGACGGTGTGATCCTGGGCACTCAGTCACACATGGATTATCCCCCGGTTGTCGAAGGTGGACGCAACGTGTCGGCTGGCTTCCGCATCGGGCTGGACCTCTATGCAAACGTACGTCCCGCACGTACCCGCAGCTTCATCCCGAACAAAGCGCCGGGCATGGATTTGGTGATCATGCGTGAAGCCACCGAGGGCTTCTACCCTGACAGAAACATGTACAAGGGCGTGGGCGAGATGATGCCCGACCCCGACATGGCGCTGTCGGTACGCAAGATCACCCGCCACGGCTCGATGCGGATTTGTCGCGAAGCCTTCAAGTTGGCAATGCAACGCAACAAGAAGGTTGCGGCGATCCACAAGGCAAACTCGTTCCTGATGACCGACGGACTGTTCCTGGAATGCTTCCGCGAAGTGGCCAAGGACTTCCCCGAAGTTGAAACCGAAGAGCTGATCGTCGATGCTTTCGCCGCACTTCTTGTGCGCAAACCCGAAGCTTACGACGTGGTGGTAGCTACCAACTTTTACGGGGACATCCTGTCGGATCTAGCGTCGGAATTGTCTGGGTCCTTGGGTCTGGCAGGGTCGATCAACGCCAACGCTGAAACCGGTCTGTGCTGCGCTCAGGCGCAACATGGATCGGCGCCGGATATTCAGGGGCAGAACGTCGCCAACCCGACCTCGTTGATCCTATCAGCGGCCATGATGCTGACCTGGCTGGGCGAACAGCGTGGCATCCAGAAGTTGATGGATGCCGGTCAAGCCATTGCCGACGCCGTGGACGCAGTGATCGACGTCTCGGAAAACCGCACTCGTGATTTGGGTGGCTCCGTGAACTGTGACGCCTTTGGTTCCCTCGTCGCAGAAGCCGTGGCGCGCGAAAGCGTTGCAGCTTGAGGATACTCCTTGCGGGCAACTCTTGCCCGCAGTTTTTCGGCGGCACTGCCTCTCTCCCTGTGGTGTCGCCGATTATTTCAGGACGCAAAAAAGATGAAAGACCAGCCCCGCATAGCGCTTATCCACGCTACAAAAGTCGCGATTGATGCCATCGAGGACGCTGCCGAGAAGCTTTGGCCGGAAGCCGAAACGATTTCGATCCTTGAAGAGGGTCTTTCGGTGGATCGTGCAAAATCAGTTGAACTGTCAGGTGACTTGCTTCGCCGGATCATCGATCTGTCGCGCTATGCGGAAGCTGCCCAAGCGGATGGCATACTGTTCACTTGCTCGGCCTTCGGTTCCGCCATCGAACGCGCTAACCGCGAGGCCCGTATTCCCGTCATGAAACCTAACGAAGCCATGTTCGACGCGGCATTCTCCCACGGGGACCGTGTCGTCATGCTGTACACCTTCCCCCCCGCTGCCGGTGGGATGGAGGATGAGTTCCGCGAGGCAGCCTGCGAGAAAGGCAGCTCTGCGCAGATCACCTCGGTCTTTTGCGAGGGCGCGCTGGACGCCAAAAAGGTAGGTGACGACGACGCTCATGATCGGTTGATTGCCAGCACTGCCACCACGATCGCCGATGCTGATGTCATCCTGTTGGCGCAGTTTTCCATGGCCAGCGCTGCGGATGCGGTGCGCGCATGCACTGACGTTCCCGTCCTGACCAGCCCGGAGGCCGCGATTGAAGAAATCCGCCGCCGGATCGAACACAATAATGAGGGTCAGCCATGCTAATTGGTGTTATCGCAGATGATTTCACTGGTGGCAGCGATGTCGCCAACACCCTGGCTAAAGGTGTTGACGGTGAAGGAGGTCTGAGAACTGCCCAATATCCCGGCGTTCCAACAGGCCCCGCTGCACCGGATATCGACGCTGGGGTCGTCAGCCTGAAATCACGCTCGAATCCGGTCGAAGATGCGGTACACGAAAGCCTCGAGGCACTAAACTGGCTATTGGATCAGGGCTGCGAGCAGATATTGTTCAAATACTGCTCGACCTTCGATTCCACACCTGACGGCAATATCGGCCCGGTTGCCGACGCCTTGACCGCCGCGCTGGACACGCACGGTGTGGTGGTCTGCCCGGCCTTTCCAACCACCGGGCGAACGGTCTATCAGGGACACCTGTTCGTGGGTGACGTTTTGTTGAGCGAAAGCGGGATGCAGAACCATCCGCTGACCCCAATGACCGATCCCGACCTGCGTCGTTGGTTGCGTCTACAAACCAAAAACACGGTTGGCCACGTGCCACTATCCACCGTTCTGGCTGGACCAGAACAGGTCCGCACGGCAAGAATGAACTCCACCGAGAAGTATGTTGTGACTGATGCCGTATCGGACGCGCACCTGCTGACCCTTGGCGAGGCTCTTCAAGGTGCACCTTTGGTGACAGGCGGCTCTGGGATCGCTCTGGGCCTTCCGCGCAACTTCATTCGCAGCGGCATGGCCGAAGCCAACACGCCCACCGCCGAGGGCACATCGGGGCCTGAAGCCATTCTGGCGGGGTCGTGTTCCGGGGCGACACGTGGCCAGCTGGCCGAACACCAGAAGGCCCATCCGACCTATCCCATCGACGTCCCCGGCGTCATGAATGGCACGGTCAGCGTGGATGACCTGCTGGGCTTCATCACCGAGAACACCGGCGAAGCACCGTTGGTCTATTCCTCGGGCACCCCAGACGAGGTGGAAGAGATTCAGGCCAAGTTCGGTCGCGATGCCGTGGCCGAGACTCTGGACGCTCTGTTTGCTGACACTGCCCGTACTCTGGTGCAGCGCGGCTTTCGCAGGATCGTTGTTGCGGGCGGCGAAACCTCGGGCGCGGTAGCACAGGCCGTGGCAAGCGAGTTGGGCGCGCCAGCGATGCGCATCGGAGCGGAAATCGATCCCGGCGTTCCTGTGCTGACTTTAGGCGACGATCAGCCAATCTCGCTTGCCCTGAAATCGGGTAACTTTGGCGCACCAGACTTCTTCGCAAAAGCCCTTCGCATCATGGAGGGGCAGAAATGAGCACCGAAGCAGATCTTCGCCAACAGATGTCAGACCTATGCGCGTCCCTGTTCAACCGGGGCTTCTCGGTCGGAACGGCAGGGAATGTCTCGGCCCGCCTGCCCGATGGCATCCTGATGACGCCGACCAATTCGACCTTGGGCGCAATCGATCCCGACCGGATCAGCAAGATCGATCTGGACGGCAACCATGTCGCTGGCGACCGTCCGACCAAGGAAGTTTTCCTGCATCAGGCATTCTATGAAACCCGTCCGCAGGCTGGTGCGGTGGTGCATCTGCACTCAACCTGGGCGACCGCACTGTCCTGTTTGAAAGACACCAATCCCAATGACTGCATCCCACCACTGACACCCTACGTTGTCATGCGTGTCGGCACGGTTAAATTGGTACCCTATGTCAAGCCGGGCGACTCGAAATCGGGCGATCTGATCCGCGACCTGAAGGGCGCGTACAGCGCAGTTCTGCTGGCCAATCACGGCCCCGTGGTCTCGGGCAAAGATCTGTTCTCGGCCGTGTGCGCGGCAGAAGAGCTGGAAGAAACTGCCAAGCTTCTTGTGGCACTGCGCGGGCAAAAGACGCGCTTCCTGAGCGAGGCCGACGTGGCCGACCTGAGAGCAACCTACTCAAATATGTGAGGCTGATATGAAAACTGCCGACCTGATTGATGACCACGCAGACAAGCTGTCGCTTGTTCACTTGCCGTTTCGTCGCTTCGGCACGGCACCGCATTTCGCCGCCCCCGTGCAGACCGTGAAGTGTTTCGAAGACAACACGATGCTTCGTGCTCAGTTGGAAATGCCCGGCGAGGGGCGCGTGTTGGTCGTAGACGGTGGCGGCTCTACCCGCATTGCCATTCTAGGAGACATGATAGCGGAGATGGCGATCAAGAACGGCTGGGCTGGGCTGGTTCTCAACGCCGCCATCCGTGATAGCGCAGAGATCGAGCTGATGGCGACGCAGGTCTTCGCACTTGCGACCTCGCCGGTGAAAAGTGCGAAAGAGGGCTGGGGCAAAGCTGGCTGCGATATTCACATCGGCGGCGTAGTCGTTGCGCCGGGCGACTGGATCTATGGGGACGCCGACGGAGTATTGCATAGCAAGGTCAAACTGGTGTGAGTGCGGCTCCGGTTCGGCCGGGGGCGCAACGGGGACAAGATGGTTAACACGTTGGAAATCGATGCAGAGGGTCGCCAGCTGACGGTAACTGACTTGCCAAATGTGCTGGGCGACCGTCTAAAGCGGTTGCCCTTTGTGTTACGTTTGCTGGCCGAAAACCACCTGCGCGCCACCGGGCGGTCGGACGCGCTTGTCGCGGCGCTGGATGCCTGGCTTGAGGGGCGAAACGATGGGTTTGAGTTCACGTTCATGCCCAACCGCATCCTGATGCACGACACCACCTGCACGCCCGCGCTGGCGGATATTGCCGGGCTGCGCGATGCGGTGCACGAAGCGGGGGGCGATCCGGCGGTGCTTTCACCGAAGCTGCCGGTCAATGTCTCGGTTGATCATTCGTTGGCGGTGGATCTCTATGCCACGCAGGCGGCATTCTCAGCCAATGCCCGCAAAGAAATCGCGCGTAACGGCGAGCGATATGGATTTATGAAATGGGCCTCGCAGAATATGGATGGGGTCACGGTGCATCCGCCGGGCACCGGGATCATGCACACGATCAACCTTGAACAACTGGCAACGGTGCTTGAGATCGGTGCCGACGGACGGGCCCATCCCGACATGCTGTTGGGCACTGACAGCCACACGCCGATGATCAACGGCATTGGCTTACTGGGCTGGGGGATTGGTGGGCTCGAGGCGGAAAGCGTCATTTTCGGCCAAGCCACGACGCTGAGCATGCCCGAAGTCGCGGGCGTGCACCTGACTGGTCAACTGCCCGAGGGCACCATGCCCACAGATCTGGCACTTGAGGTGACGCACCGGTTGCGGGTGCTCGATGTCACCGGGAGTTTTGTCGAGTTCTGTGGCCCCGGCCTGTCGACGCTCAGCGCCGATGCCCGCGCCGTGATTGCCAATATGGCGCCCGAATACGGCGCCTCGACCGGGTTTTTCCCGGTCGATGGCGAAACCATCGCTTATCTGAAACGCACCGCGCGGCCCGACAGCCTGACCGGCAGCATCGAGCCCGTTTTCTGCGCCATGGGCCTGTGGTTCGATCCCGACGCCACGCCACGCTTTGACCGGATGATCGAGATTGATCTGAGCGCGATCACCCCGACCATCTCCGGTCCCCGCCGCCCACAGGACACTTGCGCTCCGGCGCAGGCCGCTGCGCGGGTCGAAGCGGCGTTGGACCGCCCGCTGTCGCGCGCGCCCCGCGCCGAAGACGTGGTACCCGATGGCGCGGTAGGGATTGCCGCGATCACCAGTTGCACCAATACCTCGGACCCCTACATGATGGTTGCGGCCGGGCTGTTGGCGCGCAAGGCGCGGGCGCTGGGGCTGACGACGCAGTTCTGGGTGAAAACCTCGATGGCACCGGGCTCGCCCTCGGCGCGGGATTATCTACAGCGCGCGGGATTGATTCCGGATCTGTCGGCGCTGGGGTTCGATCTGGTGGGGCATGGCTGCACCACTTGCATCGGCAATTCCGGTCCCTTGCCCGAGGTGATCGAGACCGCCCTGCAAGACGGCAAGGCAATCTTCGCCGTGCTGTCGGGCAACCGCAACTTTCCGGGCCGGGTACATCCGAAACTGGATCTAGGCTATCTGGCCTCGCCACCTTTGGTCGTGGCCTATGCGCTGAAGGGCGACATCTTCGGCGACATTCTTAACGATCCGATCGGCATCGGCGCAGATGGCGAACCGGTCTATCTGCGCGACATCTGGCCTGAAACATCAGAGATCGCCGCGCTTTTGCAGGCGGGCTATCGTCAGGCGGACGTGCCCAATGCCTTTGCTGCGGCCGCCGACAACGGGGCGTGGAACCAGATCAAGGTTCATGACGGCGCGCGCTACCCGTGGGAGCCGACCTCGCGCTATCTACGGCGGCCGAAATTCACCGCCGAACACCAGCAGTCGCGGTTGGGCAACTATGCCGCAGCTCCCCTGATGGTACTGGGTGACGACATGACCACCGACCATATCTCGCCCGCAGGGTGGGTGGATCCGGCCAGTCCGGCGGGCGAATGGCTGCGCGGGGCCGGGGGTGACCCAAAGGACATGAATGTCTATGCCGCCTATCGCGGCAATTGGGAGGTCATGCTGCGTGGCCTCTTCACAAACAGGCTGGCGGTGAACTTCCTGCAAGAGGGGCTGGCCCCTGCTGAGACAACGCTCGAGGATGGGCGCATCCTGCCCTTGCCCGAAGCAGCCCAAATCCTGGCGGATCAAGGGCAACCCACCATCATTCTGGCGGGTGACCGCTACGGCATGGGCTCCAGCCGCGATTGGGCTGCCAAGGGCGTGGCGCTTCTGAACATCCCCGCAGTGGTCGCCAAAAGCTTTGAACGCATTCACCGCACCAACCTGATCGGTATGGGCGTGGTGCCCGTGCAGATCATGGACGATTTCGATCCGAAGTCTGCGAGCATTCGTGCCGGGGACCGCTTCAATCTGAGCCTGCCACCCGATACGCTGGTGCCTGGGATGGACACAAACGTGCAGTGGCTGCGCGATGGCGGCGTGCTCAGCGAGATCGGCTGCAAGGTGGCGGTGTATACCTTTCAAGAGGTCGACCTGCTGCGCCACGGTGGCGTCTTGTCGAAGATCCTAAGCCTCACCCTTGAAGGTTGTGAATAGAAAGACCTGCAATGCCGCTCGACCTCACCTGAATTGCGGACTCTGATAGGTTGATACGAGATGGAACTGCTTTGAACGAATGGAGGTAAAGCTTGCTGAGACGGCTACAGCTGGATCTGTTGCAAACTTTTGACCATTGACCTTTGTGGTGCTAGCGCCTGGGTAGCGAACGGCATTACCCAGTTGAAGGTTAGTTTATGATTTCTTTCAAAGGTGCACAGTATCCGAAAGACGTGATCCTGTTCGCAGTGTTCTTTTACGTTCGCTACGGTGTCTCCTATCGAGACCTGGAAGAAATCATGGCCGAGCGCGGTGTTTCAGTGGACCACACTACGCTGAACCGATGGGTAACACGGTATTCTGGTGCAATCGCTGAAGCAGCACGTCGCCGCAAAGGGCCATGCGACCTTTCTTGGAGGATGGACGAAACGTATATCAAGATTAAAGGCGCGTGGGTTTACCTCTATCGAGCTGTCGACAAACACGGCAAAACCCTTGATTTCATGCTTTCACGACGTCGAAACAAACCTGCAGCCACAAGGTTCTTCGCCAGGATGTTGGAGACAAATGGATTGCCGAGGAAGATTGTGATCGACAAGAGCGGTGCCAACACCGCTGGCATCAAGGCCATCAACAAAATGCTCAAAGGCTTTGGCTGCCCGATCCCAATTGAGATGGTGAGGCGGAAATACTTGAACAATATCATCGAACAGGATCACCGTTTCATCAAAAGGCGTATCCGGCCGATGCTGGGGTTCAAAGCCTTCACTTCAGCAGCGGCAACGTTGGACGGCATCGAAGTTGCTCACATGATCCGCAAAGGTCAATTCACGCCCGGACTCTGTCCATTTCTACAATTCGCAGAACTGGCCGCCTAACCCATCGGCGCAAAAGCAGGATTCCGAACAACCACAAACTTTGCAACGGAACCCTGTGTACCGCAGATAGAAAAACACAGCGTACAAAACTGCGTCTTTGGGGAAGTGACAGCCTTTCAAGGAGATCATGCTTAAACCTGTTCGAAAACTATTCGGCGGGAACAAACGCCAGATCCGGCGTGCCCGTCAATCGGACATCAAAGTTTGCGACACATCCGCAAAACCTCCCCAGCGAGCTTCAGCGTTGCTTTCGTTTGACCGAGATAATGCATCCGGAATGCTTCGGGTGCCGTGCTGGTACATCACGAGCCATCGCATCCACATTTCCAAGGTGTCGTAGTGCCCCGCTGTTCAGCAACACGCCGCGCCCGGCATCATACCGACGTTGCCCAAATCCGCTGGCAACGCATTCCCAGTCTTCCTTGGCTGCCGCGTTGCGGAACCTCGGCAGGTCGTGCGGGTCATGCCGTCCGGGTGTTGCTGCGACGTGATCGTGTTTCTTCGCATTGCTTTGGTGGGTTAAATGGTGGGACACTTGTGTTGTGCCAGGTTGTTGGACAGTACCGGTTGTCGGCCTCGGCTTGGGACGCATGATCGTCACGACGCCTTGTGGTTTCGGATGCCCTGGGACGGCCACGTGAGTTGCCGTAGGTTTTGGTGTCAACTGTGGAACCTGGCCAGGAACCGCCGTGGGAACCTGATTGGGTGTTGCAGTCGGGACGAGCGGTGGCACAGCAGTTTGACCGGTGGGCTGAGGCGGGACCTGACCAGGAACTGCGACTGGTATTTGGTTTGGTGTCGCGGTGGGCACAAGTGGCGGCACCGCTGTTGGGCCGGTAGGTTGAGGCGGAACCTGGCCAGGGATAGCTATCGGAACTTGATTGGGAGTTGCAGTCGGAACTTGCGGCGGCACCGCGGTAGGCCCGGTAGCCAATGGCGGAACCTGATTTGGAACGGCTGTCGGAACCCGGTTTGGAGTCGCATTTGGAGTCAAAGGCGGAGCTAGGGTCGGCGCTACTACCGGCGTGGGAACCTGACCGGGAACCGCTATTGGTGTCGCGATAGGAACCTGACCGGGAATTGCGTTCGGAACCGCGCCCGGCGCAAGGACTGGAACAGTAACGGATGTGGGCGTTTGCTGCGTTCCCTTAGGCGGCAACTGATTTGCTACCGGCTGAGTTGGGCCGGTAATTTGATTCCCTGTCCCTTGCCCACCGGCCTGCCCGCATCCTTGGCTTGACTGGTGAGGATTCCCCACGCCACGGCACCACCCGTAGTGATTTCCGCCGGCAACGACCTGTGTAGCGGCCAGTTCTGCAATCAAACAAGCTGTCGTAAGTAACGCAATTCTGTTCAGTTTCATAACTTCCTCACCAACTTGTTGTCAGAGCAAGATATGCGCCAGGATCGCCAGAGTCAGTCAAAGGGCCGTCTCTCAAGGGAACACCTACGTATCCTGATAGGAATAGGTTTTGCTTAAACTCAATGTCCAAACCCAGACCTGTCGATGCCAGTGTAGCACTTCTCACTTCGAAACTGGCGGGATCATTATTCGAGATGTAACCAACGTCGAAAAAAGCGAAGGGCGTCAATCGATGAACGTTCTGCGAGCTTGGGAAATAGGAATGAGATACTTCGAAGATTGCTGAGATCCCTGAATCACCATCCACTTCGTCAAAGCGGTATCCACGCAACGCATAACGATCACCAAGGAAGTACTCTTCGACAGAGGGTAACCGGTCTGTTGTGTATTGACCCCAGATCTCTGTCCGCCAAGCTGTGTTGGGCGATAAGCCCGGTAGGGGGCTTTCATATCCGATGCCGCCCCTCAAATGCCAGAACGAAGAGTCCCCGTCATCAAAGCTTGCGTCTGTCGTGTCGTTGTCGCCAAAGGACAGAGTTAACCCTGCTTCAAGCGCTTGCCCCTTTGGGTAATTCTGGCCGTAAAGGTAAGTAAGGCCAACGACACTGGCGTCACTCGATAGTGGAACGCCTCCGCTGACTGAATCCGCTTCTGAAAGACGGTAGTCCAGCAGCAGGTATCCATATCGGGCGACATCGCGGATAACGGGGTAACCCAATGCGACGGTGAAGTTTTCCCCGTCGATATCAGTTCTTGCGAAATCGCCAGAGATATCACGCTTGGCGTTTACATTCCCGTAGAAGATCTCACCGTACAAACCATTACTGTTAAGAGGCGTGCGATAGGTAAGAGCGCCCCATAAAGAGTGCTCATCGTCTTTGTCCCAATTGTAATTGCCTGATCCCTCAAATCGCAGCAAATCCCCGACGGTCAGCGTTGAATAAAACTCTTGCACGACATAGAAGCTGAGCGCTTCTCCAAGCTCACGCGGAGGGTTGTCGAGTGTCGCACTGCCGGCTTGTTGGCGCAGAGGCTCTCCCAATACTCTCAGCCTGGCACCTGCCTGATCCGGATAATCAAGTTCGGTCGACAACTCCAAGTCAGGTATGTCCTCGGCTAACATAACCGCCCGCTCAAATCGTTGGAGAGTTATTGGATATGCGGTAGTGAGAGGGCGAAATATCTTTTCTAAGCTTTGGAACGTACGAGTATCTACGCCTTCAATTTCGATGGTTTGAATACGCCCTTCATCAACAACAATGCTCTGCCCATCGAGACCGGGCCAAGCCTCAGCCAAGAAATAACCGTCTTCTCGGTAGATCTGAGTGATCGTTGATGCGACCTCCACCGCTGTAATGCGCCCTGACCGATTGAAGGCCAACTGACCAGCGAAAGTTAAAAGCTCATCTGCGTCATACACCGTTACGCCGCTGACTGAGTGCTGTGATGCAATGTCCCAGCTTTGAGCAATGCTGGTATTTGGAACTGATACAGTGGCCACAAGAGTGCAAATGATCGCAAATACAACCGAGCTGAATACGCGCATTTTTGACAACCTTTAGGAGACCGAGCATGTTGAAGCCCAATCTTATTATGACGTTCGTATGTGTGAACCTAACGCTATTCGAATATATTGATGGGTGATGTTTTTAAGAAACACAGTAAACAGAGCGCAGTTTTACTTAGTACGACGCTCATACGACGGTGCTCAGTCAACTAACCCCGGTTTCCAACCAGTTAGAGCAGAGAGAACTAGTATGAAAGTCCTCACAACTCCGGTTGCTCAAAAACATAAAGCCGCGATTTCTTAGCATCGTCTGTCAGGATATAAAGAAGCCCCTTGGTTTCATCGAGAGCGATCCCTTCAGGATGTTTAACTTCCTTTTGATTGCCATCTTCTGTGAACGTCAAACTTATGGACTTTACTGACTTGGATTCTGGATTGTAGACGAAGATCTGACGACCTTTGTCACTCACAATCCAAAGAGAACGTGAGGACGGGGACCAAGCCAAGCCGCTCAAATCCAGTTCATCATCATCCGCACGCTCGGAGATAAAGCCTGCTTCACTCGCTAAAGGAATGATCTCGACAATTTCGTCTAGCTCTGGTGATACGACCAATAACAACCTTGGTTGTCCCTCAATGCCAACGAAGACCCTCCCGGATTTCGGGTCAACGGCGATACCTTCGGGTCCCTTGTTCAATGGGTTGCCGACAAGCAACTCAGCGGCGGCCGGGTAACCTGTAAGAGTTGTGAGAGGTATTGTTGTCAATTGAATAGGGTCGGTTGGGTGCACGACTAGAATTGATCGATCAGTTTCCTGAAGCACCAAAACAGACCCATCATTGCGCGACGCGACGCCCTCCAAATCTGATCCTGCCAATGCTGGCAACTTGAAAGAGTTTCCTAGTACCCCGTCGATCCCAAGTAGGTGCAGTTTAGGTTCGGCATCACTTACAGACCACAAGAAGCCTTCAGCGTTAGACATTGCCAAACCGGAAGGCTCGGAAAATCCCTCTGATTTGTCTGCCACCTTGAATTTATCGACCAGAACCAAACCAGCACTTTCGGCGTAGGCAAAATCGGTCCAAGGCAAGAAGGCTGCCGCAACCAAGCTGGCCGTAAAAGCGAATCGTCTAAGTTTACAGAAACACCGTGAAATTGCAGGTTTTGACGGAAACACTTTGTTTTCTGCCATTCAATTTTCTCGCGTGTGGAACACATCCCTTTATCGCGTTCTTATCACAGTTCGACTGCGATGTCGTAAGAATGCTCTTTGAACTCTTTACCTGATCCCGTCTGTTGCGATTGAATTGAATGGGGCACGATATGCCTGCGGTGAAGCGTAAGCCTTTGGCGTGAGCAAGAAGGAAGACAAGTTGAATACGACTCTCACATTCGTGACCGTGTTGTTGATGCTGCTGTTGCCAGGTGCTGCGGTGTCACAAGTCGACCCTGCGACGATGCTGGCCGGGGCTTCGGGGTCGGAAATTGTAGTCGAACGCCGATGGACGCAATTTCGTGGCAAACAGGAACTGTATTTCTTTACTCTCGATGTGATCGTCACAATCATTCTGGCTGGCTTGATCGTCTATCATCCGGTGAGACGTAAAGCCCGTAGAAGCGTCCGCGACATAGTTATGCCAAGGCTCTTCTTCCTTTATGCGCTTATCGGCATGGCGGTTGGATTCTTGGTAGTTCAGCACGGGTCAATGATTGGTTTCGTTATCTTTGGCATCGGTGCGTTGCTTAGGTTCCGCTCCAATCTGGATGATCCGGTCGATACAGTCGAAATGATAATCGTGACTGTTCTTGGTCTTGCGGTCGGTTTGGGCTTGCCACTGATGGCCACACTGGTGGCGATTGTATGTTGGTGTTTCATTTGGCTCGGCGGAAGAAACAAGGGCGTGGAAATTTCGCTCAAAGCTTCAGACGAAGAAAACTCATTGAACGTCAGCGGAGACATTGAAGCCATGGCAGCAGACGCTGGCTGGAAACTGGTCAGAAAACACCACGTTCCGGGCAAATCTCGCGTTTCTTTGCTTTTCATCACCTCGGGTGGACTGTCGGAAGCCCGGATCGAAGAGATGATAAACGATCTGGTTCCTGAAAAAGTTGAGCTGAAACTCAACCTCTAGTCATTTCACAAGGTCTAATCGTTTCAACACCGCATTCGGGGATCTGATCTCTTTCGGGAGCGACTTGAAATTTACCGACCTTTCGAAATCGGGCCCTCGATATACTGCTATCCCAAACTCTCCGTTCGGCTGGAACGTAACATGAGTGAAGCTGTGAGGCGATCTGGCGCTATCGCCAATAAGCCGCCGCGGGCCACCGCCCAAACATGCCTGAGAAACATAAGCCACACCGTCTTTCCAACCCGGGTAGAACGCATGATGGTGGCCCGACAGATGCAGAACGACACCGCTTTCCAGATAGATTTTCTCAAGTGTTGGGTCACCGATGATTTCGCGTTCGCGCTGGATCGCGAAGGGCCAAAGCGGAAGATGACTGAAAGTGACAATCGGGTCTCCATTTGCACCCAGTTCCTTTAGCCGGTCCTGCTGGTCGCTGGATAGCGGCCCCAAGGTCGTAGCGTCCAAAGACGCAAACGTTACGCCCTGCATCTCAAAAGCGTAGAAGAACGGGTAGTCATCCGAAACCATGAAGTCGACGTCTGGTTTTCTCGGCGCCCATTCCTCTGCGTATATTTTTCTTTCACGCTCGAACCCACGGTAGGCGGAGGCATCATGGTTCCCAGGCGTGACCGCAAATGGAATGCCGGCAGCCTCTAAAGGATCTGATACGGCCTCGTGAAACGCCTTCCACATCTCCCTGACCTGTTTGTCGGATAAGTTGGGAATGCGCTGTCCCGCAACCATATCTCCGGTCGAAATAACCAAATCGGGATCAATCTCGACTATCCGCTCAATCGCCTTGTCCACGCGGGCATCGTATTTCACCGAACCGTAGCTTCCGTTCAGATCCGATATGACGATGACATCCAATGCCGCCGCTTTGCTGGCGAGCAGAGTTGTCCAAATGATCACCGCAACAAGGGCAGAACGCTTACGGGTCATTACAGTCCACCGCCTCTACCTCGGTGTCGTTTCTCAAAAAGAATGCGACAGGGTTCAAGTCGAACATCAAATCACCACTAGAACAATTGTTCTTTAGGATGGACGTTGCCAACGCGGTGTTCTTCACCACTTGTGCAATCTGACTGTCAGACAGCCCAAGGCTTTGCGATAGCCAGTCATAAACCGGGCCTTGGGTTTGAAGGTCACTATTCAATGCAACCAAGCGCCGGTACGTGCTTGGAGAGAAGTGCCGCATTTTCTCTAGCATTTGAGTGGATTTTGCGAAGTTGGCATACTCGACCCGCCCACCAGCATCATTGTCGTTTAGATTGCTGCGACGGATCAATAGTGCCTCGGCGGGAATATCTCCATCGTTTGGCTCATGGTGCTTGGCTTTCTTGTGCTTCAGCTTTCCGTCTTCGACCCAATACCAATAGGGTGTGAAGTCTATGTTTCCTACGCGGTCCTGCTGGCTAAAGATGAAATCGAGGAGAACAATCTCGGTAAGTTCTTGCATCCAAAATGCCATCTGTTGGTCGCTGACATCGGGACCGAGATCCTTGTTGATCATCCGGTCTTTTCGGCCTTCTCCGACGCCCTCTGCGATTGCCCCTGACAATGGTTTTGAAGAACGTAAAGCCAAGAAAGCTGGGGTTTCCTGAAAATCACGGTTTTGTCCTTTCCCCCAACCAGATTTGCGGGTGCCGTTGATTTCCGAGCCGTATCGATGCCCAGGACTGTCAAGCAGTACACCGTATATTTGTGTTCGATCTGCGGTGAATAGATCATCGGCCGGTTGGTATGTGTTCGGGTCGGCATCCGCAGCTGCGAATACCCGCCAGCCTTCGTGGTTCATGCGCCCGCCATGAGAGCCACCAGAAATCGCAAGGCCAGGCTCTGCGACCTCGGAAAAATGCGCCTGGGCGTCCATGCTACGCCAAACGGCGACTGGAACTTTGACAGTCGCGTCGAAATATCTGGAGAAATGATAGTAAAGCAGCGATGAGGTGGAAAACGTTCCACTGGTGCCCTTTTGGTTCATGGTGGACTTGAATTTAGCCACCCTGTCCTTGGCCAGATCTTTTGCCGCTTTCCCCTCTTTGCAAGCGTTTCTCTCGAATTCAGAACGGTTCCCCGTGTAGGGTCCTTCCGAAATATCGTAGACGGCCATTCCTGGGCTGGTGCTCCAGGATTTTGGGCAAATAGCAATTTCGGAGGCATAGAAATCGATCTCGCAATAGGCTGTTTCTTCCTCAAGATCGCTGTTCTTATACTCGCCCGTTGGAACTTTTTTGATCCGAATACAGCGTTCAGCAACGCCGTAGGGACTATCAAATGTAGTGGCTTCACCGAGAACATCGTCGTTCGCCCACAAGACAGTGGGTGCAATGAAAGCAAGTGACCCCAGAAGATTGAACTTCATTTGGATAGTCCTCCCAATATCATTTTGGGCAAATCGCTGCCTGTTGATCGGTGGAGATCTTCAATTTTGGGTCGACACTGAAGTTGGCGAATTTTGAGTCAATCCACTGGTCGCACCCGCCTGAACATGGGGCCCCGTTTCGGGCATCATTCCAATATTCCTTGGCCCTTTCTTCCGTCCAACCACAAAACTGAACGAGCGCCATTGCCGACAATGCCCCGGAGGAATGAACGCCCCACATGCAGTGCACCAGAACAGGGCCCTTTCCAGGGTTTTCAATCACGTCGTGTATGGATGCCATGACAGCGCTGGGTCGGGAGGATCTGGCGCCTTGATAGTCAAAGGTTCCGTTTCCGCAACTGGTGCGACCGTATTCAGTGTTTTTTCCAAAGTCGGCATAAAACCCGGTTGAAAACCCTTCATCACACAGAGTTTCGCGTTGTCCTTCACTCAGGCCCGTTCGGTCTTTGTCGCCACCTTTGAAACCAGAGCGATACAATACTCCACTTAAGACTGGGCGAAAGAAAGCGACGCCATCAACACCTCCGTCGCCACCCTTTGAAAGCATTTGACCGTTGCTTGGCCCACCGTTTCGACTGGTCACGTCGGAGTTCGCAGAGGTCGCGGCCAAAACTGCCCACATCAATAATGCAATGAACCGCATGCATGCTCCTTTGTCAGAAAAGTTTGTGAGAAGATTATGCGGAAATGTCAGATAGGCCAAACCAAGTTAATGATCAGGACAACCACAAAGTAGGCTAAAACAACCTTCCAATTCCACTGATGCTTGTTTTCTTCGTTGATCACCCCGGCAGATTTCAAAACGAGGTTTGTGACTATCAAAGCTGTGACAGTCACCACAGCGTGTGCAAGATCGAAGTGCATTTCTCAGCCTCCTTCACTTTAATAAACTAATCCAGACAAAAATCAGCAGTCGGCGGAAGGAAGCATGGTGACATCTGAATACCGACCCTCAGATGTAGTAATGCGCGCGCAAGCGCCTGTATTCCGGTTGAACCAGTACGATGTCAGCCCTTCGCTGCGGATAAGTTCAAAACCAAGATTCTGAATCCCCGTTTCAGCCTGACCGGCGCGCGCACCTTCAAAGGGCGAAAGGTCGCTTGAATTGCCGACGGTTGGCGACACAGTATCCACTGATCCCCCGGTATCGTCACATGCCGCCAAAGCAAGGGCACAAACTGCACCTCCAAGCAGCGATAGATTGGTTCTCATTTCTTCTCTCCCTTTCTGGTCTCCAGCAATCCAAAAATCCAGTGCAACTCACGCATGGACTTACTCGATTCCAAATATGACGTTGTAGTCAACTTGCGCATTTCCCCGGTTAATAACTTCAACGACATGGTCGCCAGATTGCCAAAGCTGTCCTCGATACTCTTTGTCCGCCGACATCAACTTCAGAAGCTCCGAGTCATCAGGGTTGCGAATGACGTAGTCCAACGACCCGTTTCGTGGCGCGACACGCACATACAGAAACTGTTCGTTCTGCGCGCCAAGGACATATTGATGAGAGGCGCCGGGCGCGAGTTGGCCGACGAGTTCGGCACCGGTGGACCCGGCATCGAATTTGACACGTTGGCGACCGGTAGACCCGGCGGCACCGTCCAGGGCTCCACCGCCATCATCCATTGCTTCGACAACCGACATCTCGCCGATGCTTCCATCCTTGTAAGCGATGCAGCGCCAAAGTGTTCCGCCTGCGTCTCGCAGCATGACGAGCGTACCAGCTTCCGAGAACTCTGAGCTTTCAATCGTTCCGGATTGACCGTCTGGTCCACCAACCTGTCGCAAATGGTCGATACACACGTCGTCGGCTTCCGACATTGCAAGAGCAGCTGTGCCCGAAATTGCAATCATGGGTGTGAGGAGTTTGAGTAAACCGAATTTCATCAGATGGTCCCCTGTTGGCTTGTCCTTACAATTTTGTTCCGTACAAAGCGGAACCTCACTTCGCTTCTCGTAACTTTGATAGAAATTCATCGCATGCCTGTGCGCTGCCGACGATCTCGTCTGTTGGTTCAATACCTTGTAGCGATGCCATCTCGGAGTTTACGCGATTGAGGATCTGATCCGCTTGCTCGGCGGTGATCAGGTTCTCGGCTTGTGCTCCTTTCAATGTGGAGCAGACACCGGCGGACAAACCTGTCGCAGCACCGACACCCATTGCGGCTCCGCCACCTAAGGTCATCGCCCCAACCACACCGAGGACCAGCCCGATCACAATACCCAAGATCACTTTTCCCATGTTTTCCTCCCTTTTGGTGAGAAAGAGTTCAGCCTTCACTACTGCCGCAAACTGCGTGCCCATCTGCAAATCAAGACCAGCACTAACAGGTTGAGAACCGGTGCAAGCGCCGCGAACCACGGTTTGACTGGCTCTGAAACCAAGTCCGATACAAGTATCCAAGGCAGTCCCAACGGCAAAAGGAACACCCCGGACAAAGGGTCTCTTTCTTGTCCGAACCAGCCAAATGTACCTGTCAAGAACGCAACCAACGCCAACAGATACAGGATCGCGAATACGATGATGATGGATTTACAAACCAAGTCGAGCCTCAGAAGATCAAGCCAGTGCTGCGCAGCCGATTTCGGCTACGCAGCAGACTGCTCACAATGCGCCTTCGTCGCCCAGGAACTCGATACCAGCTGTCGCGCCATCACTGTAAGCAATACA
>NZ_JBXWNR010000028.1:0-25238 GCF_059610465.1 Ruegeria sp. CDSC085 | reverse complement strand
AATCAATCCAGACAGATGAGCCAGATCCTCTCTTAGATTACGCCGCCATCTGTCCCAAAATCCCTGACGACGGACATATACCAAACTAGGTGGGGCAGATGCATTGGCAGCACGCGGTATTGAAGACTTCAACAGTGGCATGCCGGGCTTTGAGGGCACTCTGACCACCGAAGACATATGGGACGTGCTGGCCTACATAGGCTCCACTTGGCCCGACGATGTTCAGCAAATGCAAGCCAGCCGCAACCTTCCGCACCAGTAGAAGACAGTGGTCTGGTGCAGGTTTGGGTATACACAGTTCAACTCAGCTGGTTGTGTAGTTCCTAGGGTGACACACTGCAAAATCAACATACCGCAATAGTGTTTTCTATCAGCATATTAGTCGCTCAGCGGCGTTTCCCCCAGGCTCCACCGAAACCTGAACAGAGCTAACTTATAGACGCGGACTTAAAGGGGAGCAGGTCATGAACCCAGGAGGCGGCGAGGCAATGTTATTTGACAGAGGTGGTGCAGCCCACTGGCGTAAACGAAGATACGGCGCCGACCAACAGGGTTGCCCGAGGACCTTGTCTCCAATTGGCGTAGCGAAAACGCCAGCTTGATATTCCAAATCGGCCTTTGGTACCGCACCAGGCGAGTTTTTGAGCCGTGTACTACGATTGTGCTGTTGGTTTTTACACTTAAGTAATTAAAAGATAAATCTTTTCCAAAAAAATTAGTTAAAAGTTTTTCAAGTAACCTCAGATTTCGTCAATACGTTTACAAAATTTTGTTTCAAATCCAGTAATTTGTTGTGAAATTTTCCATCGCCTTTCCATTATTGAAGTGCACATAAGTGCGCTTTCGTCTGCTGGAAGAGGAGCCAGACGACGAGAGAAAGGGAAATGGGAGGAATTAATGACCAACAAATCTGTCACACGCCGCGGCGTGTTGAAGTCTGGTGCCGTTGCAGGTACCGGTCTGGCCCTGCCTACGATCTTCACGGCTTCGTCGGCTGCCGCTTACACAAACGAACCAACCGGAGGGTCCGTAACCCTGGGCTTCAACGTTCCCCAGACCGGGCCATATGCCGAAGAGGGCAATGACGAGCTGCTGGCGCAACAGCTGGCAGTGGAACACCTGAACGGAGAGGGTGACGGCGGTTGCCTGAACACCTTCACGTCGAAGGCGCTGAAGGGCAATGGCATCCTCGGCAAAAAGGTCGAGTTCGTCACAGGTGACACCCAGACCAAGTCGGACGCCGCGCGTGCATCCGCAAAGTCGATGATCGAAAAAGACGGCGCGATCATGATCAACGGCGGGTCGTCCTCGGGCGTGGCCGTTGCGGTTCAGGGCCTGTGTCAAGAAGCAGGTGTGATCTTTATGGCGGGTCTGACCCACGCCAACGACACGACCGGCAAGGACAAGAAGGCCAATGGTTTCCGCCATTTCTTCAACGCCTACATGTCGGGCGCTGCGCTTGCGCCGGTGCTGGCTGCCGAAATGGGCACCGACCGCCGCGCCTATCACCTGACGGCTGACTACAACTGGGGCTGGACCCAGGAAGAGTCGATCGTCGCCTCGACCGAAGCCCTGGGATGGGAAACAGTCAACACTGTCAAAACGCCACTCGCGTCAACAGACTTCTCGTCCTATATCACTCCGGTTCTGAACTCAGGCGCGGACGTTCTGGTTCTGAATCACTATGGCGGCAACATGGTGAACTCGCTGACCAACGCGATTCAGTTCGGCCTGCTCGACAAAGTGGCCAATGGCAAGGACTTCAAGATCGTCGTGCCGCTGTATTCGGAACTGATGGCTGCTGGTGCGGGCGAGAACATCAAGGGCGTGCTGGGTTCGATGAACTGGAACTGGCAGCTGCAGGATGAAGGCACCAAAGCCTTCGTGAAATCCTTCGGTGAGAAGTACGGCAAACCACCGTCCAACTCGGCGCAGACCTGCTATGCACAGGTTCTGCTTTATGCTGATGCTTGCGAGCGTGCCGGCACTTTCAATCCGTGCGGTGTTGCGGAAGCGCTGGAAGACTTCGAGTTCGACGGCCTGGGCAACGGCCCGACCTGGTATCGCGGCGCCGACCACCAGTGCTTCAAGGACGTGCTGGTCGTTCGGGGCAACGAGAACCCGACCAACGCCTACGACACTCTGGAAATTGTCGAGATCACGCCACGCGCGCAGGTCGAATACGATCCGGAGCATCCGATGTTCGCGGGTGGCGCACTGGGTGAGTGTAACCCGGGCGCATAAGGCCTCGTATCATAGTCTGGCCGCCAAAATGGTGGCCAGACATCTACAGCAGGGTTGATCCTGTTGTGCCACTCAATTCACACTGACCAACCCTGAGGTGGGCCAATGGACGCCATCCTATTGCAAATTCTGAACGGTCTGGACAAAGGGTCGGCTTATGCGCTGATTGCGCTGGGGCTGACGCTTATTTTTGGGACGCTCGGCGTTGTGAACTTTGCCCATGGGGCACTGTTCATGATCGGTGCGTTCTGTGCCGTCACTTTGCAAAAACTCATGAACTTGAGCTTTGTTACCATCGACGAGAGCCAAACCGACTTTCTGGGCAACCCACTGAAGGTTGAAACGCCCTATATTGAGGCGTGGTTTGGCCCAGAGGTTGGTGCGACGATTATCGACTGGACTGTCCCCCTGGCTATCCTGTTTGCGATCCCAATCATGTTGACGGTTGGCTATGTGATGGAACGCGGGCTTATCAAGCATTTCTACAAACGCCCCCACGCTGACCAGATCCTTGTCACGTTCGGTCTGGCGATCGTGTTGCAAGAAATCGTGAAGTATTTCTTCGGTGCCAACCCAATCCAAACTCCGCCGCCCGACGCACTGAGTGGCTCTATCGACCTTGGCACAATGATCGGGTTTGATCCCAACGCGATCATCTACCCGATCTGGCGTTTGGTTTATTTTGGCTTTGCGGTCGCCATTATCGGCGCCGTCTTCTCATTCCTGCAATTCACCACGTTTGGCATGGTCGTGCGGGCCGGCATGGCGGATCGCGAAACTGTTGGCTTGCTGGGAATCAACATCGACCGGCGCTTTACGATCATGTTCGGTATCGCTGCCGCGGTGGCTGGTTTGGCCGGCGTAATGTACGGGCCGCTCAACCCACCAAACTATCACATGGGGATGGATTTTCTGGTCCTCAGTTTCGTTGTGGTTGTTGTCGGCGGCATGGGTTCACTCCCCGGAGCCGTGCTTGCCGGCTTTCTGCTGGGCATTCTGGAAAGCTTTGCCTCAACGACCTGGGCCACAACGACGATCCCGGGCATCAACCAAATCATCATCTACCTTGTTGCCATTATTGTGCTGCTCACACGCCCGCGCGGGTTGATGGGACGCAAAGGCGTGATGGAGGAATAATCGATGTTGGGACTGAACAAGAAAGACACCAGCCTGCTGATCATCGTCGGCTTCCTTACGATGCTGGCGCCCTTCATCCTGAACCCGTTCCCGGAAGGCAGCGCCATGGCGCAATTCAACGCGGGCTATCCGGATTTGATGCAGCGCTTTGTCATCTTTGGCATCTTTGCCATAGGCTTCAACATCCTGTTTGGCCTTACCGGATATTTGTCATTCGGTCACGCGGCCTTTCTGGGCGTTGGATCCTATTCAGCCGTGTGGATGTTCAAGCTGCTAAGCTACAATATCATCCCGGCCATCGCACTCAGCGTTGTGGTTGCCGGAGTGTTCTCATTGCTGATCGGGTTTGTCAGCCTGCGCCGGTCGGGTATCTATTTTTCGATCCTCACGCTGGCCTTCGCTCAGATGAGCTTTGCGTTGGCTTACTCGGTTTTGTCGAACCCCAAGTTCAACCTTACAAATGGGGAAACCGGATTGCAGGTTTACGCGGACGATCCGCAGATTCTGCAGGGCGCGAACTCGCCGGACCTGCCGCATCTGTTCGGGTTGCCGATGCGCGCAACTTACACATTGGACGTGGGTGCGTGGAGCTTTGATTTCAACGCTGGATACTATCTGTGTGCGGTGATTATGATGGTGGTCTTCTATCTGTCCATCCGAATTTTCCGTTCACCTTTCGGGATGATGCTGCGGGCGGTCAAATCGAACCAGCAGCGGATGAACTATACCGGCCTGAACTCAAAGCCGTATACGCTGGCAGCATTTGTCATCTCTGGCATGTATGCCGGCTTGGCTGGTGGTCTGATGGCCGCAATGGACCCGCTGGCAGGCGCTGAACGTATGCAGTGGACCGCATCGGGCGAGGTCGTTTTGATGACGATCCTGGGCGGCACAGGAACCTTGATAGGTCCGGTGCTGGGTGCAGGCTTCATCAAATATTTCGAGAACATCTTCTCGAAAATCAACGACAACGTATTGCACAGTTGGTTTGCTTTCCTGCCTGACGGGTTGGAGGACGCGATTGTGTTTGTGATCCATCCGTTCATCGGAAAAGGCTGGCATCTGACGCTGGGCATTCTTTTCATGCTTGTCGTTATCTACTTGCCGGGTGGTCTGGTCGAAGGAGGTCAACGTTTGCTCAACCGGGTCAAGCGCAAGAAATCGAAATCCGACGACGCGACGTCGGGCAAAACGGAACCGGCGGAATAAGGGGCGAGCCATGGCAATTCTAAGAGTCAAAGACGTCAGCAAGCGCTTCGGCGGTCTCAAGGCACTCACGGATGTGAATCTCAGCGTCGAGGAGAATTCGGTTCACGCGATCATCGGGCCCAATGGGGCGGGCAAGTCGACCTTGCTGAATTGTCTGGTCGGCAAGCTCATGCCTGACACCGGGTCCGTGTTGTTCGACAACGCCTCGGTCTTGGGGCTTGAACCCTTCCAGATCAACCAGATGGGCATAAGCCGCGTGTTTCAAACACCAGAGATTTTTGGTGAACTGACGGTGATGGAGAACATGTTGATTCCGATTTTCGCCATGCGGGATGGGGCGTTCCGGATGCATGCTTATGAGACCATCGCCAACGAAAAGGCTGTTGTCGAACAGGCCGAAGCGATGCTGGAAGAGATGAACATGGCCGACAAGCGTGAGATGAATGCGGCCTCGCTGTCTCGGGGCGACAAGCGGCGACTTGAGATTGGCATGTGCCTCAGTCAAAATCCGCGGCTGTTGTTGCTGGACGAACCTACAGCGGGCATGGCGCGGGCGGACACCAACAACACCATTGATCTGCTAAAACAGATCAAGGATGAGCGCGACATAACCATCGCCATTATCGAGCATGACATGCATGTGGTCTTCAGCCTTGCGGAACGCATCACAGTTCTGGCGCAAGGGACGCCGCTGGTCGAAGATACTCCAGAAAAAATCCGTGGACATCCCAAGGTTCGTGAAGCCTATCTGGGCGAGGCGGCGTAAGGAAAAGCTATGAACGAGAAACCTGACTTTTCGAAAAACGCCAATCTGGCCAGCACCGCCCCTGCGTTTCTTTCCGTTTGGGATATGCACTCCTATTACGGAGAAAGCTACATCGTGCAGGGCGTCAGCTTCAACGTACATGAAGGCGAGATTCTTGCTCTTCTTGGACGCAACGGCGCGGGCAAAACCTCGACGCTGCGTTCGATTGCGAGAGTTGGAGATCCAGAGGTTAGACATGGCGAAATCTGGTTGGACCACAAGCCGCTGCACAACATGACAAGCTATGAAGCGGCGGCAGTGGGCCTTGGTCTTGTACCAGAAGACAGGCGCATCATTCCCGGCCTGACAGTTGAAGAAAACCTGCAGCTTGCACAGATTGCGCCTCCGATCGGATGGTCCCTCGAACGGCTGTACGAGTTGTTCCCGCGTCTCGGAGAACGCAGGAAGCAGGAAGGGATTACACTGTCAGGTGGCGAACAACAGATGCTGTCGATCGCCAGAGCTCTTGCCAGGGACATCAAAGTGCTGCTTTTGGATGAACCGTATGAAGGTTTGGCGCCTGTCATCGTCGACGAAATCGAAAAAACCCTCATACACGTCAAGCAACAGGGTATGACCACGATCATCGTTGAACAGAACGCTGTTCGCGCTCTGGAGTTGGCGGACCGCGCGATCATCCTTGACACCGGGACCATCGTATTTGACGGAACGGCGCAAGAAGTGCTTGAAGACACCAGTCTTCGTGAGGAGTACCTGGCGATCTAAGCGTCATGCTGAATTGCAAACAGAGCCAAGGGGCATGACCAATTCGTGGCTTGGGAAGACCCGCGTTCAGTGCAGGTCCTGCCCATTCGCGCGACCAAAGGCGTTTCACCACCAAAATGTCGGTCGTCAGTTCAAATCTGAATACGGTCTTGCCGCAATAAGTTCAGTCTGGCCTGCGCTGAATACGCGCCTCAAATTTCGCGCCCCAATAGACTTGGAGCCGGGATCGATGAACTTGACCTGTCGCAGAACCCGCCGGTTGCACGGTTTCAGGAAAATGTGCCGCCGCTCGTGAAATCGCCCGGCCTTTGTTTCCAGGCGAGTGGCACGCGATGAGGGCTGGAAAGCTTGCAAGGATCGCGATAGTTCGTGGCATCCGCCACTGCGCCGACCAATCGATTGCGGCTTGGTGTTGTACCTCTTTGTACAATAGACGAGAACGTCAGGCACCAGCCCAGAGTTGCCAGTAAACTCCACGCAAGGGCTGCATCGGGAATACGGCAGCGGGTTTCGCTTCATTTCTGGCTTGTACTATCCGGCAGACCGATTGCGGTTTCCTGTTCCCAGCACCTTCACTTCCAGCCAATGGAACCCCAAAGCAATAAAACCCGCAACGAGAATGTAGAATACGGCTAGCAGGATGAGCGGCTCATAAACGATAAACGTATCGGACCGCACCCGGGATGACACGGCGTAGATATCAACCACCGTAATCGTGGCAACCAAGGGCGTAGCCTTTAACTGGAGGATGGTTTCACCACCCAGGGTCGGCAGAACGTTGCGGATTGCCTGCGGCAACCAGATGCGGCGGAACATCGTTAGCCTTGGCATTCCAAACGACTTGGCCGCCTCCAGCTGACCTTTGGCGACACCTTTGAAGGCTCCGCGCATTACCTCACCTTCGTAGCCCGCATAAGAAAGCGTTAAGGCCAGCACCGCATAAGGCCAGGCCTGACGTAGATACGGCCAAAGTTCGGACGATCGTATCCATGGGAATTGAGGGAACAGTGAGCCGAGGCCATAATACAGCAACCAAAGCTGCAAAAGCAGAGGTGTGCCCCGAATGATGGTGCAGAACGCCTTGGCAGGTGCCGCAAGGTACCAGGGCCCAACGGCCTGGGCCAACCCGAGTGGTACAGCCAGCAGAAATCCGAGAACGACGGTGACAACTAGTAGCCAGAGTGTGGTCCAGATTCCCTGCAATGCAAGCGGAGCGTATTTCGGCAACCAGTCCCACCGCAACGCCATCGCACACCAAATCACGATCCCGGCAAAGACCAGCATCATCACGATACGATGGGGTTGCATCAAAGATCTGAGATCGATCATCTGCCACCACCTTTCAGAGAAGGTTGACCGCGACGCGCCCATTTCTCGATCCGCGCGAAGATACCACCAGAAAAGAGGGTGACCATGAGGTAGAGAAAACCCGCTGCCAGAAAGAAGGTAAAATAGGCCCGGGTGCTGCTGGCGGCCTGCCGGGTTTCCAGTGTCAGTTCGTTGAACCCGACGACCGCGAGCAGTGCAGTGTCCTTGGTGGCGATCAGCCACAAGTTGGCCAGACCGGGTACTGCAAAGCCCATCATGGCGGGGATTGTGACACGCCGCATGGTCATGAAGGCGGGCATCCCGTAGGATTTGGCCGCCTCGATCTGTCCGGGTGGAACCGCCTGAATGGCTCCGCGCAGAATCTCGGTTGCATATGCGCCCTGAACAACGCCGAGAACCCAAATGCCCGCGGCGACGCCATTGACCTCGACCCGTCCTCCACCCATTGCAGCGGAGATTTTGTTGATGATGTCAGATCCCACGTAATACAGGATCAGGATCAGGACCAGTTCCGGCACGGCCCGGATTACGGTCGTGTAAATGGCAAGAAGATCGCGCGTGACCTTCCCGCCGTATAGTTTGCCATAGGCTCCGAACAATCCGATCACGAGGCCGAGCGCATATGCACCAAAAGCGATCTGCAATGAGTGGGACAATCCGCGCAGCAGATTGCCCCCCCAACCCGGTGGCGACAGCGACAGTAGCTCTGCGCTCTGCGCCAATCCAAGCGATTCCAACAGTCCGGTCACAGCAGCCGCTTAGTAGATGCTGGCTGAGAAATAGTTCGAGGTGATCTTCTCGTGCGTTCCATCGGCAAGAATTGCCGCGATGCCCTTGTTCAGCGCCGCAAGCAACTCATCATCCCCCTTGCGAACACCGGCGCCAACGCCTCGTCCCAAGATAGCCGGATCATCTGCGACGGCGCCTTTGATTCCACAGCATGCCCCGGCATCCGAGTTCACGAAGTCCGCCATGGCGATACTGTCGGCCTGAGTGGCGTCAATACGACCTGCGAAAAGATCCTGGTTGGCCTCATCCTGAGTCTGATAAACCCGCAGTTCGGAATCCTTGAAATATTCCTGTGCATAAGCCTGATGGATGGTCGACGCCTGAACGCCGACAACCTTACCGGCCAGCGACTCTGGGGTCGCTTCGATATCCATCGATTTGTCCGCGACGATTACGGCAGGTGTGTTGTAGTAAGGATCACTGAAATCAATGGTTTTCAGCCGCTCCTCGGTGATCGACATCGACGCCATGATGGCGTCGATCTGCTGTCCGGTCAGCGACGGGATGATACCGTCCCAGGCGACCGGCGTGATGACACAGTCAAGTTCCGCAGCGGCACAGACCGCATTGATGACATCGATCTCCCAACCGACCCAGTTGCCTGAACTGTCCAGCGACGCGAAGGGCGGATAAGGTTCGGCCGCGATGCCGATCTTGACCTCTTCGGCGCTGGCGACACCAGCCGAAAGGACAGCGGCGGCAAGGCCGGACACGAGCAGTTTCTTGACGTTCATTTTGGTACTCCCTTTTGGTTCATTATGTGTTGTTTTTCCGGATCAGGCGACCGAGCTGAGGAACTGCTTCAGGCGCTCTGATTTCGGGTTTCCGAAGACCTCGGCAGGTGGGCCCTGCTCTTCGATGCGGCCCTCGAAGAGATAGACAACGTGGTCTGCGACTTCGCGTGCGAATTTCATTTCATGGGTGACAAGCAGCATTGTGCGCCCTTCGGCGGCAAGATCGCGGATCACGGTCAGAACTTCGCCTACAAGCTCGGGATCAAGCGCTGACGTGGGTTCATCGAAAAGCATCACCGAAGGATCGACGGCAAGCGCCCGGGCGATGGCGGCGCGCTGTTGCTGACCACCCGAAAGATAGGCCGGATAGGTGTCGGCCTTGTCGCCGAGGCCCACCCTCTTCAGCAGTTCATGCGCCCGCGCGATAGCCTCTGCCTTCGGCACCTTGAGGACATGCACGGGCACTTCGATCACGTTTTCCAAAAGCGTACGGTGTGTCCACAGATTGAACTGCTGGAAGACCATGGCCAGCCGCGTGCGGATGCGTTCGATCTGACGGCGGTTGGAGGGGCTGCCATCCGCGTGCATTTCAACCAGTTCGCCGCCAATGTTGATCTTTCCTGAACTCGGTGTTTCCAAAAAGTTGATGCAGCGCAGCATGGTGGATTTCCCAGAGCCCGATCCCCCGATAATGGCAACAACATCCCCCTTGTTTGCAGTCAGAGAGACGCCCTTCAGAACCTCCAGCGTACCGAAGGATTTATGCAAGTCCTCAACCTTTATCGCCTCGTCGGGCGTGATTGCTTCGGGTGCGGGTGAAACTGCTTTGGCTGTGTCCATATCCAAGAATCTTCTGATTTCAGCTTGCAGTAAGCCCCGAATCTCGCAATTATGCAAGTGTATAATAACTCCATGCCATGGATGACACTGACGTGCAGGACGACAGCCGCAAATTTAAACGTGAGTCTGCCAAGTTTCGCCGCGAGGCGCTGATTCTGGCGACTTTGGACCTGATCGCCGAGATGGGCGTTCGGGGCGCCACAGTGCGTGAGATCGCAGCCCGCGCGAACGTGACCCAAGGGCTGATCCGGCACTATTTCTCATCCAAGGAAGATCTGGTTCAGGCAGCGTATGAGCACCACATGAATACGCTGACAGACCAGACAGCTGCTTCGTCAGGAAAGGGAAGCGCGGTTTCTCGGCTGACCAACTTCGTCGACGCGTCACTGCGACCACCAATCGTCGATCCAAGCGCTGTGGCCTTGTGGGCAGGCTTCCTGAACAAGGTGCAGCATGACCCGAAAATGCAGCGCATTCACCAGCAAACCTACAACTATTTCCGGGATCACCTCGAGAAGCTGATCGTCGCCGCATTGCAGGAAACAGGGCGCTCGGTCGCAGCGTCAGAAGCAATGCAACTGGCCATTGCCTGCAACGCGGTGATCGACGGCCTGTGGCTTGAAGGGGGTGCGCTTCCGGATGCTTTTTCCGAAGGCCAACTGGCGCAGATCGGTTTGGATTCTGTCAGCGCCATCGTCGGGATTTCATTGACCAAAGAGGCGGAGCAGTCATGAAGATCACATCGGTGACAGAACGGTTGGCGGGCTTGGGTGGCGCAAAGTGGGGCGTGCACCTGAAAGCGCGCGACCTTATCAAAGCCGGAGCGGATATCGTCGAAATGACGATTGGAGAACCGGACGTGCCCGTGTCGGACGCATTGGTCGAAACCACCGTTACCTCATTGCGGGCGCAGCGGACAGGGTATTCCAATGGGCGCGGAGAAGCCGGACTGCTTGACGCGCTGGCTGCACGCTATTCCGCCTCTCGCGGGCGGGCATTCGAGCCTGAGAACTTTCTGTGCTTTCCTGGAACGCAGACCGCCCTGTTTGCAGCCATGGCCGGGGTCGCAGAGGCCGGTGACGAAGTTCTGGTCGGCGATCCGATGTACGCGACCTATGAAGGTGTCGTTCGCGCATCCGGGGCCGAGATGGTACCCGCACCGCTGCGGCCAGAGCACGGGTTTCGTATGCAGGCCGAAGATATCGCGGCCCGCATCACTCCGCGCAGCCGCGCCATTCTCCTGACTACGCCACATAACCCGACGGGCGCGATCCTGACCGCCGCAGATGTTGCCAAGATCGGGCAGCTCGCTATTGCGCATGACTTGTGGATCATCTCGGACGAGGTCTATGAAGAATTAATCTTTGACGGTGCCCGATTTGTTTCGCCATTGGCGGATCCGGAACTGGCGGATCGTGTCATTGGCGTATCATCCATCTCGAAATCTCATGCCGCTCCTGGGTTCCGCAGTGGCTGGTGTGTAGGGCCCGCCGCGTTCTGCGAAGCGCTGTTGCCCTATTCCGAGACCATGCTTTTTGGCAACCAGCCTTTCATCGCGGACATGACCGAAAAAGCGATCCGCGACGGGTCCGAGGTTGCCCCCGGCATGGCCGCCCGCTTTTCTGGCCGCGCCACCCTGCTGGCCGATCGCCTTGAAGCGGAAACAGATCTGACTGTCCACCGGCCCGAAGCGGGAATGTTCGCACTCATCAACGTTTCCGCCACTGGGCTGGATGGCGAAGCGTATGCCTGGGATCTGCTACAGGCCGGGGTGGCCGTCATGCCGGGATCCGCCTTTGGGGACAGCCTGAAGGACTGGGTGCGGGTCGCCCTGACGATCAGTGACACCGACTTTGGCACTGCCGTCTCTCGTATCATCGATCACGCCAACAGCAAATCACGTGAGGTCGCATGAGCAGAATGACAATTGGCGAGGCTCTGGTTGCCAAGCTTCGCCAAAGGGATGTGACCTGCGTCTTTGGAATACCAGGCGTTCACACGGTTGAGCTGTACCGAGGTCTTGCTGCCTCGGGCATCCGGCACATTACACCCAGACACGAACAGGGCGCAGGTTTCATGGCTGATGGCTATGCACGTGCGTCGGGCAAGCCGGGAGTAGCCTTTGTGATCACTGGCCCCGGATTGACCAATACGCTGACGCCGATGGCGCAGGCGCGAGGCGATTCAATACCGATGCTGGTGGTGTCCGGTGTCAACAAAACTGCGTCTCTTGGTAAAGGCTTAGGGCACCTGCATGAGTTGCCCGATCAACTTGGGCTGGGCAAAACGGTTGCACTGGCGTCCGAACAAGTCTCCGACAGAAACGCTCTGGACCCGGTCTTGGCGCGTGTTTTTCACAACCTCACCAACGGACGCCCCGGTCCGGTGCATATAGAGGTTCCGCTGGATATCGCAGCGTTGGAATATCAGGAAACACCAGTTGAATCGATCGATCCAGAGCCTCCGGTCAACCCGGTATTGATCACACATGCCGCCAAACAACTGTCTGAAGCAAAGAAAGTCGTCATTCTGGCAGGCGGCGGGGCGAAACGTGCTGAGGCCGGGTTGCAAGCACTGGCCGAAGCCCTGGATGCCCCCGTTGTGCAAACCGTCAATGCACGCGGCCTGATGCACGGGCATATTCTGACCGTTCCGGCCAGCCCCAGCTTGAAGGCGGTGCGCGCGTTGATAGAAAGCGCCGATTGCGTTCTAGCCTTGGGAACCGAGCTTGGGCCAACCGACTATGACATGTATGCCACCGGTCAATTTGCGAAAATGTCAGGCCTGATACGGGTTGATCGGTGCAGCGATCAACTGTCACGGCATGAGGCAGCGGTTGCCATTCAAGGTGACGTCGACCTGGTTTTGCCCGCTCTGGTCGAGGCTTTGCCGCAAGAGGCAAAACAAAGCGACGGACCGGAACGTGCCAGAAAAACGCGCGACGCGGCCTGGCAGGAGATCGGCCCGAATTATCGCCATCAGGTAGAAATACTGAATGCAATGCGCTCCGCGTCTCCGAATGCTCTGATGGTCGGGGATTCCACCCAGCCCATTTATGCGGGCAATCTTTACTACGACCACGACCGGGCAGGTGGATGGTTCAATGCGGCAACGGGATATGGTGCGCTCGGCTATGGCATACCCGCAGCCATCGGCGCGTCGATCGCCGATCCGACGGTGCGGGTAATATGTATCGTCGGCGATGGAGGTGCGCAGTTTTCACTGCCTGAAGCAATGGCCGCAGCAGACGAAAACCTGTCGGTCACTTTCGTGATCTGGAACAATCACGGATACGGTGAAATTGCCACATCGATGCAGGATGCAGGTGTGACGGTCATAGGATGTAACCCCTCCCCCCCCGATTTTGCAGCAACGGCCAAGTCATTTGGCCTTTCATTCACCACGGCTCCCGCAGAACCGCAGGCCGTCGCGCAAGCGTTGCGCGAATCTGCCGCCCTGGGCGGACCGGCGATGATCGAAATCACCGTTCCGAAATTCGAACCTCAGAAAGATTGAAACATGCCAGACCCAAGTTTTGAGTTTTCCCGCGCCATCACCCGACGCCCGGCTCCGACCATAGCTGACGGATTGCGAGCAGAAGATATCGGAAACCCGGATTTCGGGGGGATGATAGCCGCGCATAAGGCATATGTGGCAGCACTGAAAAGCACCGGGGCGGAGGTGATCGAGCTTGAACCCCTGGATGCGTTTCCTGACGCGCAGTTTGTTGAAGACACGGCCCTTTGCCTGCCGCATGGTGCAGTGCTGATGCGGCCTGGCGCATCTTCGCGGATGGGGGAAGTGGCCGAAATGGCCCCGACTCTGCGTGCCTGCTACGAAACGGTCATGGAAATCAAAGGTCCCGGCCATATCGAAGGTGGAGACATCCTGGTAACCGGGCGTGAAATTCTGGTGGGCCGGTCGGATCGCACTGACGCAGAAGGTGTCGAGGAACTGGCGAAAATCACCTCTGAATGGGGGTGCAAACTGCGGGAAGTGTTCACGCCCGAGGGGGTTTTACACTTTAAAACGGATTGCTCGCTTATGGATGCTGAGACAATCCTTGCGACCCGGCGATTGGACGCTTCGGGCTGCTTTGAAGGTTACCGGGTGCTTCATGTTGCAGACGGTGAAGAGGCAGCTGCCAACGCGATCCGGTTCAACAATCTGGTACTGATGGCAGCTGGATTCCCTCGCACCGCAGAGATGCTGGACCGCGAAGGCTTTGAGGTCGTTGAAATTGACAACACCGATTGTGCAAAGCTGGATGGTGGTATGTCCTGTCTTTCGTTGAGATTCTGAGGACCTGTTGCCGACTACTGGCGAGCGGTGCACTTGTTGGAAGCGATCAACAGTTCCTAGTCTTTTTTGAAGCAATGCATCCTGACCCAAGGGATGTCGGACTTCTTGCAGAGTTTGCCCTGAAGTCCACTCTCCGTGCCCGAAGCAGAGAACTTCTTTCGGACACATTGTCATCCTTCCCGAGTTCCGGATTTGTTTAGGAACCAACCACCTCCGCCGCTATTGCAATTGCAAGATATCCGGAACACAGAGTTTCCTTTTTGCAGGCATTTTGTCCGCACCGTCAGATCGTTTCAGCCGTTTCGGCCCATCTTTGACCTTGATTTTCGGCTCGGATAGAGGCCCCCTTAAAGTCACTGGCCAGGGGCTCTTCGAAAGAGGTTCGCCGATCTTTCGGGGCTGCAGATTCAAGTCCAGGGCTTTACCAGCCACATTAACATCGCCGAAGACAACAACCTGGACATGATCTGTTTCCATAGTGGTTCGTTTCGTCGAAATATTCCCATTGGAAATACTGATCGGTGCGCGCAAGCATACGATTGGAGCAACCTTTTGTTTTTCCTTGGCAAACACCCAAGGCAAGACCCCTAGCCCTGCCAGATCAAGAAGCTGGGTTTCGATCGAGCCATCGCGCATTGAAACTGTGGCGCTGCCGCTCATGGTGTTGGCAAAGTGTTTGGGTGAATCGGTTTCTCCGGTCACCGAAAAATCTGCGTAGATCGTACCGCTGGCGCCCTTTTTGAAGTTCAGACTGTGAAGAATATCATCCAGTTGCCAACCGCCTGCCTTGCCGGTCAACGTAAGCAGATGCGCTTCGTCCGACAGATCCATTTGCCCGCTGACATCGAAATGAGCGCCTCCGTATTCAAACTTCAAAGGCCCGGCCTTGAACTCATTTTCGTTGAGCGTCAGTTCGCTTTGCAAACTGCTGATGCCTTTGGCCCCTTCTATGTGCCGAAGATCAATATCAACATCCATATCCACACCGGACAACAGAATCGAACGGCCGATAGGTTTAAGCGTCACATCTCTTAGCGGGCCAGTGTCACTGGCTTCTTTATTGGCGTCTTCTTCGCTCGGCTCTGAACCGCCTAACTTCCTCAACTGTGCGACCGCCTGAACGATGGTTCGGATCTGGTCTATCTTTATCAGGTCACTTTCAATGGTACCCCGCAATACAGGGTCGCTTGTTGCATCATCAAGATCGGCTGCAATTTGCAGGACAGAGTCGGCAACCCCGACTTTGGCATTTGCGTTCCAATCGGTGCCTTGGCTAACCAACCCTATTTCAAAGCGAGCTTGCCCGGTTTCCACGCGTTCAAGTGACAGTGCCTCCAACAGATCCGCTCCGGATGGGACTTCGACATCAATTGCCAGATCCAGGTCCTCGAATTTGAGCACATTCTTGACAGAACCATGTACCCCAAGAGCCCAGACATCAGTTTCACTCGTCTGACCATCCAAATTCGTCAGCGAAAGCTGATTGATACCGCCGCTCAAATGAAAGTCGCCGGAAAACCTGCCAAGCCGGTCGTCCGGCCCTAACAGCTCTGGTGAGATCAGACTGCTTGCCGGAATATCCATCAGACCTTCAGCTGATATGCCTTGCAGCTTCAGCGCGTCATCGACCGACCCGTTCAAAATGATAAACGGATCAGCTGGGTTCCCAATTCTCAAGTTGATGCTCCCCACACGCAAGGCGCTTTCGGGTGTTCGGGAAAGCTCGGAAAACTTGATTGGGGGTGGGCCTTCGCCTGAGGTATCCAATGTGAACCCGTTGGTCTGAATTACCATTTGTCGCTGAGGAACCTGCCCAGGAACACTGTCCATAACCATATCAACCGCGACAAGTTTGAGATCATATCGTGATACGGCGGGGGCTGGCTCAGAGTTTTCCGGGAACAACCGAATACGGGTCGTCAGCGATACATCTTCCGGGTTCCCCAACTCTCCGATTTTCCCCGTCAGCGAGACGCTTTGACCTCCATCCAACTCCGCCAGCACGGTCAGATCATCGATCCGGGCTATGCCGTCAGCCGTTTGGACTGTTGCACCAAAACTCCCTGTACCTTCCAAAACACGATTGAGCTTCAGGATGTCGAGGAGCTGGCCAAGTTCCGCAATCTCCATGGTCGTCCTCACCTGTAGCCCGTTTTCCTGAGGGACCTCTTCGGCAACAATCGAGACTTGTTCAAAGTCCACCGATACCTGAAACGGATCTGCCGCTGGGAACGTCCCACTCAGATCAAACCCCTCTCCGTTTAACGAACCGGTTCCTACCGCAGTAGCAGTGTTGGTTTGATCGTTGCGTTTCAAAAGCAGTTCAGGAAGCTGCAGGTCCAGTTCAAGCCCGTTCAATTCGTTCTGATAAAAAATTCTGATATCCGTCAGGTCAACTTTGCGGTCCGTCAGCATTCCGACAACAGGTAGAGGCCGAGACTTTGCGGTTTTCCCGGCTGCAGCATCCGCTTGAGAAATGGACCGCCAGTTTCCAACGCCATCTTTGTCTGTGATCAGGTTCAGGTGAAGACCCGAGACGGAAAGGCCACTTAGCGAAAGCTTATTGTTCCAAAGGTCACGCGCGGAAATGTCAAATTCAAGTTTGTCGATTGCCGCCAGCTTCGCACCTGTTTTCGGCGAACCGGGTAGTACCAGCCCTGCCGCTGATATCTGCAACTGCCGACCAAGGCCGAGACGTACTTCATCTTTTATTCTAACGTCCTGACCAAGTTTCTTGCTGACCAGGTTTTCAACGAAAGCTGTTCTGACAGAAGAAAACAACGCGGAAGACAGGAGAAGCCAGGCCGCAAAAACAGAAACAAGCGCGATAGCGCAACAAATTAAAACACCTTTGACAATGTATCCCACACTTCTCTCCCAAGGTTCCAATTCTTCCCGCGCAACCTCATCAGACAGGTCCAAGTAGATTGTTAGTGCATGATTGGCCTGTGATCCATCGGGATGATAGTTTCAGGCCCACGCGGGCGAGAGCGCAATTCGCTCCGGTAACGTTTATGATGTCTACTCTAAATCGGGCTGTGTTGAGATTATTCGACCTGGTTTCGGGAGTAAGATTTGACCCTCTGACCTTCAGGTCATGAGCCTGACGATGTGAAGACGTTAAGCAATTCATCCGGGAGATCGATTATTGTCTTAATTTCTTTTGGCTGACGGTGCTGACAGCACTGACGGTGAAGCCGTTTTGGAGTAAGCGTTGCAGCGCCGCATGAGGAGGCTCCAAGCGCAAGGAGCGCCCCTTGGAGCGCTAAGTGGTTGATATTTTACTGGTAATTTTGGTTGCGGGAGTAGGATTTGAACCTACGACCTTCAGGTTATGAGATAGCTTGAGCCTACCTGCACCAACTACGCTTGAAAACGCCGCATTACCCCATCTTATTGGAATCATTGTTTTATTATTGACGCCCTACGCACGCATTTCCTACCTCTTACGCCATGAACCGCTTCCAGTTGCTTCCACAATGCTTCCACGGGGCGATGACAATGAAAGGATGAGGGATGCCCAAACTGACCAAACGCGCCGTAGAAGCCCTGCCCGTTGAGGCGAAAGATTACTTTGTTTGGGATAGTCAGATTGCCGGGTTTGGTGTCCGAGTCATGCCCTCCGGTGCCAAGACCTATCAGGCGCAATATCGCAAAGGTGGGAGAACCCGGCGTGTCTCCATCGGTCGGCATGGCAAGATCACAGTTGATGAGGCGCGCAAGCTGGCAAAGGAAGTCATGGGGCAAGTGGCAAAAGGTGAGAACCCTGCCGAAGAGATTTCCCAACATCGCCGCGCGCCAACGGTCGCTGCCCTGTGTGAGCGGTTCTTTGACACTCACGTCAGGGAACGCTGCAAGCCTTCCACCCAAGGGGAATATCGCAGGGCAATTGACCTGTTCATCGTTCCGGCCATTGGCAGCTTCAAAGTGGTCGATGTGGAACGGAAGGACATTGCCGATTTGCACCACAAGTTTCGAGACAAACCCTATCAGGCGAACCGGACATTGGGCGTGTTGTCCAAGATGTTCAATCTGGCGGAAATCTGGGGCTTGCGCCCAGACGGGTCAAACCCGTGCCGCCATGTCCCGAAATACCGCGAAGAAAAGCGGGAACGATACCTGAACCAGAATGAGCTTCAACGGCTTGGGCAGGTTTTGGCAGACGCGGAACGGGACGGATCGGAGACACCGTTTGTGGTTGCCGCGTTCCGATTGCTGATCCTAACCGGCTGTCGCCTTGGTGAAATTCAGACCTTGCAATGGTCTTTCATCACCGACGTTGGAATGGAGCTTCCAGACACCAAAACGGGCGCGCGGCGCATTCCTTTGCCCCAAGCCGCACGGGCGATTCTGAGTGCCCTGCCACGGCTTCCTGACAACCCTTACGTCATTGCCGGGGCTGTTCCCGGCCATTACGCCACCGACCTGCAAAAGCCATGGCGTCGAATACGTAAACAGGCTGCTCTGAATGATGTTCGCATTCATGACCTGCGCCATACTTATGCTTCAAATGCGGTATCATCAGGAATGCCCATTCAGATGGTCGGGCGGTTGTTGGGTCACAGCCAGATTCAGACCACTATGCGGTATGCGCATTTGGCAGATGATCCAGTGCGGCATGCTGCAGAAGAAAATGCGGCGCGGCTCAATATGTTGGTCGGAGGGCAGGAAACCGGCAGGGGGCAGCATCTGGTTAGGTAAGGCATTAAGCGCGCCCAACTCCAATGACGTATACGAAGGCTGCCTATATTACGTAGCGCGTCTACGTATACGATACGTTACATAGGTATTTTCTCACGATCTGGAATCATCATGCCCAGCGAATATTCTGGGTAGATAAGTCATGTAACGAAACGGAAAATGCGAATGTCGGTTCAGAGTCTTCACCGCCTCTTGATATCCCGCGCAGCATTTGTCACGAAAGGCAGAAACACTTCTTCTAAATAAAGCAGTCAGATTAAAGGTATAGCTCAGAGTCACCGATGCTTCAGCAAGCACATCACGACGTTATGGGTTGAGAGCCGACCTTCATTTCATAGTACCGGATGACTTGCTCTGCGGATAAAGCCACCTGACGGGGTACAAAGTAATCTGACAGCCGTCTTCTCTTACTATGGCGCCAAGACACCAAAAAGCATGTTATATTGGCGCTTTTTCCCGTCCAACTGTCGAGTTATCTGTCGGAAAGCCAATTTCGCTAAGTGCTAAAACGATACGAGCCATTAGGATAAATAAGTGTCACCCCTTTGCCTGCTGGCGCTTTAGCAACTGCAATCGGATAACGCTTGTTTTCCAGTGGGTTCTTCGTGATTAATCCGTCCTTTCTATCGACCCCTCTCCACAGCCGACCCCTTGCCTTGGAAAGCACGAAAACCTGTCCGTTCGAAGTGACTACATCTTTGACTTTGTAGTAGTGTTCGCCCCCTTCGCCCCAAACATAGGCGTTCATCTTCCATTTTTTAGAAGTACGGTCCCATATGTTAAGATAACCGTGTCTGTCTGACGTCCAGATGTCGCGAGTAGTGGGGTGCAAAGTAGTGTTTATCGTCCAAGCCCCCGATACCTTTTGCCAAACCTTTCCGACTAATTCATATGCCTGCCAGCCAAGGCCACTTTTTCCAGGATCAATCCTGCCAAATATCGAAGAAACAGCGAAGCTAGGATTCTCAGATGCAAAAACATTTGGTTGAAGGACCAACAAAGGAGGGAAATTTCCTCCACCTTTGGAGCCTTGCCGAATCAACTTCCATTCCTGATCCGATTGGGAAAAATAGAAAAGTCGGCGGTCATTTGCGGTTGCAAATGCATCACCACGACTGTTGGTCGATACTCGGTAAGCGCGATCTTTATTATCCGGAAGGCTATGCAAAACCCACCTTTTTGTCTTCTGGTCGAGGTAGTAAGGTTTAGATGCAGCCACACACCAAACGTGCCCGGCCTCGGAAAAATCTATGTATTGATAGCGTCCTTGCGCGAGTGTTTTTCCTTGCATTTTAGAGTCCTCCAGCTTGCACTCATGGCCAGAACATAAATGCCATAATTAGAGTACGTTGCGGTTCAGACTCCATGAAACTTAGTAATCCCCATACTGTCAATCTCGGAGCAAAAGGGGGCACGATCCTCGCAGGGCCTTTTTTTGCTTGCACACCCGAAGTTTTCGGCGTTTGCGATTAATGGTGATCTGCTTCGTGAGACTCCCAAACGTTTAAAGAGAGTTTACAGCCTGTTCTTCATATTCGTTGGTCTGGTTTGGTCAAGCGGTTGGCGCTATTGCACGGGCGTTTGGCTCAATGACCGTTATCGTGCGCATTGTGGAAATTGGTTGTAGAAGCAGCGTTTGGCACAATGGCCTCCAATTGTCGTTCGCTGCGATACCAACCAAGGTCCGGTATAGGCCGGAAGCACCAGTTGGACCGCCCCGAGTGAAAGGATTATTTGTCCGCGTTGTCGCCGCACACTTGGGCGGCTAGCGAGATCGTCATTTGGATATCGGTCATCAATAATCTTACGTTACATAGGGAGCGCGAACGCATTACGTTACATAGAGGGTTGATCCTGCCGTATTCGATTTCTACCCATGGGCTAACGCGAAACCGCCTTCCACAGTCAGCGCAAAACACCGCAACCCACGAGTAGACCGAGACCAACAAAATGAGTTACTTAGAAATTTGGAAGCAGTCCCATTGGCTTTCCAAATCTGCAGAAGCGTTTGCTAAGCATTGCTACAAAGATGAGTGGGTCGCAGCGCAGGATTTGCGCGGGGACAAAAATTGGCTTGAAGTCTTTGGCGACGCGATGGCGCAGGCGAGCACCGAGGTCGCAGACGGATGGGAGCGCGCCGAAATCGGTGCTCGAAAACTGAGTGAAGTCAGCTCGCCGAAGCTTGAGCTAAAAAGACGTGCCACTGATGAAATCGTGAAATGGTTGAGAAAAGGCGTTTATCGCGCCTATGGCTTCGATAGGCCCCGGACCCTTGACTTAGAGCCGGTTCAAATCCCGCGAGAGGCTTGGAACGAACGCTTTGTCTTTGAAAAGAACGAAGTGCACTGTCAGTCTCTGCGTTTCATTGATGTCCGAGTACGCATGATTAGCGCGGCGAATGATCCGCTTTTGAAAGCTCAGCCCTTCCCTGTTCCAGTAAAAGCGGGGCGACCTTCGATAAAAGAAGATGTCGAGGCAGCGTTTCGTGTTTTGGCGGCGCAGGAACAGATAGACGTTTCCTTGCCTGCAAAGGCTAACATTGACCGTGTTCGGCAACAGATGCGCGCTGCTAATCCTGAGAAATATCCGCACGCTGACAAGCCGGGATACGAGGGTATAAGGCCTCATTTCGCACCATTCTTTGAAGAATTGAAGAAAGCCAGAAAACAGTAAATTCGCTGGTGATTTACTGTAGTATTTACTGTTTCGGAGTTGGGGCAGAACCGAGAGCATCAACAACTCAACACGGAGTAAACAGATGCTCACAAACGAACCCGCAAACGACAACAACCGCCCTGCTACGGATTATCTGGACGGCTTTATCGACGAAAGCAAAGCCGCCGACTTCCTGTGCCAGAGCGTGCGCACCATCCAGAAATGGCGCGTGACTGGGTTTGGCCCAAAATTCTACAAGTCCGGTCGGTCTGTCCGCTACCGCCGCCGTGAGCTTCTGGAATGGGCCGAGGCGCGTCGCTACGGCAACACCAGCAGTTACACCGCAGCCTGAGTTTTGCCCGCACAGGGTTGGCAGCGCTGTGCGGGATTTTGGGGCCGGAATGGCTCTGACGGGGCGCGGGCGAAACGGTCCCGCGTCCCTTTTCTCAAACATCAACGGAAAGACACTGAACCATGGCAAACCAGCCTGCACAGAAATTCAAGATCGGCCTGATCACTGCAACCATATGGAACAATGACGGCTTCTACTCAGTCGATATGTCCCGCGCCTACAAAACCGACACCGGCGAATGGCGCAACGCGACCAGCTTCCATCATTCAGACCTGCTCAATATTGCCAAATGCGCGGAGCGCGCCGAAATCTGGATTGGCCGTCAAACCAATGCCAGGTGATGGCAGCGCCGGAGCGGCTTCGCTCCGGCCCCAAAACAAATGCTGCCCCGCCGGAGGCACAAAGGGGGCATAAGCCCCCGCACTCTTTTCCCTACATCGCCAAATATCCCAGCGGCAGGGCATGCTGCGATAGAGGGGGGTCTTGTAACACCCCCCTCCACGAATACGAAAGCGAAGGTCAGCGCAAATGGAAGCAACAATCCTGCATTCGGGCTTCGATGGGCTAAAATTCACTATTCAGACGGATATCCATGACAGCTTTCGCGAAGAATTGGCTTCCGCCAAACATCACGCCAAAGAGACCTATAGCGATTGTGTCCTCGAATTTGGCTCCGTGTCGCTCAACGTGACCAGCAAGGGCGCACGCGGCTTCACCGCCCATACGGGCGACCACGGGGCCGTATGGCTGTTTCAAGACCCGCAGGACCGTATTTCCAACAATCCCGGCATCACCATCGACTTTCGTGCCTTTGGCCTTGCTACAGGCGGTCTGGAAGGCGCTGAGCAGCACTTTCGCGATTGCATGGAAGCATTTGGGGTCAAATATGTAGAGACGCAATTGCGGGTCGCGCGGGCTGACTTTGCCGTGGACTTGCTGGCCCCTTGGTTTGAACCCGACCGCGAAGCCTTGGTTGTTCCGCCCGGAACCAAGGTCACGGAGTATACGGGCGTTGATGAGACCGCGACCGTATCCAGCGGAGCGCGTGTGGTTGGGCTGCGTGCCGGGGCCGTCGCCAACCGGCAATTGGCGATTTATGACAAGCGGGCCGAAGTGATTCAGCAAAACAAAATGGGCTGGTTGACCATCTGGAACGCAGCACTTGAAGCTGCGGGAAAACCGCCCCTTGATCTGACCGACCGGTCCTCAAGTCAGGTCTGGCGCTTTGAGATGCGGCTTGGCTCCAAGCAACTCCGCAACCGGTTTGAGATGCGCAATTGGCAGGACGTGCACGACATCATCGGAGACGCCTTCACAGACGCGGTTGAACGCATTCGCTACTGCATGCCCATCGCAGACGGAAATCGCGCACGCTGGCCCACTCACGAACTTTGGCACCAATTTGAGACTGTTATCGGGAATGACCTCTTGCAGAACTGTGCAGGCGTTCGGCCCAGCGACGTGATGGACGCTAATCGCGTTGCCAAAATGCGGGAACTGGATCGGCAAATTCTAGGCCTGCTTGTCTCTCGAGCAGCTGCCTCAGGTGTATGTCCAGACGAATTTCATGACTTTTTGGAGAACCATTTTGAAGCCTTGAAACGCTACTCTGTCGATCACCCGGTTCCCATCGATGAACGGTTGGGGAGGGCGGCAAGCCGGTACCAGTTCAAGTAGATATCCAAGACAACTGGCACTACTTTAACGTGAATTAGCTGCTTGAATGATATGTACTATTTCGCCGCTTTTCACTTCAGGAGTTCGGTAAAATTGCTCTCGCCCTCCACTAATTGGCCACTACAGGAATGAAAACTCTTGTGACGTAGATCAAAGCCCATTTTTAGACCAAGGGACGCTTTATCCGCCGAAATTCCTGAGAATAACGTGCATACCAAACGTTACAGAAACAGTTATAGCCCCTATACCCGCGGTCCATTGCTTGGCTTTCCAAGTTAAATTTTGAAAAACGTAAGCAGCAGAACCTTCTTGGAATTGATAATTGTTTTCTCGGTTGTCCATAGCGATGCCGACAGAACGATACCCAAAAATGTATTGAAAATAATCCAACACGATTGTGAGCAGTCCCGCTAAACCCGCAAGCCCGACAAAGAATCCGTAGCTTTCAACGTATGAAGTTGCAAAGCCAGAAGAGGATGTGTGTACTGCAAAAATCCAAGCGACTATACCAAATCCGATATATCGAGTTGTTTCACTGATACGGCTCGTTATGTTTTGCTCTAACTCAACGCGTCGCTGCCATATCTCCTTCATCTCACTTTCAGGAGAGGGTCTATTTAAAACAGGGCCTTCAGTCATTCCTCTTCCTTCGCATTGGGCCAGGTCGATCCTCCCATGGAGGCCGTGGTCGCGGCTTGGGCTTGGGCGTGTCTTTGAATCGAAAGCCTCCACCAGACTGTCCGACCGTCGTAAAGGCCTCAACGGACAAGTTAGGAGTGTTTTCTTTCAAAAGTATCGAATCCGTTGTTCCGGTGCGCAACGAACGTCCAGTAGATGTTCTACTTTTCCGATAGCCCTCTAGCAGCCTTGCCAAACTTGCGGGAACTAAGGTTCCCCTTTTTAGAAGAACTATTTGCCCCATTCGGACAGGGGATTTCACGACCTGCATCCAAGCGATCTTCGACATTTTCAATTGAAGAGAAAAAGCGGGTCGCCTTTTGCCGAAACTACGGACTGAGACCCATAAAAAGTCCTCAGAAATGCTTTCTACTTTCAGTATGTGTCGTTCCGTAAGACGCTGCAATACGACTGGGTGCCCACTTTTCTCATCAACGGGTTTCCCAATTACATTAACGACGGCTTCCCCAAATACGTTAGGCGAGCGTTTCTTTATTTTACTTCTTTTCAAAGTCTTAGATACCTACTTAGCCTTTTGGGTGTAATGCTTCTACTATGTACTATTGGCCTAAATTACAAAGTTTGCATCATCAACCAAAATATCATCTTCAGTCACATCTTGCTGTGAATAAACTCAATAGCAAAGCGTCGACTACTTCTGGATCAAGCGATTCTGTGTTTAGCAAGATGTATAGGTTTCGTCTCTTCTCAGTCAGCTACACCTGGTAGAAACACTCCTAGCTTAAACAGAGAGGAACACTGTTGATCTCAATCGTCTTCTGTTTCGAACACCAACAACATCTTCCTTTTTGTGATATTTCTTGAGGAAATACTCGGAATCGGTATGTTTTGGCCCTCCTGTGTTCCCTCCGCCACACCAATATTTCCGTCCCGTTTGCTTCCACAGTGCTTCCATCGCCATCGCGACAACGCAAAACACCGCTCTTAGGCGGTGTGTAACGTATTGATTTATTATAGTATTTTTGGTTGCGGGAGTAGGATTTGAACCTACGACCTTCAGGTTATGAGCCTGACGAGCTACCGGGCTGCTCCATCCCGC
>NZ_JBXWNR010000027.1:0-28687 GCF_059610465.1 Ruegeria sp. CDSC085 | reverse complement strand
TTGGCGGTTACGATGAGCCAGAAACCCTCTCTTATCAAATCAACCTAAACTGTCCCATTGGTGCTGACGTCAGACAAGACAGAACCATTGAGGCGGCCGTATCGTCGGCCTTTCCGGCCGCTCCCCGCACAATTGATTGCGGTAGCGGCCTTTTTTGACGCCAATAACAAGGAAAAAATATGAGCGGGCGAAACGGCAATGGCCTTCTGGAATACTACACCGAACAGATCGAGCATCTGTTACATGACGAAAACCTGAGCGAAATTTCCGTAAACCCAGACGGAACGGTCTGGGTTGAGGAAATGGGCACAACCCACATGACCAAGACAAACATCACTCTGACCAAGGATGATGTTGGCAATATCGGGCGGTGTGTGGCTGGGTTCAGCGACGTGACTTTCGGAGAAAAGAAGCCGATTGCGACGGCCAATGTCCCGACAAGGGAGGGCAAAGCTCGGGTGCAGGTTGTTATCCCACCTGCGACAACCGGCGTGGGGTCCGTTGCGATCCGCCTGCTCCGCGTGAAAAGCGTTGACCTGGGCGCGTTCAGCTTTGCCAGCAAAGAGGCCGCATTGGCAGAAAACAACGATCACAGCGCGCTCGGGAATGCGCGGCAGGCTCTCGCTGCCGGAACAATGAGCTTTGACGAGTTGGGCGACCTCGCGATGCAGAGCAAATGGAACGTGATTATTGCTGGCGGTACATCGTCGGGCAAAACAACTGTTTTGAATGCGATGATGAAGCGCGCCGATCCAGGCGAACGGATCGTGACAATTGAGGAAGTGGCAGAGTTGGACATCGAGCAGCCGAACTTCGTGGGCTTGCTTGCTGATCGTTCCGAGGACAACGGGCCTCGATCCCCAACCAAGCTGCTTGAATCTGCGCTACGCCTCCGGCCTGATCGGCTGGTTTGCGGTGAAATCCGAGGCGACGACGCGAATATGTTCCTCGAACTGGTGAACACCGGCCATGACGGATCTGTCTGCACCATGCACGCAAACTCACCTGTCGATGCCATCGGACGGATGAGCAAAATGGTGCGGCGCGGATCTCCGACTGTCCAAAAGTCAGAGGTGGTTGATGACATTAGAGCCACCATTCACATGATCGTTCACATGAAGAAAATCGGAGACGAGCGGAAGGTCAACGGCGTGATTTTCCCGCCCTTGATGACCGCTGACCAACTTATCTGAAGGAGAAATAGAATGAAAAAATTTGAGTATCGTAATGTCTTGATGCGGGTAGAGGAAAAAGCAAGCGTGAAGTTTGCGGAGCTTGGGCAAGACGGTTGGGAGATGGTCGGCGTCGTGCCTGCCGAGTTTGGTATCGTGTGTTTCTTTAAACGCGAGCTGACGGATGGCTGAGTTTCAGGATCTCCCAAAAGGCAAGAAGGTAGCGATAGCCGGCACAATGGGCTTTATCGCTACTTCGGCCTGTGCGGTGTTGGTAGTCGGTCTGGTTATCGAATACCTCAACACGAAAGGCTTCCGGGGGCTGGACATCTGGGCGATACCGGAAAAGTTCATGGCACGGCCTGCAGAAGAACAACAGGTCATCGGGCTTGTGGCTGTTGTGGCCGTCTGCGTTCTGACATTTGCGTTTGTGGCCGCTGCTCTGCGCGGCCCCTCGACCAAATACGGGGATGCCGTTTTTGCGAAAGCGCCTCAGCTCGTAACAGAAGGATACGCGGCACCGCTGAAGCTGAAATCTAAGCTGGACAGTGAAATCGTTTTTGCCAAGTTCGGCCCACCAAAAGAGAAGAACGCGATTTTCTATAAGCCCGGTCCAAGCGTACAGAAACCACATGCGATGTTCATTGCTCCGTCTGGCTCGGGTAAAACAAGCGGCTTTGTGATCCCCAACATTCTGCGTTTCAACGGCTCCTGCGTTGTTCTGGACATCAAAGGCGAGATATTCCAAGCGACCGGCGCACGGCGGGCAGCAATGGGGGATGAGGTCTTTGTGTTCGACCCTGAGAATCCGGAGAAAAGCCACAGCTATAACCCGCTGAGGCGCGCAGCTCGCGCAGACAATCTGGATCGGCGTTGGGAAGAAGTAATTCAGGTCGCAACGCAGATGTTCGACACGCCCAGCTCGTCCGCTCAGGGCTTTTTGGGCGGCGTCGAGGGCATGTTCTGCGCAATGGCGATGTTGGCAATCAAGCGGAACCGTCCGTACATTTCCGAGATCCTGCGCCTGGTTAAAACGACCAAGCAAAAGGATTACGAAAAGATGGCCGAAGAAGTGGGCTATGCCCGGGCAGCAGATGAGTTTCTGAATCTTGCAGCCGAAGAATCCAAAATCCTGCGGTCAACGATTTCGGTTATGAACAACTCCGGCCTTCAGCTCTGGCGCAACCCTTCTGTAGCAAGAGCTACGCAGGGCAATGACATCAACTTTGAGGATCTGCGTCGGCGCCCCACCTCGATCTACTTTTCTGTGCCGGGGAAAAAGGTCAAAGAGTTCCGGACACTCATTCGCCTGTTCTTCCTCGATCTGGTGAACACAATCGAAACCCACGAACCGGGCCCAGATGAGCCGTTCAAGGTTTTGATGCTGCTCGATGAGTTTCAGCGTCTCGGCCACCTTGAGCGCGTCGTTGAGGCGTATGACACCATGCGATCGTTCGGCGGTCGGATCATCGTGATTTCTCAAACGCTGTCACGCCTGCAGGACATCTATGGGCATGAAGGTGTACGGGCGATGCTGGCAAACGCCGGAACGCAGATGTTTGCGGCCTCCGAGGACTCTGAGGTGCGTGAACATGTGTCCAGGTCCATCGGGGACAAAACAGTTATGAGCAAGTCGAAGTCTCGGGCGCTCGGCAAAATGGAAATGGGCAGCATATCGGAACGCGAGGAAGGCATTCGCCTGCTCCGGCCGGAACACGTTGGCCGATTGCCTGAAAATGAGGTTGTGCTGATCCGCGAAGGCAGGATGCCGGTGATCGCAAACAAAATCCGGTACTTTGAAGATCCCTATTTCATGCAGTTCTTGGGTGGTGAAAGTCCGAAGATCAAAGGAACCCACCTCGATCTGGCTGCAGAGCAAGCCAGAGACACAGCAAAGGCGCTGGCTGATGCGAAACCGGCCTCTGCACCGGTGAAAGAGGTTTCGGAAAAAGATCAGGAACTTCAGGCTGCTTTTGATGCGCAGCGCACCGTAGCGAAACGAAAAAGCCGGTCAGCGAAAGATATGGCGATGGATAAGATGAGAACCACGCGACCAGGCAGCAGCGCCCCCGCTTGACGGGGGTGCAGTTTATCTAAATCTCTGTTTAATCCCATATGTGGCATTACAGCGGTCTAACAAACTAAAGGTTATTAGAGATGAGATTAATTTTAGCGATTGTGCTGCCCTTCGTCGTGTTCTTCACGATCCGGCGACCATTTCAGGGCTTTTTCTGCCTGCTCCTGCAATTGACGCTTATTGGCTGGATTCCGGCCGCTATTTGGGCCGTGTACTCGCTGAGTCAGTACAACACAGACAAGAAAATTAAAGCAGCGACCAAGGATAAGGTGTAAAAAATGAATGAAATCGAGCTGAACAAGCACGTTGCGGAAATCAACCGAGGCGCGCAGATGATAGATGCCCAGACTGAGGACAACAAGAAACTCCCCGGGTCTTCGGTGGTATCACGAGTGGGCCGGATTTTAGTTGAGACGGGCAGTGTAGAACTACTTCACAAGGCTCACCAACGAGTTGATGCGAGATATCAAAGAACTGTAGAGCTTCAGTGGTACGGCCTCACTGATGGCGATAAGCAATGGCTGCCATAGTGTCCAGAAACAATCTGCGAAGGAAGGAAAGGCCGCCAGCAGGCGGCTTTTCTCATCGGGTAATCTTTAACGCTTGCATGTCGCTAGGCACATCTATCGCATGCTTTAAGAGCCGTAGCCGCCATTGATCCTACGTGCAGAGAACAACCACTTCACGCGCACAGCAGAAGTGTTGAATTCTCGCTGCGTGCGCTCGCGGTAGGAAATTCGTCGCAGATGCAAGAATTTCAGCGCCGCCACATGGCGGCCGGACCGGTTGTTCGTGCTGGCCGCAGCAAGTGTTCGCACTCGAACTCAAAGGTGGCGGACAAAGCCGATCTCGGCACGCCCTCAATCTCGCCAAATGGATGGTTTTATGGGGCGGTTACCTTTTCTAGAAGTCAGATCCTAATACCACCAACGGGCGCCTGCGTGGCGCCGCAGCCAGCCTCCGATGCTGAAGTGATCGCGGTGAATCAGGAGCAGAAGCGCGACGAACGCGGCCATCGCCGCAAGAGCGATCACTGGGTTTCGGTTGATTGGAAAGCCGCGGTCGTTCAGAGCAAAGGGATCTAGGTATCGCTCCCATTGTCGGGTGATGGTAAAGAAATGCATCGCCGCAAGACCGCCATAGCTGAAAACGCGAAAAACGCCCAGAGCTGCCAGCAAACAAAGTGCAATTTGAACGCATCCCACGGCGTATATCTGGGAAAAGGACATCTCGACCCCGTCGATATTCTTGGCCAAGTTTTGATATTGCTGGGGCGTAATGATCTTGTGGACGGCCCAGAGAAACATGAACCACACGAGCCCTAGGCGCAGGATAAAGACGGCGGCGGCGTCTTTGCGGTCATAAAACGTCATGATCACTCCTGCACTTGCAAAACTATGAAGCAACAGACCGTAGGCAGAGGCCATCCGAAATCGTCGCGGCACCAACAGATGGCACGCTGGAATGAATGGCGCAATGAACGAGCGCTTCCGACCTTACCTATTGTCGGTGGTCGTAAGGGAAAAAAGGTCCGCCATGGGCTCGGAGCCGTCGAATGCCAGTGCAGAATGCGTCGGCCTTCAGACCTCACTGGAGCGGGCGTTCGCCACCAGGGCCATACTCTTGATTCTACGCCGTTTGGTTCGATACGCAGTCATTCGCAGTTCAGCAGCCGTAGTTCGTGTCACCGGCAGCGAAACCGGGCTTGGAGCCCAACCTGTTCCTTGGATTTTCTCGCTGCTTGCACTCGCAGCGTCAGGAATGCCAAGTGAGCAACAAGTTCGGTGCCGCTATGCAGCGGAAGCAACGGTCATTCATACAGGCTGCAGCGAGAATCACACGTGGAATTCACAAGTCGCGGACGAAGCCGAAACTGGACAACTGCGTGGTTAACCCTAAGCTTTGGTACCTAGGGCCAAAAGATCAAGCAGTTGTCATGGGAAGTCTCCTGTACGTGGTTCCGCCGCGGTCGCAGTAGCGGCGGGTTAGTTCAGAAAGTAAGCCGATATTTCAAAGGGCCGAACGGGCGGCAGTCTCCAAAGCATGGTGCAGAGAGCGCGCGTAAGAGCGCGGGCCAAGAACCGCGTAGTGGCTGGCAGTTTCAAAGCAGATGATCACACAGCTAAGGTGCTCCAGCAGCGCGCGTGTGGCGCTCCCGGGCTCCATCGCAGCCAGATTGACGCCGCTCAAACGTTCAAACACACCCCGGCACGCACCCTCCAGATCAAAACGGCACCAGCCGTCTGTTTGCTCTGTTACCGAGGCTAGGCCCTCCACGGCATCCGCGAGTTGGTAGGACATAAGTTCATGCTCCGGGATTTCTGCGGAGATCAGCCACTGATCCTGCGCAAACCAGCTAGCCGCGTATGAGCCCGCTGCGGCGTGCTTCCCGACCGCAGGCAAAGCTAATCCCAGCATGGCCTCGGCCGCTTTCCGGCCTTCGTCTTCGCGCCCCCTACGCAATGCAAGCGAGGCAAGCGCCCGGTTCGGAACCTCAGTGATTGTCAGCCCATTGAATCGGTCGACACGCGGCGTTTCTCCCCAAAGCGGGGTGATGGATTGAAGATCAAGCACGCAGGCGCCCTCCTTCCGGGTCAAAGAAATGTGTGGGAATGACCTGAGCCTTTACATCGGTTCCCCGCACGGGATCGACTACGCGGATAATCTCGCCCATGCGCTGATCACCGCCTTTGAGAAAGGCCATTCCGATGGAGTGCCCCAGATGTGGCGAGATACAGGCTGATGTCACATGCCCCTGTTCGCTGTCGATATGAACAGGCGCAGTTTCATTCACCAACTGGGAACCGGCGGTTATCACTTCGCTTTGGTTCACGGGCTTCAGGCCGACAAGGCGCAATCCATTGGGATCAGTCAGCCCCTCCCGCTGGTCCAGTGTACTGCCGATGCTGTCTTTTTTGCGGGATACCATGCGCCCCATACCCAGCATCAGTGCGGTGGCCCTGCCGTCGAGTTCGCGACCCGTCGGGTGGCCTTTCTCAATGCGCATGATGTCGAGCGCCTCAAGACCATAGGGAGCTACTCCAAGATCTTGCCCCAACTCTAGCATTCGGCGCCACAGCGCATCACCATAACGGGTGGGAACAGCCAGCTCGTAGGCCAGCTCGCCCGAGAATGAGATCCGAAACAGACGTGCCCTCAGGCCGCCGCACAGCGTCACGGAATCGCAGGCCATGAACGGGAATGCCTCGTTTGAGATATCAAACTCGGAATCCACAATCCTCTGCAGCAGTTCGCGCGATTTCGGTCCGGCAACAGCAAACTGCGCCCAGGCCTCGGTGGTTGAGATCAGCTGCACGTCCATGTCCGGCCACAGGCATTGACGGGCAAATTCCATGTTTCTCAGAACCGCCCCGGCATTGGCTGTTGTGGTCGTGATGACGAAGTGTTCTTCCGCCAATCGTGCAGCGGTGCCGTCATCGTAACAGGCGCCATCTTCGCGCAGCATGATGCCATAGCGCACCTTACCCACTGCCAGCTTGGCAAATCCATTGGCATAGACCCTGTTCAGGAATGACGCGGCATCCGCGCCCTGAACGTCGATTTTTCCCAGTGTGGTCACATCGCAGATGCCCACATTCTTGCGCACGTTACAGGCCTCTCTGTCAGCGGACTGGCGCCAATGGGTCTCGCCCGGCTGCGGAAACCAACGCGCCCGCATCCAGTCGCCAGCAGTGTCAAAGGGCGCATTGTGTTCCCTGGCCCATTTGTCAGTCGGGGTTTCGCGCGTCGGGTGGAAGTGTTTGCCCACCGTACGCCCGCCGATTGTGCCCAGTGCAACCGGTGTATAGGGCGGCCGGAAAATTGTCGTTCCCGTTTCGGGGATCGATTTGCCGGTCAGCTCGGCCATTATTGCCAAAGCATTGACGTTAGCGGTCTTGCCCTGGTCAGTGCCCATGCCGAGAGTAGTGTAGCGTTTGAGATGCTCGACCGATCGGTAGTTCTCCTGATGTGCCAGCTTAACGTCCTTGACGGTCACGTCGTTCTGCAGGTCCAGCCAAGCCCGGCCCTTGCCATGGGGCACATGGTAAAGTGGCTGGAGGTTATAGGCGCTGTTAACGGCGCGCGGCAGCTTCAATGCGCTGGCGGCGATACCCAGGCTTTGCAGTGCAGCCACGGCTTCTTCCGCCCCGCTGCGCAATGCGTCTTCAGTCGAAAACAGGCCTTTGGCCGCCCCCGCCACCGACATGCCAACTGGGATGTTCTGGTCGGGAACGAAAGCTGCAATACTCTCATTCCAGACAGGCCGGCCGCCCTGGTGGCAGGTCAGGTGGACGTTGGGATTCCAGCCGCCAGACACACCCAGGGCGCCACAGGCTAGCGTTTCCTCGCGGCCATCCGCTTGACGGACCCGGATGCTGCTCAGGCCATGCCGCCCCTTGGTGCCGATAACATGCGCGCCACTGATCAGTCGCACACCCGTCAGTGTCGGCGCATCCAGCCGGGCATCGACGATAACTGTGACATCAACACCTTTTGCCATCAGGTCTACCGCAGTGCGATGGCCATCATCATTGTTGGTGAAGACCGCCACCATCCGCGCGGGCGTCGCAGCCCAGCGGTTGGCATAGGCCCGCATCGATCCTGCCAGCATCACCCCCGGACGGTCGTTGTCCGGAAAAACAATTGGACGCTCGGTTGCCCCGGCACAAAGGATCGCGCGCTTGGAATATACCCGCCACAATGTCTGCCGCGGCTTGCCTTCCACAGGGGTGTGCAGATGGTCCTGCACCCGCTCGACCACACCGTAAATCCCGTGGTCAAAGGCCCCCATCGCCGTGCTTCGCGGCATCATGCGCACATTGTCCATCGCGGTTAGCTCGGCCACAGCCTGCTCAACCCATTCGACCGCAGGCTTTCCGCCGACATCTTCCTGTTCGACGTTCAGGCGCCCGCCAAAACGGCAATCTTCATCCGCGAGGATGACGTTTGCGCCTGCACGGCCCGCGGTCAGTGCTGCCATCAGGCCAGCGGGCCCACCCCCAATCACCAGCAGATCGCAATGGAGAAAGCCCTTTTCATATTCATCCGGGTCATCTTCCCCAGACAGGCGACCAAGGCCTGCAGCTGAGCGGATGATGGGTTCATAGACTTTCTCCCAGAAAGCCGCCGGCCACATGAACGTCTTGTAATAGAAACCGGCGCTCAGAATATCCGAGAACAAATCGTTCAGGGCAAGCAGGTCGTAACGTAAGCTGCCCTTGTAGTTCTGTGAGCAAGCAACCAGCCCTTCGTACAGCTCCGCTACTGTAGCGCGTGTGTTTGGTTCCTGCCGGGCTCCACTGCGCAATTCGACCAGCGCGTTTGGCTCCTCGGAACCAGCGGTGAAGATACCACGCGGACGGTGATACTTGAACGATCGACCCAGAAAACGCACGCCATTGGCCATCAGGGCAGACGCAAGCGTGTCGCCCTCATACCCCTGATAGGCACGCCCATCGAAATTAAAGTTCAGTGGCTTTCCGCGGTTGATCAGGCCGCCATTCAAACGGTTGGATTGGGTCATTTGCTGCGCCCCTTCTTGCGGGCCACATCGCTGGCCAGTTCGACATTAGTGATTTCATGCGTCACCGTGTTGCGTGTTACGACTAACCACGAGCGGTCGCCATGCTCGTGATACCAAAGCTCGCGGTGCTCCCCGGCTGGATCATCACGCAGGTAGACGTATTCGAAAAACTGATCCATCGCGTCCTCGGCCTGCCAGCCGGGACGGTCAATCAGGCAAGCATCACCGAGATAGGTGAATTCCTGCCGGTCACGCGGCCCCAAAAGAGGGTGATTGATAATCATTTGACCGCTCCTTACTGCCGGTTGGGGTTCGGGCCTTGGCCCTTTTCATCAAGCAGGTAACCGGTCCGGAACCGGTCAAGACGATAGGGCTTGGCAAGTTTATGCGGCTGTTCGGTGCTTAGAAGATGAGCAAAGCATTCGCCGGCTGCGGGAGTTGCTTTGAATCCGCCGTAGCACCAGCCGCCGTTCAAATAGAGACCCTTGATCGGCGTTTCGTCGATCACCGCATGGCCATCCATGGACATATCCTGCAAACCGCCCCATGCCCGCAAAAGACGAGCGCGCGACAGCATTGGGAACAAGGTCACAGCGGCTTCAATCACCGATTCAAAGACCGGCAGGTTGCCCCGCTGCGCGCAGGAATTGTACTGATCCAGGTCGCCTCCCATAACCAGGCCGCCTTTGTCCGACTGCGAAATATAGAAGTGACCTGCGCCATAATTGACTTGGCCGGGAATGATGGGCTTCAGCCCTTCAGACACGAAAGCCTGAAGAACATGGCTTTCGATTGGGGTGCGAATGCCTGCCATGTCCATCACTCGGCTGGTATTTCCAGCTACCGAGACACCAACCTTCTTTGCGCCGATGGACCCGCGGGTTGTCTCAATCCCCAGGACCTTACCTTGCTCAATCCGGAACCCCGTCACTTCGCAATTTTGAAGGATATCTACTCCGCGCCTGTCGGCCGACCGCGCATATCCCCAGACCACTGCGTCATGGCGGGCGGTGCCACCGCGCCGGTGAAGATAGGCACCCGTGATAGGGAAACGTCCGTCGAAATTCATCGAGGGGTACATCTTGCGCAGCTTCTCAGGCCCCAAAATCTCGCCATCTGTGCCTTGCATCCGCATGATGTTGGTTTTGCGATAGTGGTCGTCCCTCTCTGAGTCGTTGTGGTGCAGGAACAGCAAGCCACGCTGTGAGTGCATGACATTGAAGTTCAACTCCCGCTCCATCTTTTCCCACAGGCCAACACTGTGATCATAGAAGCGGGTATTTGGAGGCAAAGTGTAGTCACCACGCACAATTGTCGTGTTACGCCCAGCATTGCCGGACCCAATCCAGCCTTTCTCGACCACTGCGATGCTTTTCTCACCATATTTCGTCACCAGGTAATGTGCAGTGGCCAACCCGTGGCCTCCGCCGCCAATGACAATGATGTCGTAATTGGGCTTGGGTTCCGGATTGCGCCAAGCAGGCTTCCAACCTCTTTGGCCATTCAAGGCCTCTCTGATGACTCTTAGTCCTGAGTACCTCATGGCATTCTTTTCCTTTATGGCACGGGTGCCCATTTGGCACCCAGTTCGTGGAACCGGCCAGTTTCAACGCTGATGTGGGCAATGCCGAATCCCATGTTCTGGAACGCTTAATGCTCATAAGTTAATCGATTAACTTTCAATTCGTCAATCACCTTCAACGCCAATAGGAGTCGCAGTTCAAGTATCGCTTACAGTGCTGGGCGTTCGCCCGGGTGGGCGGACGCGTGCCCGATACTTGCGTATCGGGCGGGTGAACGCGATCAAACGCGACACGCTCTAAAAGGTAACTCAGGCAACCAAATGGCGATCTTGTGCCTGATTCACGAATCGGGACGACTACAAAGCTCTTGAATTGTGGCGATAAGTTTCGCGTCTACGGCACGGTTGGTTGTATCATTGCGGTTGTTGTGGCGCCTTGCGCCCGGCAGACGCGATCCCGGAATTGCCTCGTATTTGTCAAAAAACTTTTCGCAATGGTCCTCCCAACCTTCACCGGCCAGTAGTGATGGCGAAAATGCCAGGAAAAACTCTCCCCCACGGGGAGGGCCACCATCACCGTTGTCGGCATCTTGCGCTTCAAAGCTAAACCGTTCACCGGTCGCACCAGCCGCCAAGAGTTCAACCATCGTTGCAATAGCAGAACCCTTGTGCCCTCCGAAGGGAAGCAAAACGCCTTTCAAGATTGCTGCCGGATCGGTGGTTTCATTGCCATTTTCATCCAATCCGGTTCCAAGGGGGACCGAATGGCCATCTCTTGCGGCAATTGCAACATCGCCGCCGGCCATTGCGGAGGTTGCCATGTCGAATACAAATGGTGGTTTATTTTTCCGTGGCCAGGCAAATGCGAGCGGATTGGTACCAAATAAGGGCTTGTTTGAACCATGAGGTGCGACATTTGGCATATAACTTACACAAGCCATCCCTGCCAAATTTTGTTCGGCCAATGCCTCAACTTCTGGCCAAAGGGCCGCAAAATGATGCGTGTGGGTAAGAGTCATTACTGCGATACCGAACTCACTCGCTGCTTTCGCCAGCGCTGGAATACCTCGCTCGATTGCTAAGGGGGCATACCCTTCGTCGCCATTCGCGTTAACAATTACAGGTGATTTGTTGGAAATCTGCGGATCGGCGGCGCCGTTGACCTTCCCACTACGCAGGGATGCCACATATCCGGGCACTCTGAACAAGCCGTGGGAATGAGACCCGTCTCGCTCTGCAGCAACAACCGTCCGGGTCAGGGCCCCGGCGTTTTGAGGGTCGCATCCATTTTGGGTGAATGCTTCTAGTGCGAGATCATGTATCTCACTCAGCGATAGGTTTACGACGGTCATTAGAAAAGCCTCCTCAGCCGGGCAAGGAACGAAATCGAGTTGTGTAGCGCAGTATTATTCATGACTTTCTTCTTTTGGTGTCTGGGCCATTGTTTATGGCGGGTGATGTTGCGGAATATCTCAATTCAACGGCCCCAAGTGTTTCGAGAACCGTCGGATGCATGCTGCGCCAAAATCAGTCGCTGGCAATGAGGGTTCTCGGCTGCCGCCAAGCTCAATTCCCAAACGCGCTGCGGCCAGCATCTTTCCATAGGTCAGGAAATGTGGAATTCCCTGCATGATAAAGCAGAGAACCGGCAATAGATCGGCATATAGCTTATCGGCCCGCTCTTCGGTCCCAGCAGTGAATTCAGCGAAAATTTCGCTGGTCTTATCTACCGTATCAATCGCCGGGATCAGCCCACTGGCACCCGCGCGCAGGTTGTCAGGTAATTCCAGTCCGCAGCGACCATTGAAAAGCATCACGCTATCCCCGAGCTCTGACGCAACAGACTCAAGATTGACGGCGTTGCATTCCAGTTTCGCGATGGTGAAATTTTCGTGGTCATTCGCAAGCGCGATCAAGCTCTGGTTACTTAGTCCGAAGCCAAGGAACTCCGGCGCGTTCTGAATCCCAACCGGGCAATCGACCGCCGAGATAATCTCGGAGAAAAAGCCCGCCAGCTTTGCATCGTCCATTTTCTGCGAGGGAGGCTGGAGCATCAGTGCCGACACGCCGCTTTGAATTGCTCGCTTCGAAAACTCAATCTGCTCGGTGATCGTATCGCCATAGACGGTCGCCAAGAGCGGTTTGCGTCCTTCAATGCGCTCCGCGACGACTTCAAGGACCTCGATGCGCTCATCGAATGTCAGCTTCGAGACCTCCGTACCCAGCCCCAGAATCGCAACTCCGGCAGCCTGGGTGCCCAAAGCCGCATCCACCTGACGCCGAAACGGATCCTGGCGCAATACACCGCGATCGTCAAAGAACGCATAGAGCATTGGATAAATGCCGGGCGATACGACCGCAGGTGAATTGTCTTGCAATGCTATCATGTTACCTCCAAACCATTCTTCTTGTCGTAGGCTTCTGCGGCCCGACCAACGGCGTCCTCGTTCAGGGTAAATCCAAGACCAGGGGCGGACATGACCGGAATTTTCCCGACATTTGGCGCCAGATCCGGGCTTTCGACGATGTCCTCTTGCAGGAGCTGCCACATGATCTGATTGCCATCATCCAAATTAGGAACACCCGACGCAGCTTGTATCGAGGCGCAGGTGGTAATTCCGGTCTCCCAAACACCGTGAATACACACGTTGATGTCGAACACCTGTGCTATCGCAGCGACGCGGCGGAACCCAAGAATACCTCCAGTTTCGTGCAGACCCACAGTCAGCAGGCTTGCCGCACCGCTGGAGCACATCGAGTGAGCCTCCTCTAGTGTGAACACGGACTGGTCGGCAGCAATTGGGACTGAGCAGGATTGCTTCAATGCCTTCAATGCCGGAACGCCGGCAATCGCCGAGACTGGCTGTTCAACCATCTCGAGATCATACTTGGCGAGCTTATTGATCATCACCTGGGCCTCCATCAAGTCCCAGGCCTCATTCGGGTCGATGCGAAGTCGCTTGTTGCCAATTGCCTTTCTAACAGCTTCGACATTGGCCATATCTTTCTCGTTGGTGTATCCGGCCTTGAGGTAAATCACTTCAAAGCCGTCCTGCGCCAACTGACCGGCATGTGCAGCAACCTCTTCCGTACTGTCTCCCTGGACAAACCCCATGAAACTCACCGTGTCATGGATCTTCCCACCCAACAGGGCATGAACTGGCAGGCCCACCGATTTGCCAAGTGCATCCCAAAGGGCCAATTCAACACCCGCAAACGCAATATTGCCTATTCTTGGATGAGATTGGCTGGCGTAGTGATGTCCAAAATTTTGCGTAAAGAGCTGCTTCATCAAATTGATGATTTGAGTGATGGGCTGCCCCAGCAGGACCGTTTTGGCGGTTAGTAAGAGCGTCTGGATCGCCTCTGGTGACGTCATCGTCGGGGCGGTTTCGCCGTAGCCGACGACACCCGCATCCGTTTCGATCTCAACCAGGATTGTTGTTTGACCAAGATTCTTGCCCATGGCCCAGACATAGGGTGTCTTGAACTTGGAAAAGAGCGGCGTGAAGCGAATATCTTTTATTTTCATGATCTTGTCTTCCAGTAGGTTTATCTTCGGTCTAGTGTGATCGAGTTACTGCATAGCTGGATGCGTCCAAGGGTGTGGGCTTTCCCATGATGAGATCAGCAAGCAACTCTGCCGACCCGGTGGCGAGGGTCCAACCCAGATGGCCGTGCCCGGTATTGACCCAAAGCCCCTTGCTGGATGTTTCGCCGATATAGGGCAGACCGTCAGCACTCATCGGGCGGAATCCAGTCCACGGCTCTCGCTTGCAGCCGTCAAGCGTCTGCGCAAGGTTGGGGTAAATGGATTTGGTCAGGCGATCGAGTTGCCGGATTATTTTGGGGCTTAGAGTGTCGTCATGCCCGGCGAATTCGGCAATTCCAACTGCGCGCAATTTGCCATTAATTGGAACAATCCCAACATGCATCCCTTCGTCGATAACGGGATACGAAGGCAGGTCGTTGACGCCGGTTGTATCGTATGTGACCGAGTACCCTTTGACGGGGCGCACCAAGATTGATCTTGCGTCGTTTGCAGCCAATTTTCTTGTATTGGCCCCAAGGGCCAGAATGGTATTCTTCGCCCGAATATCTCCGATTGTTGTACGCGCGCCGATGACCCTGTCGCCTGACATCAGCAGTTCATTGGCTTGGCAACTAACATGTATTATCTGACCAGAAGCGACGAGGTCATCGCGGAGGATTTGACAGAATTTTCGCGAGTCCGCCACCACATCAGCGGAAAAACGAATTCCGCCTGCCAGCTGCGGGGCCAGCGCTTGAAGGTGCGGCTCAGCCTCAACAGTTTGATCAGGCGTTAGTGCCTCCCAATCTAGCCCAACCTCACTGAGGTGACGATTGGATCTGATCTGGGCTTCCAGACCTGGTTGGTCGCGGTAGATTTTGATGGTGCCACATTTTTTGGCTTCGAATTGGTCTGCGTATCCTTTGTAGTATTCCTCAAAGATATCCATGGAGAAGAGCGCCAGTTCGAGCAACCGGCGCGTATGGAGTTCGTGCAGATACGGCTTTGAGTTCTTCAGAAAGTGCAGGCCCCATTTGAACAGGGACGGGATAGCTTTCGGCTTGATCCGCAGTGCGGAATTTTGTGTCACGATTGACCTCAAAAGCGTGGGTAATATCCCTGGCGAATTCCATGGCATGGTCTGTGAAGGCACCAGCATCGCACCGTTTGCAAAGTTGGCACCGAGACCGACATCTTCGTTGGCCTCCACCAACACGACCGAGCAGCCGCGTTTGGCCAATCGGTGGGCCGTTGTGATGCCAATCAGCCCACCGCCGATTATGAGCGCGTCCGCTTTCACGGCTTGTCCGTGATATGAGCGTGGGCCGCGAAGTCAAAATTGGCTTTCGGAGCCAGAATTTCAGCAACGACGACCGTCGCCCGGTTTGAAGGAACAGAGTTTTGCATACCAACTTCTTTCTATTCTGGCTGGTGTTTTCGCGGCGCTAGGAGCCGAAGAACATGTTCGGCAACCACAGAGCGATCCCAGGGATAAACGTGGTGATCAGCAAAGTTGGCAGCCAAGCAAACACGATGAAAATCAGTGTCGGCCAGATCAGTTGTCGGACCGGCACGTCTGTCACTTGCGATCCGAGATACAGAAGCGGTGCCGTTGGCGGCGTGATGTTGCCCATGCCAAGATTAACACCAAGAACTGCGGCAAAGTGGATTGGATCCATTCCAGCTCCAACAGCGATGGGTAGCAGAAGCGATGCGCTCAGGATGATTCCGCTGATATCGTCCATCAGCATACCAATCAGAAGCATGACCAGATTGAGCATCAGGAAAATCACTATTGGGTTATCTGAAATGGAATAGATCAGATCCTCGGCGAGACCGGGAATATCTTCGAAAATCAGGAAGCGGCTGGCGATTAAGACTGTGAAGATCATGACCATGACCACGCCGATCGTGATCGCCGAGTGTTTCATACTTTCATAGAAGGTTTTGAGTGTCAGGCCGCGGTAGACAAAGAAGCCCACCGGAATGGCATAAATTACGGCGACGCCAGCGGCTTCGGTGGGCGTCATGATGCCACCATAAATGCCGCCCAGAATGATCAGTGGCATCAGGATCGCCGGTGTTGCGATGGCTGTTTTACCAGCAAGTGCACGGAAGAAACGGTCCGGAACTTCGGTAACCTGAATTTCGGTATCCTTCCGAAGGATCACGAAATTCACGATGATCAACAGGGTCGTAAGGATCAGCCCTGGTACGACCGTTGCGAGGAAACATTCAAGAACGTTCAACTGACCGACCCAGGCATAGAGCAACTGCGCGCCGCTTGGCGGGATCAATAGGCCTAAGGGGCTTGCACAGATCACCAATGCGCCGGAAATGCCTGCGGGATACCGTGCCTTGCGCAGATGCGGCATGATGATCGAACCGATGCAAGTCAATGTGGCCGCACCACTGCCCGAGATTGCGCCGAACATCGCACTGGCCACGACCGAGGCAGCACTTAGCCCGCCGCGGAGATGGCCGAACATGAGCTCGGCAATCTCAACGATCGGTTTTGCAATTTTGCCCCGCTGCATAATATCGCCAGCCATGATGAAAAGAGGAATGGCCAGCAGGATAACTGAATTCATCTTCCAGTGGCCCGTCGCGAAGAACCCAGAGACATCGTACCCTCCGGTATAGGCCAGAAGGATCAGCACACCGCCAAAGGCCAATGGAACCGAGACGCCGATTGCCAGCAGAACGCAGATAAGGATTATGGCGATGAGGATTACCATGTCACAACCTCCTCCTCATCGGGCTCTGCCCGTCGCGCATTCTCCATGGCCTCGGCATATCGATCGGGGCCCACGCGCAGCATCAGGAAGATCGACAAGGCGCTGTAGAACGCCATGAACACGAACCCCACGAAAATTCCAAAGCGTGGAACAATAAACGGAATCTTCAGGGCGATGGTGGTTTTCCATCCAGGATATGCCGCGATCTCATCCGCAATCATCAGCCAGGCCCAGTAAACAAGTACCAGCGTTATCGACAACTCGATGATCTGGATCACGAGCTTGCGAAGCCACAGCAGTGTTGAATTTTCGGTGACTGTATCAAGAAGATCAGCATTGATCTGCTTGTCGTAGTAAGTGCCAAGCGCACTGCCCAAGAAGAAGATCCAGAAGCAGATCGGCATGAGCCATTCTTCGTAGGCAAAAAGATCGCGTTCCAGAACATAGCGAAACAGCACAACGAAAAAGAATGTGATCGGCAGTATCGGAAGAGCGACGCTCACCAGGACCGACTTGATCCAAACCATCAGCCGAACGAGCCGGCTCAGACCGGGTGGCAATGTATCTTCAAATAGCACCATCGAAAGTTCACTCCCCGTTAAGAGGGGGATGCCAGACAATCACGGCATCCCCAATTAATGAGCAACCAAAGAAAATCTTGGTTACTTGGCGGTCAGCTCGTCGATAAGGTCCTGCCCAACCACGTCCGCCAGTTCCGGCCAGACGTTTTCCTGTATGTGGGCGACCATCGCAGCGCGCTCTTCAGGGCTGTACTCAAGGATTTCCCAGCCGGCTTCTTTCAACTGCTCGACGAAGCCTTGATTGCGCTCCCAGGATGTGTTGATCGCAACGTTGGCGGCTCTCTCGGCGGCGGCCCGGATAACGTCACGCTGTTCCTGGTTCAACTTCTCCCAGGACTTGCCACTGGCATAGAATGATGACGCTTCGATAGCCGTGTTCACGGGAATAAAGTATTTCCCAACTCCGGCGGCCGCGAAGGTCGAATAGGCCCATTCCGGCGTACAGCAGATCGCTCCGTCGATGACGCCAGATTGGAGCGCTGGCAGAACCTCCGCCCAGTTCATCGTTGTCGTCCGGTACCCGAGGCTTTCGGTGGTCTTTTTGGCGACCTCTGAACTCCAGACGCGGATGTTCACGCCCTTATCACCGAAACCGGCATAATCGGTAGGTTTTTCGTTCGCGACAATACCGACCAACCCTTCGCCGGTATTGGCAAGATAGACCAGCCCCAGGTCGTCCATGATCCCGGCCAGAATCGTATTCAGCTTGGACTCCGGGTTTCCATAGACCGCTTTCAAATCGTCAAAAGTTGTCACCAACCCTGGCAGGTTCATGATTTCCAGCCGAGGATCGGCCTGAGCGTAGATGAACGCTTGTACAAGGTCGATATTGCCGCGAACGGCATCCTCGATCAGCTCTTCGCCGGATCCCAATTGTGCGGCCGGGAAATAGGAGATTTTCACGCCTACGTCTGCGTCTTCAATCTCTTTGATCATGTTTTCGACAATCTCGTGGCCAAAGTGGTTGACTGGATAGGTCCCGGCCAATTTCAGCCTGACCGTGTCGGCGAGGGCTGTTGTTGCAAGTAGGCCTGACAACGCCAGCCCCGAGATTATGCCGAATGCATATTTTCCGAGTTTCATAGTTTTCCTCCCGTTGAAACTGCGCTTGCGCTCCGGAATGCGTAAACTGCTTTCCGTCGGTGCCGCTTCAAGTTAATCGATTAACTTTTACAAATCAAATTAAATCGATTAACTCTGACTTCTCATGGGCAACTTGCCAAAAAACCGTTGGAAGTTCTTGCCCTACGCAATCATAACTATAGGAAAAATAATAAGAATGCAGAAGCCGACCCTTAGTCAAATCGCAAAACAGTTAGGACTTTCCACCGCAACTGTCTCTTTGGCGATGAAGGAAAACAGCCGAATCTCGGACCAGACGCGCGCCAGGGTCAAAGAAGCACTGCGCGAATCTGGCTATGTCTATCAGCGTTCCGCGGCAGGATTGAGGAAGTCAAAGACCGACACGGTGGGTATCGTGCTTAACAACGTGTCCGACCCGTCCTTCAGCGAGATTTTGAGAGCGATTGAAGGTGAACTTGCCAAGGAAGGAAAAACGGTCTTCTTGTGCAATACGGATGAAAAAGTGGAGAGACAATCCGAATTCATCAGGAAAATGTCTGAGTACAATGCAGATGGCATCGTCCTAGTTCCTGCGATGGGAACTCAGGCGACCGACCTGGAAGAGATGAAGAAATTCAGCCCCCCAATAGTGTGTGTCTCGCGAGAGATCAGTGGCTATCCCATCGATTCAGTCGTGGCTGATGAGACAATTGCGGGTTACACGGCGGCAAAACATCTGCTTAAACTTGGTCACAGACGCATTGCCGTTGTTGGCGGCACAGTCAATATTTCCCCATTTAACCGTCGCATGAAAGGCATCAGGCAAGCATTTGACGAAGCGGGGCAAGAGTTTGATCGTGCGCTTGTTTTCGAATGCCGCCCTGTTCGTGCTCAGGGATACGAAGCAGCGGCGAGAATTCTGGATGTCGAAGATCCGCCGACTGCTGCCATCGGATATAATGCTATCGTCACCCTTGGACTGAAAGCCGGTTTGCAGAGGTTGGGAAAAAAAATCGGAGAAGATTTCTCGTTGATCGCGAACGAGGGGATCGATGAGTTGCAACACACCAATCCGCCGCTGAGTACGACAAGCATTGATCTGCAAGAGATGGGGAGAGTTGTCATTCAACATCTGCTAAGCCGTATCTCGGATCCGACAGCGCCAACTAAACTCACTCTCATCCCGACTGAGTTGATCCTGACTGATAGCGTTAGCCCACATCGTTAGAGCGTGTCGTATTTGATCGTATTGATTTCGACCAAGTGCAGTATACGGTCTCGTTGGGTTGAGAAGAATGTGGGAGCGGCCTATGTCGCGAACGTGAAAATCACCGGCTCCTCCCGCAAGGCACCAATCCAAGAACTGTTCTCATCATGCCATAGTTGGCCGAGCGGGGCAGTTGCGGCCTATGTTTTTGGTTCAACGATGCAACCGCCCAGTCTTACTTCACTTGCCCCAGGACAGGACGAGCGGATCAATCGGCCGAAGAATATCCAAGAGCCCCGCAAGGGTCTCAGGATGCAACGGTGCAATCGGGTGGCGGCAGCAGTCGGAATTGATCACCCCCCCCTCCATCATCGCGGCCTTTGAGGCGCGCCAAAGGCACTGGCGGTTTTCGAAGTTGATCACCGGCAGCACCTGACGGTAGACTTCGGATGCACCTTCGCGGTTGCCTTCGGCGTGCAAAGCCAGAATGGGCTTGATCTTGTCGGGAATTGTGGCAGAGGTCATGGTGCCAGTAGCTCCGGCATCCAAGTCGGCCATCAATGTGATACCTTCTTCACCGTCGAAGGGGCCTTGAATCGCGTCACCGCCTGCAGCAATAAGCTCGCGCAGCTTACCGGTTGCCGGAATGCACTCGATCTTAAAGAGCTTCACCATCTCGATTTCGCGGGCCATCCTGACCAGAAGCGGCACAGTCAGATCATTGCCGGCCATCGGCGCATCCTGCACCATGATCGGGATGCCCACCTCGCCGACCGCTTCAAACTGCTGAAAAATTTGCTCCGGCGTCCCCCGCAGCGTTGTCCCGTGATAGGGGGGCATCAGCATCACCATGCTGGCGCCAAGCGATTTCGCGAGACGCGCGCGCTCCACCGCAATCTGGGTTGCGAAGTGGCTGACAGTCACGATCACCGGCACCCGGTGCGCCACATGTTCCAGCGACAATCGAGTCAGCACTTCGCGCTCTTCATCAGACAGCACAAACTGCTCGGAGTAATTCGCAAGGATGCAGATGCCATCGACGCCCGCATCGATCATGAAGTCGAGCACGCGCTTCATACCCTCAAGGTCGAGTGTTCCATCGTCATGAAAAGGGGTCGGGGCAACCGGCCAGATGCCTTTGTACATTTTAGCCATAATATTATCCTTGGACGTTCATTTCAGATCTTGAGGCAGCAGTGCCTCTGGCATGTTTTGGAAGCATACAGGCCGAAGGAAACGTCGGATCGACAGAGTACCCACCGAGGTCGCACCAAAATTTGTCGAGGCCGGATAGGGGCCGCCATGGACCATCGTGTCAGATACTTCGACGCCGGTCGGAAAGCCGTTGACCAAAACTCGCCCCGCCTTGCGCTCAAGGATTGGCATCAAGGCCTGCGCCTGGGCGGTGTCGTCTTCACTCATATGGACGGTGCAGGTCAGCTGCCCTTTAAGTCCCTTCGCAACAGCAGTCATTTCGGCCGCATCTTCTGCTTCGACAACCAGGCCCAGCGGACCGAAGACTTCCTCGGCCAACGCATCATTTGCCAACCACTCACGCGCAGTGACGCGGAAAAGGTACGGCGTTGCATTGCGCAGGACGCAGGTGGTGGTGAGGATTCCCTGCACGCTGGAATTGGCGCGGATCCGGTCGCGCCCATCGCGATAGGCTGCGGCGATCCCGTCAGTCAGCATTGTCTGCGCGCCAACCTGCTCCAATGCCTTGGTAGCTGCCGCAACAAAACGTTCGGCATCTGCGCCCGACTGCACGACGGCAATCCCTGGATTGGTGCAGAACTGGCCGGCTCCCATAGTCAAGGAGCCGGACCAGCCCTCGCCCATTGCCTCAGCACGGGAGGAGAGAGATCGTGGCAGCAGGAACATCGGATTGACTGAGCCAAGTTCGCCAAAGAACGGGATAGGCTCTTCGCGGGATGCGCACAGATCGAACAGGGCCCGCCCGCCACCCAGCGAACCGGTAAAGCCAACCGCCCTAACCAATGGATGCTGAACCAGCGCAGCTCCTACGTTCCGCTTGCCTCCTTGGATCAGGTTGAACACGCCAGGGTGCAGATCCATCGCCTTCACGGCCTTGTCGATGGCTTGAGCCACCAGCTCCCCCGTTCCCGGGTGCGCTGAGTGGCCTTTGACCACTACAGGGCAGCCTGCGGCCAATGCTGCTGCGGTGTCACCCCCTGCGGTCGAGAAGGCCAGTGGAAAATTCGAAGCACCAAAGACCGCAACCGGGCCAATGGGCCGCTGAACCATATACAGCTCAGGCCGCGGCAGCGGCTGCCGGTCAGGCAAGGCGCTGTCATGGCGACGGTCCAGATAATCGCCTTTCAGGATATGCTCTGCGAACAAGCGCAGCTGGCCGACAGTCCGACCGCGCTCACCGGTCAAGCGAGCCTCGGGCAAACCTGTCTCCTGGCTTCCGATCTCAGTGATTTCATCTCCAAGGGCGTCAATTTCATCCGCAATCCGGTGCAGGAACGCCGCACGTTTTTCCACGCCAGAGTAGCCATAGGACCAGAAAGCCTCTTCAGCCGCCTCACAGGCACGTCCGACAAGATCCACCGTTCCGACAGCAAAGTTATGGGCGGAGCCGTGAGCAGGCTGTGATGAAAAAGTGCTGGCGCTGCCTAGCCATTCGCCGGCAATCAGATGTTTTCCGTTTAGCATGAGTGTCTCCGTTCAGAGCAGGCCACGGCGGGCCAAATTGCGCATCAGATGCGAGGCTGCGAAGTCCCAGGGCGGGCATTCGGTAGAAAGGCGCACGGTATTGACCAAAGCACCCAGATCAGAGTTTGAAATGGTCACGACGTCGCCCATTTTGTGCGTGAAACCACCCCCGGGGTGATCACGGTCCTGGGTTGGAGCGAAAAGGGTTCCCATCATCAGCATGAAACCATCGGGATACTGGTGGTGCGCACCATAAGCCTGCCCAACCAGGTCAAGCGGGTCGCGGCTGATCTCGGCCATTGTGCTGTGACCGTCCATCACAAAGCCATCCTCCCCGGTAACCCGCAAATCAAGTTCCGCTTTACGCACATCCGCGATCGAATAGGTTCCATCAAAGAGGCGAATGGCAGGTCCTACCGAGCTGGCAGCATTGTTGTCTTTTGCCTTTCCAAGCAGCAGCGCCGAGCGGCCTTCGACATCGCGAAGGTTCACGTCGTTGCCGAGCGTGGCACCCTTGACCTCACCCCGGCTGTTTATCGCCAGAACCACCTCCGGTTCCGGGTTATTCCAGCGCGACATTGGATGCAGGCCGACGCTTGCACCCCAGCCAACCGAAGACAGCGCTTGAGCCTTGGAGAAAACTTCTGCATCCGGGCCAATTCCGACTTCAAGGTATTGCGACCAGGCTTCCTCGGCGAGAAGCGCGTTCTTCAATTGAATTGCTTGGTCTGACCCGGGAACAATCCCGGTCAGGCTATCGCCTAAAATAGTCTCGCAGCGCCCGCGGATCACCTTGGCCTTGGTAGGATCACCGAGTGCCTGCTCTTCAATCACCCGCTCCAACATTGAGGATACAAAGGTCACGCCACATGCTTTAACTGGCTGCAGATCGCAGGGCGCCAGAAAATAGGGTAATTTAGGATCAGGCCGTTCGACGGAACTCTCCTCGAGCTCGCCCAGCGTGCAAACTGCTTCGCCTGAGGCAGACTTGATCCAGCCCGCCGGATCGTCCTGCTCAAGCAGGTCGCGTACTGTTGCCACTTCACGCGAGGTCACATCGACAATGCATCCGTCGCGCAAGTGGCAAACCGAAGGCCCTGAAACCGCTGGATTCCAGACCCGCAAAACAAAACAGCCCTGGTCAGGCAAACCGATATGCATATTCGTATCTCCAAGTGCTGTTACGCCAGTTTGACCGCTCAGAAGCGCCCGTAGGTCAGGTAGGCTTCTTTCGGATCCGTCCCGCTACGGATAGCCGAGCGGACCTTGTTCTCGGTGTTCATCACTTCCTCGACCTCAACCACGATCTCTTCTGCGATTTCACCTGGGATAAGGATGGCCCCATCAATGTCGGCAATCAGAAAATCCCCGGGCTTAACGACAACGTCACCGATCTGCACAGGGACTTCCATTTTGTCGACCGACCATGCGCCCACCACATCGCGGGCGGTGTAGAAGCGATGGAAAACGGGGAAACCGATGTTACGAATGAAATTGCTGTCCCGACACCCGCCATTGGTCACATATCCGCGCACACCGCGCATCTGGAGCGTCTCGGCAGACAGTTCCCCCATCATCGCGATGTCGTCAGTGTGGCCATTGCAAACTACGACATGGCCAGACGGCGCTGTTGAAAGGAAACCCGTCCAAGCCAGCAGAGCATCATCAGCACTAATCCCAGGTTTTGGTGTTCCTGAAATTGTGAAAACGGGACCAGCAAGAACATGAGTATCGTCAATCGGCCGGATGTCTTTGGGCAGAACAGTATTGTCTATCCCTCTCTCGCGCAGGGCGTCATAAACTGCACCGCTGTAGCATTTTACAAGGCGTTCGGTGAGAGCGGCTTTTTTGTCATTATCTGTCATGGGTTTTCCTCCAAGTGACTTAATTTACAAGAGTTAGTAGGTGGCCCGGCCGCCAGACAGATCGAATACAGCTCCAGTGGTGAAGGAGTTTTCAGGTGAAACCGCCCAAACGATCATCTTCGCGGCCTCTTCGACTTCCAGGAACCGGCCACGAGGGATTTTGGAAAGCATATAGTCAATGTGCTCCTGGCTCATCTGGTCGAAAATCCGGGTCCGGGCCGCAGCCGGCGTCACGCAGTTTACTGCAATATCGTAGCCAGCCAGTTCCTTGCCCAAGGACTTAGTCAAGCCGATCACCGCGGCCTTGGAAGCCGAATAGGCGGAAGCATTAGGATTGCCGTCTTTGCCTGCGATGGACGCGACATTCAGGATGCGTCCATAGCCTTGCTCTCGCATTCCAGGAACGCAGACGCGGTTCACATAGAATGTGCCGTTCAGGTTAATGTCGATGATCTTGCGCCAAGCTTCGGGATCGTAGGTGTCCAGCGGTTCGTTGGGACCTGCGATCCCAGCACTGTTGATCAAAATCGAAGGAATTCCCGCTGCCTCGCAAGTACGCTTGTAGGCCGCTTCCACCGAAGACAGATCGGTGATATCGCAGTCCACCGCGAAAGCATTGCCGCCCAGAGCAGCCATTGCGTCCCCGTTGCTTGCATCAATGTCCCAGCTGACGACCTTCGCACCTTTTTCGATCAGAAGCCGAGCCGCAGCCAGGCCTATTCCCTGCGCACCGCCGGTTACGATTGCAACTTGGTTTTCCATCACTTTGTCCTCCTGATGAAAATCACGGCTACAGGCAGCCTTCATTCACTGGGCTTGCCTTTTGAGACCGATATGGATGTAGGCCTCGGGAAAAGATGGACCGGGCAACCAATATAGCTGGCCCAGGAACAGCGCCAATGGGGTGAACGGCCTGGCGCCGGGGAGAAGGTCAGCACTGCACAACGTCCTGGCGCTGCACGCCCAGGCCTTCGATGCCGAGTTCCATCTTGTCGCCCGCCTTAAGGTATACGGGCTCAGGCTTGATCCCCATGCCCACACCCGGAGGTGTGCCGGTGGAGATGATGTCGCCTGGCTGCAGGCTCATGAACTGTGACAGGTAAGAGACGATGTGAGCCACCCCGAACACCATTGTGTTCGTGCTTCCGTCCTGGCGGCGCTCTCCGTTCACTTCCAGATACATCGGCAGATTCTGCGGGTCAGAAACCTCGTCGCGGGTCACCAGCCAAGGTCCAATAGGACCGAACGTGTCGGCAGATTTGCCCTTGGTCCACTGCCCTGCGCGCTTGTTCTGGAAATCACGTTCGGAAATGTCGTTGATCACGCAGTAGCCCGCAACATGTTCGAGAGCTTCTGCCTCATCGACATATTTTGCCTCTTTGCCAATTACGACGCCCAGTTCAACTTCCCAGTCGGTGGCCTTCGAGCCGCGGGGGATTTCTACCGTGTCGTTGGGACCGCAAATTGCCGAAGTCGCCTTGGCAAAGATCACCGGCTCCGGCGGCACCTCCAGCCCACTTTCCTCGGCATGGTCGGAGTAATTGAGCCCAATACAGATGAACTTGCCAACACCGCCGACGCAGGGCCCATAACGGTCGACCTCAACGGCAGGCAGCGACGACAGGTCAGCTTCGGCAATGCCGGCCAGGCCTTGATCCGTCAGAACCTCACCGGCAATGTCATCCACCAAGCCGGACAGATCGCGGACAACACCGTCAGCGTCGACGATACCGGGTTTTTCGTGCCCTTTCGGGCCATAACGCAAAAGTTTCATGATAGTCTCCGTTCAGAGGGCCCAGCCGCCGTCGATGATATGGGCCTGGCCCGTGGTGAATCCGCTGGCATCCGAGGCAAGGTAAACTGCAAGCGCTGCAATTTCGTCTGCATCGCCAACGCGCCCCATAGGCTGGCGCGCGATGAATTGCTCCCGCGCCGCCTCGTAATCGCCCGTGGCCCGCAACCGGTCGTGCAGCGATGGGCTATCTACGGTGCCAGGGCAGATCGCATTGCAACGGATGCCTTGGGTTACGTAGTCAGCAGCGATCGCCTTGGTCATGCCGATGACCGCTGCCTTGGACGCGCAATAAACAAAGCGGTTTGGAACGCCCTTCAAGGAGGATGCCACCGAGGACATGTTGATGATCGACCCCTTGCCCTGTTCAAGCATGCCCGGAAGGACTGCCTTACACAGGCGGTACATGGCCTTGGCATTCAGATCGAAGGCAAAGTCCCAATCTTCCTCGGTGCTATCCAGGATGCTGCCGGTATGGACAAATCCAGCGCAATTGAACAGCACATCCAGCCTACCAGCTTCAGGCAGTACCCGCTTGATGTCTTCGGGATCGGTTGCATCCAGTTTCCATGCGGTAATGCCGTCAATCGCATTGAGCTCAGCTAGCGAAGTCTCATTGATGTCTGTGGCAATGACCGAGGCGCCAGCCTGGGCAAAGGCCTCGGCGCTGGCACGCCCGATACCCTGCCCAGCGGCAGTAATCAGCGCGGTTTTACCCTCAAGGCTGAGTTGATACGTCATGTCTTTCCTCCCCGATATTGAGGCATCACTTCGAGAGGAACGGCTCGAGCCGCTTGAAGGCCTCTTCCAGCACTTCTGCCGGCTGCGCGTAGCAGAGCCGCAAATAACCTTCTCCCTGCGGACCGAACGCCACGCCCGGCGCTAGCCCGACCTTGGTCTGCTCAAGGATTTCACCAGCCGCAGCGAAGCTGTCAGTCAGCCCGTCAACTCGGAAGAAGCAGTAGAAAGCACCATCAGGCTCAATGAACTCCACCCGCGAAAAAGCGTTGAGGCGTTCTGCCGTGATTTCGTACCCAGCCTGGATCTTGCTCAGTAGGCTGGCAATTTCTTCCTCACCGTCGCGTAACGCGACAATGCCCGCTTCCTGGACAAAGCCGGCTGTGCAGGACGTGTTGAACTCGGTCAGCTGACCCAGCTTAGCCTCGAACACGGCTGGCGCCGTAATCCAGCCGAGCCGCCATCCGGTCATCGACCAGCACTTTGAAAATGAATTGACGGAGATCAGCAGATCCTCAGGCTCCGCAATAGACAGGAATGACGGCGCATGCCGACCGTGGCGGTAGAGCCGTGTATAGACATCATCAGCAACGATCCAGATGCCATGCCGACGGCAATGTTCCAGAACCCGACGCTGCTCCTCAACCGGCATAGTCCAGCCAGTAGGATTGTTGGGCGAATTGATCACTACTGCCTTGGTGCCCGGGGTCAGCGCTGCGATTAACTCTTCCACGTCCAGCGCCCAGTGAGCCTCCTTCGGCGCAATTGATACGCTTGCGATCTCAGCACCAGTTGCTTTGAAAGCACCGATGATGTTTGGCCAGCCCGGCTCCACTGCGACAACCCGGTCGCCGGGTGTTACAAGAAACTCCGCAGTCAGCATGAGGCCTTGCATACCGGAAGGAGTTACTGTGATCTGCGCCGGCTTCAGGCGGCTGCCCAATAGGTCGTTGCTGTAGGTGCAAATCGCCTGCCGCAGCGGCATCGCGCCATTATTCGGCTGGTACATGTGATTGCCGACCTTGAGCGAGGAAACTGCCGCATCCACGATCAGCGGATTGGTCGGCCAGGCTCCCTCTCCGAACCAGAGCGGCAGGACACCTCCCTGCTTCATTCCAAGTTCCGCAACCTCACGGATCTTAGAGGCTTCCAAAGCCTGCGCACGGGACGAAATCGAATTGAACAGAGCTGCGTTTTCCATAACAGAAATGTCCGTCAATACCGCTAGCTTTGTCGCCTGTTAAAACGATTGAAATCATAGGCAATCTGCCTATAACGTAGACAATCTGCTTTCCGGGAACGGCTTGAAAAATGCGTGATGAGATCGACGAGCAAATTCTTGAGACGCTGCGCCGGGACTCGCGTACTCCAATCACTGAACTGGCCAGGAAGGTGGGACGCTCCCGTACAGCGGTGCAAGCACGGCTAACGAAACTAGAGCAAACGCAGCAAATTCTAGGATACACCATCAAGGAACCCTCGACTGTTGAAACAGGCGGCCTAGGCGCAATTGTCCTGATAAGTATGGAGATCCGCAGTAAGGGAGAAGCAGCGGCACGCGAGTTTGCGAGCATGCCAGAAGTTGCAAGCTGTCTAAGAGTCATAGGAGACCACGACTTCGCGCTGCTCATCAAGCCAATCGAAAAGCCGCGTCTGAATTTCATGTTGGAGCAGATCTATAAAATCGATGGCGTCAAGCGCACCGAAACGATCATGTCACTTTCCAAAGAGTTCTAAACGACTACCGGCTTCTAAGGTTGCTGAATTATACTGGTTTAACCGAGTTGCACACCGATGAATGTCCCCAAACAGAAAGTCGTCTGCGATGCAACAAATAGCGTGCCGCGCCTGCGAGCAGATGCTGTGTCAGCAAACACCCGGAAGGGCAACGGCGGAAAAGTCCGCGTCTTGCCTATTCAAATGTGGTGCAGCGAAAGCCCGAAATGTCCAAGGACAAGAGTCCGTCCCAATCGGAACAGACCCCACATTACTCCAACCCGGTGTTCTCGCTGTTCCCGGCAACACATTCACCAGCGCGAACAATAATCAATAATGTCCTCCGTGGTTAAAGGCTGTGTCCATCATCTTCATGGACGTGGGTGGCCTGTTCGCGGGTATGGACAATCTCTTGCACCACGGCGGCAATCTTGCTGGATGAAACTTGATGCAGCTCACCGACAACGGCCTCGGCGCGCTCG
>NZ_JBXWNR010000026.1:0-36295 GCF_059610465.1 Ruegeria sp. CDSC085 | reverse complement strand
CGAGCCCTTCCGCCGCGACGCAATGAAAAAACCCGTCGCAGTCGCCGGAATCTCAGCCGACGAAATGAAAGATCAGGTCGAGCTGTAATCTGATCATGCCCCCACCCGAACCGAATACGGTTCGGGTGGGGGCAGGCTTTGCCCAAAAGGCAGCTCAAATATTGCAAAGGAAGTAAGATGCAGGCGTTAAGTGCATCCAACTCGCCGTGGCTTCGGGCACGGTCTTTCGTTCGTTTGAACGGTCGCGGATTCTTAGTTTCCGTGGTTGTTGCCGTTGCGGCGAAATTTTTGTCCGAGCACTATGGCGCTCCGGCAATGTTGATGGCCTTGTTGCTGGGCATTGCGTTCCATTTTCTGGCCGAAGACGACGCAGGCGACTGCAAAGCCGGGATCGAGTTTACAGCACGAACCGTTCTTCGTTTTGGCGTGGCTCTGCTTGGGGCCCGAATTTCGGTTGAACTGATGATGAGCCTTGGCGCGGATCTGATTGCGGTCGTTATTGCGGGTGTGATCCTCACGATTCTGTTCGGCCTTCTGGGCGCGCGCCTGCTGGGTCGTGGCTGGCGCTTCGGTGTGTTGACGGGCGGTTCGGTCGCGATTTGCGGCGCGTCGGCGGCGATGGCCCTGTCTGCCATTCTGCCCAAAAACGAGCATTCGGAACGCAACCTGATTTTCACGGTATTGTCCGTCACTGTTCTGTCGACAATCGCGATGATCGCCTATCCCATCCTCACTGAGGCATTTGAGTTCAACGACGAGGTTTCCGGGGTCTTCCTCGGCGGGACGATCCACGATGTCGCGCAGGTTGTCGGGGCAGGGTTCTCGGTCTCGGATCAAACCGGAGAGGTCGCGACACTGGTCAAGCTGATCCGTGTCGCCATGCTGGCCCCGGTGGTTCTGGTCATCTCGATTCTTGTCCGACGCCACGCGGAACTCGGCGAAGCAGACGGCAAGCGCCCACCCATTTTGCCGATGTTTGTCGTTGGTTTTCTGATCTTTGCCGTCCTGAATTCAATGGGTCTGATCCCGGACGTGGTCTCGTCGGTAATGGCCGATCTCAGTCGATGGGCGCTGCTGGTGTCGATTGCGGCAGTGGGCATGAAAACGTCACTCAAGCGCATTCTGGATGTGGGCGGGCAGGCCATCGTCCTGATCGTGGCCGAGACAATCTTCATCGCTGCTCTCGTATTGGCGGGTGTCTACCTGTTTCATTAGAGGATGGCGAAAACCCAAGTCCAGCACGTGACCGATCATTGGCCGGTCACGTCATCTCGCAATACACGACCAGCAGGAGGGTATGACCTCATGACGACACAGGTACTCAATCTTTTCGATGAGCCCGCAACGCGCAGCCAAAGGCGTTTGGCTGATCTTCCCGATCGCGTTGTCGAGGGTGATCCGCATCACAAGATTGGAATGCACTTCACCAGCCCGGATGGACAACTGTCTGCTGGGACCTGGACGTCTACGCCGGGCAAATGGCACGCGTTTACGGACAAGGACGAATATTGCTATATCGTCAAAGGCCATTGTGCCCTGATCCACGAAGACGGGACCCGTCAGGATTTTCGAACCGGGGCCAGCTTTCTGATCCCCAACGGTTTTCGTGGCTATTGGGAAGTTGTGGAAGAAACAACCAAGCACTTCGTAATCCGAGATTGTGCGCCGGACGAATGATCTGATCCGCAACAGGGCCTGAGGCGGCATGAAACAACCAGCCTCAGACTCACCTACCGTTCTTCAGCGACGCGTTTGATCAAAGCTGATCGCCAGTTTTTCCACCGTGGGTATTGATTGGCAGGTCAGGATTTCTCCGGCTTTGATGTCTTCATCCTCCAGCGCCATGCGCGCCCGCATATGAACTGTGCCGTTGGTCAGTTTGGCCCGGCACGCGCCGCAGACCCCCGATTGGCAGGAATAGGGTGGCTTCAGACCTGCGGACTGCGCTGCATGAAGAAGGGTCTGTCCCTTGGAGATCGAAATGAGATGTCGGGCGCCTTCCAGCGTCAGTTCAGCGGTTGCTTCCACCCCTTCAAAACCAGTGTCCAGATCCGGTGAAGCACCATAGCTTTCCACGTGGATGCGGTTCGCGGGCACATCAATGGACATCAAGGCCGATTTGACGGTCTGGTTCATGTCGCCGGGACCACAGACATAGTATTGAGCGTCCTGAGCGTAAGGAGGATACTCGGTGATCAACGCTTCAATTGCAGGCAGGTCGATTGTACCATGCCGCCAATACTCGGCACTGGACCACCAGCCGGGTTTCGAAAAAACGTGGTTGATTGTAAGACGCTCAGGATGTGTTTCCTTCAGCACGCTCAGTTCTTCCTGAAAAAGGATGCTTTGGGCGTTTGAGTTGCCATATGCCAGATGCGCGACTGAATAGGGCTCAGCTGTCAAGACGGAATTCAGCATCGCAAAGAGCGGAGTGATGCCAGAGCCCGCGCCAAAAAAGTAATGAGTGCGTCGTGCCGTTTCATCGGGTTCCAGGCAGAAACTGCCAAATGGCGGCATGACGTCGATGGTTTGTCCTTCCTGAATAGTGTCGTTGATGAAGTTGCTGACACTGCCACCCTTGACCCGTTTGACGGTGATCCGAAGCGGGCCCCCGGAGTAAGGTGAATTTGAGACCGAATAGCTTCGACGGTGCTCTTCGCCATCAATAGTGAAACGAATGGACACGTGCTGGCCCGGTCTCCAGGCGAACGTGTCCATCAAGCGATCAGGAATCTCGAACATAACGGTCTTTGCCAAGCCACCCAATTCAACTCTGGTCCCGCAAACGCGCAATGGAAAAAAGTCACGCGGGCTCATTTACCGTCCCCCAACCATTGCAGAACAACTTTCTGGTGCTCGATAACGGGGCTTTCACCGTTTGCTGCTGGACCTGCTTCAAAATACGGTGAATGCAGGGATTTCTGCTGTTGCTCGCACGCGTAGATATCTTCGCCGGTAAAGTCGCCGGCAACCATCGGGTCATCTTCGCCCATCGCGTCATTGGCTTCGTATTTTCCGCCTATTCCAAACTTGGACCAGAAAGAGGACGACTTCATCGACTGTTTGGTGAATTCCCATTCCGAGCTGTTGGACACCCGCCCACGATTGTGAACTCGTGTCAGTTCCGGGCCAAGGGGTTCGATAATGAAGATATTCCAGCCGTCTTCCGAAGCGGCCAGGCCAATACCCGGGAACAGCATGGGCACCCAGGCTCCATTCATGTCTTTGGGTATGACGCGTGGGGCGGTCAGTTTGCTTTCCTGATCTTCCAGAAACTCTGCCACCGGCGGCTCCCAAAACAAGTAATGGGGTCCTTCCCAGTGGTACTTTGCGGCTTTATGGTCATACATCTGCAGCGTATTCGAATGCAGATGACTCAGGTGGTAAACGTCGATGTAGTTCTCAACGACAACCTTCCAGTTGGCCTTTATCTCGTAGCTGTTGTTCAGTTCTTCATACTCGATCAGCTCTTCCGGGACGTGGGGGCCGATATGGGGTTCGACCGGGCCGAGCCATTCGGCGATGGAAGGTGCGTCGGGGTCTGGATGGACGAAAATCATCGATTTCCAGATATCGACCTTGGCGGGTTTCAGGCCAAGGCAGGACTTGTCGACCTTGCCATATTCCTCTTGCTCATCTGGCACCGAAATCAGATTGCCTTCAAGGTCGTACGTCCAGTCGTGATAAGGGCAGGTCAAGGCCTTTTGCGTTTTGCCAACCGCCCTGATCAGTTGGGTGCCGCGGTGGCGGCAGATGTTATGGAACGCGCGCAGGCGGCGATCGCGCCCCATGATCACGAAAATATTGTTGAGCCCGGCCTGCACGGCGATGAATTGGCCAGGTTCGCTGACATCCTCCATAAAACCGGCGTAACGCCAGGTTTTGGAGAAGATTTCGCGCATTTCCCGGTTGAACCAATCCTGGCTAGTGTAAGCCTCGACTGGCAAAAGGTGCAGCATGGGTTTCATTTGAGCCTCTTGTGAAGGTTTCTTCAAAACGTTGAAGGTAGAATGTCGATGGCAATCATCGACAGGCCAAGTGCGATCCAGGCGAGTTGGATCAGCCAAAACAGGACGGGGTCTTCATCCCGGGTTACGTCGGTCAAAAGCAATGCGTGACCGGAATAGAAATTCGGGATTGTCCAGAACATGAAAAGAAGACCCCACAACGACTGATAGCCAAGTACTGTCGTGACCATCAGCGCAGCAAAGGTGATGTAGTTCAGCTGCCGCCTGCGTGTCATGATGCGTGCTCCAGGCCATTGAACAGTGCACGCGCGGCCTGTTCGGCCTGTGTTTTCCAGACACTCGGCATTTCCAGGGGGGCCAAAGACGTCGCGTTGAAATAAAGGGCCACGATACCATGAGCGGTGGTATTGACTTTTGCGGCATCCACTTTCGGGAAATCCGCGCGCAGTATCGCGGCAATCGCAGTTTCAAAGGAAAGCAGAGCCTCACGACAAGCCTGGCGAAGCGAAACATCCTCGACAGCCCGCGCGGTGAGTGCTGCAAAGGCAAGTACCATATCCGGTGACGTCTGGTTCATGTCCGAGAACAGAAGATCGATCAGATGTTCTGATTTGCCCGAGGCCGGCAAGACCCCAACAAGCGCGTCAGACTGTTCCGAAAAGCATTTCAGAACATAGTCTTGCAGGGTCGTGATCAATTCATCCCGATTGCCCAGATGATGCCGGATCAGAGGACGCGTCAGGCCTGCCTCCTTGGCAATTTGTGAAAGCGATGCACCATCGAGGCCATATCTCGCAACACATCTGACCAGAGCCTGCATAACCTGATCATAACGTTCATCACGATTTGAGGGGCGCCCGCTCATGTTATTCCCAGTACTTCAACTTCAAGTTTCCAGTTGCGCCGGTGCCGACGGCGACCGCGGCATCCGCGAATTCTGGTGGCAGACCGCTTCGCCCCATACCGCCAAAGCCGTACCCTTCGGTTGGAACATCCTTGTCGGTATCCAGGTTGCTGTTTCTGTTCTCGTCGTGAATCGCGGCAATCGCGTATTTGCCAAGCGGAAGATTGTGAAAGGTAACCGAAACCTGGCCTTCGACAGCAGGAACCGCAGCCAAAGCCGCAGCGTTCGTCATGTCCATAGCCTCAAATGGTTTAGCTTCGTCAAACACCGCAATGATCAGATCGCCCTTTGCGTTGCGTACGTCCTTCACCGTTGCAGTGAGAGTCTGCGCGGACGCCCCAAGGGACGAGGCCAGCGTCATCACGGATGCGATCGTCAATTTTCTGGGCGGCATGATAAATCCTTAGCTGTCAGTGTTGACAGTAAATAGGGATAGCACAATTAACTGTCAATAGTGACAACATATTCCAGATGCCGCCAAACAAGTTTTTGGCACTGAACTGGAGGCGTGGAGTCTGCCTAAAGTCGGTATGGGACGGGGAAAAGGTATCTTGAGGAAGTGCTACCAGCTACTCGGGTGGACGTTGTCTCCTATAGAGATGACGCATGACCACTGGTGTCAGGTACATCGGAATCTGATACGCCCCGATAAAGGCCATGATCGGCGCGGTGACCTCAGGCGGCAAAGCCACGAAGAAAATTGCGATGTTTCTATTTCCTGCGATCAGGGAGACAGCGGTAGAACTGGCTGCTGGTAACCTGTCTCGGGTCAAACGGAACGTAACAATTTGAGTGCCGAAATTGGCCAAACAGGCGAGCACGATCCAGAAGACCGCGACAGTCGGGCTCTCCAATGCTGTGGCGCTGACTGAAGGCATCAGGCCGATGACAAATACGGCCAAAGAAATTGTGCCCAACCCTTCCAGATTCAACAAGGTGGAATGGGATGGTGAACGCAACCAAACACGCCGTACAAAGATGGCGGCGCCGGTTGCGCAGAGTATCGTCAACAACAGTTGCAGTCCGGCCAACAGCACGGATTGAATGTCGCCCAATTCGGGCATGAGCAGGAACAGGGGAAACGCTGTCAATGGCAACAGGGCAGTGCCAACAACCAGCATTCGCATCGCGTGTTCAGGCGGATAACCCATCATCAGACACATGTTGGGACTGCCTGAAATTGAAGGTGCTGCCGCCATGATCAGCAGGGACAGAAGCACCGGCGTTCCCGTCCAACCTCCCGCAAAGCCGATGGCCAGAATGATCAGCGGTATTACGAATTGAAACCTAACAACAGTAAACGCGACCTGGTGCAGATCGCTCAGCGACCCAAGAATGGTTTCTGGGTCCATTCTCAGGACGGTGACGAACAGCAACAGCACGACTAAGGGCGGCAGCAGGTCTCGCATAGGCTCGGCCAAACCCGGCAAAAACAGACCCGCCACCAATCCGGCGATCAGAACACGGGGCCCGTGACGGGCCGCCAGATGGAGCGGGTTCAAGGCCGTTTTATCCGCCCGGGCTCTGGCGCAAGTTCTCGGGCAGCCAGGTGGCGAGGTCGGGGAACCAGATGAGGATGAAAACCATCAGTACCATGATCAGGAACATCGGTATCGCGGCGCGTGCGATATAGCTCATCTCATGATTGGTCATACCCTGCATCACGAACAGGTTGAACCCGATCGGGGGTGTGATCTGTGCCATCTCGACGACAACCACGATAAAGATCCCGAACCAGATCAGATCAATCCCCGCGTCGCGGATCATCGGTTCCACCACGGCCATGGTCAACACAACCGAGGAAATCCCGTCAAGAAAACAACCCAGAATGATGTAGAACACCAGCAGAACCATCAGCAGTTCGAAACGGGTCAGTTCCCATCCGGCGATCAGATCGGCCAGCCCACGCGGCAGACCGGTGAACCCCATGGACAGCGACAGGAACGCAGCGCCAGCAAGGATCAGGGCGATCATCGCGCTGGTTCGCGTAGCACCCATCAGGCTTTCAGTGAATGTCTTCCAGTTTAATGACCCCTGGCCGGCCGCCAGCAACAGACTGCCGATCACCCCGAACGCCGCAGCCTCTGTCGCGGTGGCATAGCCCAGATACATAGAGCCGATGACGACCGTGATCAGCAGGATCACGGGCAACAGAAAGCGGGAGTTCCGGACTTTTTCCGCAAAGCTCAGCTTGCCTTCGTCATTCGGGTTCCAGTCTTTGCCCAATTTGGAATAGATCGCGACATAGCCCATGAACATAGCGGCGAGAACAAGGCCGGGAAGGATACCCGCGAAGAACAGTTTGGTGATCGATTCATTGATCGTCACCCCGTACACGATCAGGGTCAGTGACGGAGGGATCATCAGCCCCAGCGTCGCAGCGCCAGTCAACGTGCCGATGATCATCTGTTCGGGGTAATTGCGCTTGCGCAGTTCGGGGATCGACATCTTGCCGACTGTGGTCAGCGTTGCTGCCGACGAACCTGAGACTGCTGCGAAGACAGTACAGCCCACGATATTCGTATGCACCAAGCCGCCGGGCAGGGGGGCCATCCACGGGGAGAGGCCTTTGAACATGTCTTCGGATAATCGCGTGCGGTACAGGATTTCGCCCATCCAGATGAACATGGGCAAGGCGGTCAGGGTCCACGAAGACGATGCTGACCATATGGTGGTGATCATCACATCGCCCACGGGGCGCGTCGTGAAAAGTTCCATACCGACCCAGGCAACCCCCATCAGGGCCAGTCCGACCCAGACACCGGTGCCGAGCAAGGTGAACAGAACAAAGAGGAAAAGGATGATGACAGACAGGTTTTCCATGCTCTTACTCTCCGTGGCTCTGGTCGGCCAGATCGCGGACAATGCGATGGTCACCTTTGAACAGGACATGAATCAGGTGATCCGTCAGCGCGATGGCCAGGATCACGGCACCGATCAGCATCGCCGACTGGGGAATCCAGAGCGCGGTTCTGTCCTGTCCCTGGCTGATGTCGTTGAACTTCCAGCTCCAATAGACGAAGCGATAGGCATACCAGCAGAAATACCACATGACGGCAGTGCCGATGGTGAAGCACCAAATTTCAAGGATACGCCGCACACCGTCCGGCACCGCGTTCAGAAGGATTGAAACCCGAATGTGGCTGCCCCGGTTCAACGCATTTGCAAAGGCCAGGAAAGATGCCGCCGCCATTGCGTACCCGGCATAGTCAGGCGCTCCGGGAAATACCTCACCTGTCCAGCGGGCCAGCATCTGCACGACGATCAGCAAAAGAATGGCAATCAGGCTGAGCGCCGCCATTACCCCTGCTGCCTGATAGATGAAGTCCAGAACGGACCGAAGCCCTCGCAAAACCGCCATGGTGTCCCCGCTGTGTTATGATTGGGTGGAAAGCGGGCGACACAGTGTAACGCCGCCCGCTCCGAACGGTTACTGAGACGCGTTGAACGTATCGACGATGGCTTTGCCTTCGTCACCGGCGGCTTCCAGCCATTCATTGGTCATGGTTACACCAATCTCCTTCAGCTCATTCGTCATCTGCTCAGATGCCGGACCGACGGTCATTCCGCCATCACGCAGACCTTGCAGAGTAAAACCAGTGTATTCCTTGGCCCGCCAGTTGCCTGCGTATTCCGCCAGCTCCGCGCAGGCCTTGATGATGTTCTTGTTGGCGTCGGACACGCCCGACCAGACATCCGAATTCACCATCACATAATTGCGCGGCAACCAGGCGTCGACTTCGTAGAAATAGTTCAGGCTTTCCCAGACCTTGCGGTCATACCCGGTTGATCCCGAAGACACCATCGACTCGGCGACACCCGTCGCAAAAGCCTGACTGATTTCCGCCGCTTCGATCGTTACCGGCAACATCCCTGTCAACTCGGCCAGTCGCGAAGTCGCGTTGTTGTAAGAGCGGAACTTAATGCCCTTCATATCGGCGACCGAGTTCACCTCATTCTTGAAATACAGTCCCTGAGGCGGCCATGGCACCGCGTAAAGCAACGTCAGGTTCTGTTCCGCCAGCACCTTTTCAATTGACGGTTTTGCCGCATCCCAAAGCTTGGCGCTGTCATCGAACGAGGTTGCAAGGAACGGTATCGAATCGAAACCGAACAACGCGTTCTCATTCTGGTGGCCGGACAGAAGACGCTCACCAATCGGGGCTTGCCCGGTCTGGATTGCACGTTTGATATCGGCACCTTTGAACAGCGAGCCGGATGGATGCGTAACGATTTCGATCTCACCGCCGGTTCCGGTCGTTACACATTTGGCGAATTCCGAACCGGTGGCCGAATGGAAGTTCGACGCCGAATAGGCCATCGGCATGTCCCATTTTTCGGCCACGGCTGGTGCTGCCGCGGCGGCAGTCAAAGCGGTTGCTGCCAGAAGGTTTGTCAGTTTTTTCATCGTTTTCTCCCTATCGAGTTTTGAAATACCGATATTTTTCATCGGTCTGTTCTTATGTTGCAAAGCGTGACGGCGCGTAGACGCTTACGTCCGTGTTCGGGGTTCTGCCCGCGATCATCTGCGCCAGAAGCCGTCCGGTCTTTGGCCCACCTGTCAGGCCAATGTGATGATGACCAAAGCCCATATAGGCCCCTTTGATTCCGGGCACGTCACCGATGATCGGGATCGAGTCAGCCGGGGCCGGCCTGTGCCCCATCCATTCCACTTCCTCCTTCCATGTTATGCCCGGAAAAGCGGCCCGGGCATTTCTTCGCATCAATTCAAACGGTGCGCGCGAGGGCGGTGCGTCCAGCCCTCCGAACTCCACAATACCTGCCAAGCGTATGCGCCCATCCATGGGCGTGGCAACAAACTTGCCCGAAGACACCATGACCGGGCTACGGGGCATGGCAGAAGGTGCCACCAATTCAAGATGATAACCGCGCTCGCTTTCAAGAGGAACAGAAACCCCCAGTCGCATCGCAAGTGGTCCGGACCAGACGCCAGCCGTAACAATGGCGATGTCGCAAGCAATGGTCTCACCACCCGCGCGCACACCGGTAACACGGCCGTTGTCGCGCGTGACGTCTTCGACGTTGGCGCGGATGATCCGGCCTCCGCCAGCCTCAACATGGGCGGCCAGGTCTTTCACGTACCGCCCGGGATCGGTGATATGACCGTGGTTGGACAGCTTGGCAGCGAAACCGATATCCGGGCTGAACACGGGATCATAGTCGTGAAACGCCTTGCCCTCCAGTTCTTCCCAATCAAAGCCGTTCTTCCGTCGGATTCCCCAGCCCAACGCATCTTGTTCAAAATGAACCCGGTTCTCGTAGAGAAACAGATAGTCGCTGGGCACGATCCACTTTTCAGCACATGTGCCTGCTGACAAGGCCTTGTGATCATTCAGGCTGTCGCCGACGATCGGTGTCAGGGCGGCTGCAATCCGTTCAACGTCGGCTACGTTCGCGTGGCTTAGATATTGCCGGAGCCATGGAAGCAGCTTAGGCAAATACCCCCATTTCAAAAACAGCGGCTGCGAGGAGCTCAGCAACATTTTCGGCGCTTTGCCGAGCAACCCGGGAACCGTCACAGGTATGATGGAACAGGACGCCAATACACCGCCATTGCCATGAGACGTGCCTTCACCCGGTCCGGCCTTGTCGAACAGGATCACGTCGTGTCCGTCCCTTTGAAGCCAGACCGCGGCCGAAACGCCGACTATACCGGCGCCGATGATGGCTATGGTTTTCTTTTCACTCATTCTGAAACCGCCTTGGCCACTGTATAATGGTTCAGCTTTGCCAGCTCGGGCTTGCCGCCAAGCCCCGGGCTTTCGGGCACGCAGACCTGTCCGTCCCTGATCCGGAAGGGTTCTTCCAGAATGTCCTCTTTCAGGAAATAGGACGCCTGATAAAACTCGCAGCCCAATGTGATCTCGGGTGTCGCGGTAATCATATGGGTACCCGCAAGATGGGCCAAACCAGCCTCGAACATGTCCCCGCCATACGCCGTCAGACCATGCGCAGCCGCGATGCGGGCGACCGTTTGCCCTCGTGTCAGACCGCCAGACTTCATTATTTTCACGGACACGCCATCGCAAATGCTTTCACGCGCGGCGCGTTCCATATCTTCGGGACCAAAGACGCTCTCATCAGCGAGAAGGGGAACATCGGTCATTTGGCGCAGCTTTGCCATCATGCCGAAGTGATGGGCGCGAACTGGCTGTTCGATGAAATCAGGATTGAACTGGGCCACGTCCCGCACCCGTGCCGGAGCCTCCCCGATGCTCAGCCCCTGATTATAGTCCACGCGGACCGAGAACTCAGGACAGTTCTGCGCAAGGTACTCCAACCGCATGATGTCAAAGGCGTGATCCTTGAACCCGGTCTTGAGTTTGACAATCCGCACGCCATCCTCTCGCAACCGCGCCAACAGGTCTATGTCCTGAGAAAAGTCCGGGTTGGCGATGGAACAGCTGAGCGGAATGGTGCTGCGGCAACGACCGCCCAACAAAGACCAGACCGGGGTGTCGCTGATACGGCCGGCCAAATCCAGCAGAGCGGTTTCCAGCGCGGCCTTCGCCTCGGTGCAATGTGCCACGGCATAGGTGGTGCGTGCCATGATAGCCGATCGGTCACTTACGCTGGCTCCAAGAACAAGGGGGCGCAGGTAACGATCCAGCGCCGCGAAAGTCGCCTCCGGGGTGCCGGTGAACACCGACCATGGTGACGCTTCGCCGAATCCATGTGTGCCATCCTCGGATGTCAGTCGCAGGATAACAACTTCGCAAACGCCTTCAACGGACCCTATACCGTGATCCCGGCGGGACGTGACCGGAAGCTTCAGGTGCCAGAGGTCGTAACCGATGATTTTTTGTGCCAGATCGCTCATTCCGCCCCCTGTCGTTGAGCGGAAGCCTGCCTTGACGGGCATATCATTTCAAATACTATATCTTCGACAGTTCATCAGAAAAAATGATGTGGTAATCCATGTCCCTGCGCTTTCGCCAGCTTCAAGCGTTTCATGCCATCATGGAAACCGGAACCGTAACCGGCGCGGCCTCGGTGCTTGGGATATCCCAGCCTGGAATAAGCAATCTGTTGGCTCAGTTGGAACGTGAAGCGCGACTGCCTCTGTTCGAGCGCAACAAGGGTCGTTTGTTGCCCACTCCGGAAGCCGAGTTGCTGTTCCGCGAAGTCGACACGGTCGTGCGCGGGCTGGATCACGTGGCGCAGGCCGTGACGGATCTGCAGAACAAGCATCCCGGTCAATTGCAGGTTGCGGCACCGCATCTTCTGTCATTTGGTTTCATGCCGCGCGAGATCGCTCGTTTTGCCAAAAGCCGCCCCAACCTATCCGTCAGTTTTCAGTCGCAGTATTCTTCCAAGATTCAGGAATGGGTGATTTCCGGCCTGTTTGAAATCGGCATTGTCGAGATGCCGATCCTACATGACACGCTGAACTATCAGGTATTTCAGTTCGAAACGCTGGCGACTTTTCCAGAACACAGCCCCTTGGCCGAGTACGACGTACTGACACCGGAAATATTGGAAAACGAGCCCTTCATCGTGATGGGGCCGGAACACCAAACCCACCGTCGAACCCGTGACATCTTTCAGGCATCCGGGTGCACGTGGCGTACAAAGATCCACACGCACCTGTCCGAGAACCTGCTGAGTTTTGTGAAACAGGGCATGGGGGTCGCGATGATCGACCCCTTTACCGTGACGTTCGACGGTGAGAGCGGGTACCAGATCCGCCCGTTCAGGCCATCCGTCATGCTGGATCTTGCAATCATCACCGCAAAGGGGCGCCCCCTGTCCACGATTGCGCAGGAGTTTCTGGCCCAGCTGACCCCGTCGATTGCCTCTTACGCGACCCACTCTGACACAGGTGCAGCGGCGTCGTGAAGCTGCTGCGAATGGATGTCGACCAATGTGGGGCCATCATGGTCGACGGCCTGTTTCAGCACCTTCGGCAAGTCCTCAGGGTCCTTGACCGTCCATGATTTCACTCCAAAGGCGGCTGCGACGGCGGCGTGGTCGGTCCGGTTGAAATCAACGTTGTAATACCGTTGATCAAACCCAGCATCCTGACCCGCCTTGATCCATCCGAAGACCGAGTTCGAGAAAACGATCGAGGTGATCGGCATATTGTGCCGGACCATGGTTTCAAACTCACCGCAGGCGAACCCAAACGAACCATCGCCCATGACGGCAAGCGTCTTGACCGAGGGCCGCCCGACATGTGCACCCATGGCCGCCCCCAGAGAATACCCCAGTGCTCCATGCGCGCGATTTGTGATGAAATGCCGCCCTGGTTGCCGCCAACGGTAATGCGCGCTGAAATAGGGGCAGGGGGTGCCGGGATCAGCGACCACAATTGCATCGTCGTCCAGAATGTCCATCAGGGACGCCATGACAGCCTCGGGCCGTATCGGGGTTTCCCGACTTGCAGCCAAGGGGGCAAACGCCGCCGCCTTGGCCTCCCACGCGGCGCGGGCCTTGGCTGTTCCGCTTTGACTGGTCAGGTCCTGCCGTTGCTCCAATGCGTGGGCCAGTGCCTCCAACGCCAAACTAGCATCGGCGCAAATCGCCACTTCTGTCTGATAGTTTGCGCCGATCACCATGGGGTCGCTGTCGATGTGAATGATCGTGGTGTTGCGCCCGGGGCTTCTCCACCGTTCGGTCGTGACCGAACCGGCGCGGCACCCGATGAACAGGACGACATCAGCCTGATCTACCACGGCACGGGTCGCGGGGACACCGCCGTTCGATCCGACAACACCCAGGGCCAAAGGGTCGGTTTCGGCGATGGACCCTTGGCCTGAAACGGTTGTCGCGACGGGCATATCCAACAGACCGGCGACGCGGCGCAATGCATCGGTCGCGCCGGACAGAACGGGGCCGCCGCCACATACCGCGACAGCGGATTTGGCCTGGGCAAGAATGGCTGCGGCTGCTTCGATGGCATCAGGATCGGGGGCAGCCCGCTCTGCGGGATAGCTGCGATGCCGCTCGTCGGCCCAGATTTCCGCTTCGTCCACCTGTGCCTTCTGAGTATCAAACGGCAGTGCCAGGTGGGTCGCACCGGGTGTTCCCGTTGTCATCGCCCGGAACGCCGCACGAACCATGGCCGGAAGCCGGGTGGCGTCGTCCAGAGACGCGTTCCACTTTGTCAGCGGCTGGAACAACGCTGGCTGATCCAGTTCTGTCAAAGGGTATTTTCCGCGACTGGACGTTGCCACATCGGACGTGATCGCCAGGATTGGAACCGAACTTTCATTGGCCTCGACCACACCTGGCAGAATGTAGGTTGCGCCACCGCCGGAAGGGCCTTCGCAAACGCCGGGCTTGCCCGTCACGCGGGCATAGCCATCCGCCATGTAGGCGGCGTGCCGTTCGTCGCGGGTCAGAATGTGCTGAATGCCGTGATCCATTCGGGCGAGCGCATCATAAAATGGCAAGGTGGTATCGCCGCACAGACCGAACATGTGGGTAACGCCATGCGCCTCAAGCATGCGTACCATTGCCTCGGCTCCGGTCAGGTAATTCGTTCCTGTCATCGTTCGCGACTCCTTCGATTCACAATTGCACACAGTGCTGTATACAGTTTTGTATATTGATTTCAAGAACTGTGTGTGGCACCTGTGAATCAACGAAAGAAAGGCGGGGTTTATGGCAGGTCCACGCGTCGATGATATCTATGATCAGGTCAAAGCCATGGCGGTGTCCTTCCGCCTGCGCCCCGGTGACCGCCTGAACGAGGTCGCTCTCTCCAGAGACCTGGGCGTCAGCCGTACGCCGTTGCGTGAAGCGTTGAATCGTCTGGTCGCCGAACGGCTGTTCGATTTCCGCCCAGGGCAAGGGTTCTTTTGTCGTCCCTTGGATGCGCAAAGCGTGTTCGACCTTTTCGAGCTGCGGCAGATCATCGAATCCGCGGCGGCCCGATCAGCCTGCGCCAAGGCGACGGATGCAGACCTGCAAATGCTGCGTGATGAACTTTATGAAACGGGCATCGACATCACCGGCCTGACGATCGAAGAGGCAGTGACCCGGGACGAAGCGTTCCATCTGGGGATTGCAAAACTGTCCGGGAACATGGAGTTGTTGCAAACTCTGACACGGATCAACGAGCGTATCCGCTATATCCGCTGGATTTCCATGAGCATGGACCGGGTGCAGAAGTCCAAGGACGAACATAAACACGTCATGCAAGCTCTGCTGGATCGGGATGCAGATGAGGCGGCACGGGTTCTGGCGGCTCATATCACGAAACGAATGGATCAGGTGCAGGACGCTGTGCGTCACGGGATTACCAGCATCTACATGGAGGGGGCCGAAGACATTTCGACCCGCATTATCGAGGAGGCGCAGAATTGATCATCCAGGGCGGCAAATCCATTTATGGCGCATCGGTGGGAATCCTCATGCTGGACGCGCAATTCCCAAGAATTCCCGGCGACATGGGCAATGCTCAGACCTGGCCGTTTCCGGTGCTGTACCGCGTCGTCCGGGATGCCTCGCCGGACCAGGTTGTTCGGCATCGGGCCGAAGGTATGCTCGAGGTCTTCATCGACGCCGCGCAAGAGCTGGTCAAAGACGGCGCGGATGGCATAACAACCAATTGCGGGTTCTTGTCCCTGTTTCAAAAGGAACTGGCCGAGGCTGTTCCGGTTCCCGTCGTCACCTCGTCCTTGATGCAGGTCGAATTGGTGAACCGCATTCTTCCTGCGGGAAAACGGGCCGGTGTACTGACCATTTCGGCGTCTACGTTGACCGAAGACCACTTGCGTGCCGCCGATGTCCCCTTGGATACGCCAATAGGCACAACCGAGGGTGGGCGAGAGTTCACCCGTGCAATTCTTGGCAATGAACCGCGTCTGAATGTTCAGAAGGCCCGGGAAGACAATGTTGAGGCCGCAATCGCGTTGGCCTCGGAACACCCCGATCTTGGGGCGATAGTTCTGGAGTGCACGAATATGTGCCCCTATGCGCCGGATATTCAGCGGGCGACCGGGCTGCCGGTGTTTTCAATCGTGTCTTTCGTGACTTGGTTCCAGGCCGGTCTTGTTCCGCCGGTATACCGGTTCTGACCTCTGGCCTTCCATCAAGACGGATTTTGTTGGCCGCAGGGAAAACTCAAGTCAGGGCCAGATCGCCGGATACCGAATTTCGGATCACACGTTCCGCATTCGGCAGATCGTTGGACTGCGCACGGTCCTTGGCGGCTTTTTTGTCCAAACCGTGGCCGATCCATCTGTTGGTCAGGCGGGTTTCAAGTGTTTTTAAATCGGTGTCCAAAAACACCTTGAATGTCCACAGTTGGTGAAGTTCCGACCAACCCGGTTCATTCAAGAGAAGGTAATTGCCTTCAACCAGAACAACGCGCTGATCCGCTGTGATCATAGACCGCGCAGCAATAGCCAGATCGAGATTTCGGACAAACTCGGGTACTGCGACTTCTCCTTCCGTACGCAATCGACCAAGCAATGCATGAAAGCCGGCAAGGTCAAAGGTTTCGGGGGATCCTTTGCAGTTCAGTAAGCCGCGATCCTTCAAGATCACGTTGTCATAATGGAAGCCGTCCATGGAAACCAGGCCGGTTGCGACGCCGCGTAGATTGAGCTCTGTGGTCGCAAGGCTGGCCGCAGTCGTTTTCCCCGATCCCGGTGGCCCGGCTATCGCGACAAGATGCCGGTCTTGCAGCGGCGGCAAAGCTTGAACAGCATCCGCGATTCTGCTTGCTAGCGCCTTGGGGGTGGCAAGTTTGCCAGTCACGCGGCCTGATCCTCGGCGGGCGGTTCCTTGGCACCGGTCATGAACGCCACCGCGTCGGACATCGTGTAATCCTTGGGATCAACGACACACAGTCGTTTGCCAAGCCTGTGCACATGAACCCGGTCGGCAACTTCGAAAACATGAGGCATGTTGTGACTGATAAGGATGATCGGGATACCGCGAGACTTCACATCAAGGATCAGTTCAAGAACGCGACGGCTTTCCTTTACGCCCAGTGCGGCCGTTGGCTCGTCCAGGATGATGACCTTCGAGCCGAACGCCGCGGCCCGCGCCACGGCAACACCCTGACGCTGACCCCCGGACAGAGTTTCAACGGCTTGATTGATATTCTGGATTGTCATCAGGCCCAGTTCGCTCAGTTTGTCGCGGGCGAATTTCTCCATCGCCGGACGGTCGAGCATTCGGAACCATGATCCCAACGGCCCTTTGCGCCGGATTTCGCGCCCCATGAAGATGTTGTCTGCAATCGACAGGGCGGGGGACATCGCAAGCGTCTGGTAGACCGTTTCGATACCGGCTTCGCGCGCGTCAATCGGGGAATGAAAGTTCACTTTCTGGCCTTCCAGCCAAACCTCACCTTCATCCGGCACCACCGCGCCTGATACCGCCTTGATCAGCGTTGATTTGCCTGCGCCGTTGTCGCCGATCACGGCCAGAATCTCGCCCGGCATCAGATCGAAATCGCACTGATCCAGCGCCGTTACCTTGCCGTAGCGCTTCACAAGGTTCCGTCCTTTGAGAATAGGTTCCATCAGGCTGCCACCTTTCTGATCCACTGGTCGACCGCGACCGCTGCGATGATAAGGATGCCGATCAACAGGAACGTCCATTGCGCATCAGCGCCCAGCAATCGAAGCCCAAGTGTGAAGACGCCGACGATCAACGCTCCGAACAGCGACCCAAGAATGGACCCGCGACCACCGAACAGGGATATACCTCCGATCACGACCGCCGTTATGCTTTCAATGTTTGCCAACTGTCCTGACGTCGGAGACACGGACCCAATGCGACCAATCAGGGCCCAGCCCGCGAAAGCGCAGATCAGCCCGGACAGCATGTAAACTGACATCAGCGTGCGATGCACATTGACACCGGACAGCTTGGCGGCTTCCGGATCATCACCGACCGCATAGACATGCCTTCCCCAGGCGGTATGACGAAGCGCGTAGGAAAGCACGAGGATAAGCACCAGCATGAAGATCACGCCGACGGTGAATACAGCCCCGCCGACGTTAAACTTGGCACCGAACAGTTGCAGGATGCTGGCATGTTCCTCGATCTCCTGTGACCGGATGGTTTCGTTCTGAGAATAGAGGAAATTTGCCGCGAGAACGATTTGCCACATGCCAAGCGTCACGATGAACGGCGGCAGTTTGATGCGGCTGACAAGATAACCGTTCACCGCGCCGATTGCTGTGCCAACGAAAAGGCCACAAATGATCGAGACCGATGGCGGCAGCCCATACCGGAAGGTGAACTGACCCATCACAACCGACGACATTACCATGATTGCCCCGACGCTAAGGTCGATACCTGCCGTCAGGATGACAAGGCTTTGTGCCGCAGCCACGATCCCGACAATCTGAACCTGCTGCAGGATCAGGGTCAGCGCAAATGGCGAGAAAAACTTGGAGCCCAACAAGACACCGAAAATGACGATGGCAGCCACAAGAACGATCAACGGCACCAGAGAGGGGTTCACATGCAGAAAATGCTGAACCGTTCCGACAAACCCGCGGTGGTGATCGTCAAATTCGGCAATCTGTTCCGGGCTGCCTTTTGCAGCGGCTTCGAAGTCGTCTGATCGTCGTGAAGTATCGGACATAAAGGTTCCCCCAAAGCGTCAGGTCACTGACGACTCTAGCAAGTTTTCGGGCGAATGGGTGGCTTGAAAAGCGGAAGGCCGCCCTCTGCGGCCCTCCGGGTGATCAGGTCAACCCCAGCAGAGGTCCATGCCTTCTTTGACCGAGATTGACTCGACGCCACCAGCGGCCTTGTCCGTTACAAGCGCCACGCCGGTGTCAAAGAAATCCTTACCGGGTGTGTTTTCAGGTTTTACACCTTCGTCCGCCCATTTCTTGACGGCCTCAACCCCCAGTGATGCCATCAACAGCGGGTATTGCTGCGACGTTGCGCCGATAACACCATCAGCAACGTTTTGGACGCCCGGGCAGCCTCCGTCCACGGAAACGATGAGTACGTCATTTTCACGTCCGATGGCTTTGAGCGCTTCATAAGCGCCTGCCGCCGCAGGTTCGTTGATGGTGTGAACAACGTTGATCGTCGGATCCTTGGCCAGTAGGTTTTCCATCGCGCGGCGACCTCCTTCTTCGTTGCCGGCAGTGACATCACTCCCGACCAGACGGGGGTCATCTTCATCGCCGATCACGTTCGGGTCTGCCAGATCAACACCGAAGCCCTGAAGGAAGCCCTGATTGCGCAGCACATCCACTGTCGGCTGGCTGACGGCAAGATCCAGTGTCGCGATTTTGGCGTCGTTGGCGGCGTCGCCCAGCGTGGCTTTGGCCCATTGTCCAATCAACAGCCCGGCAAGGAAATTGTCCGTGGCGAACGTTGCGTCAGCCGAGTCAATGGGTTCCAGCGGCGTATCCAGAGCGATTACCAGAACCCCTGCATCCCGCGCCTGCTTCACAGCCGGAACGATGGATGATGTGTCCGAGGCCGTCAGCAGAATGCCTTTGGCGCCGTCCAGAATGCAGGTCTCAATGGCTTGCACCTGCGTTTCATGGTCACCGTCGACCTTGCCCGCAAAGGCTTTCAGCGTCATTCCCAGCTCTTCCGCCTTCGCTGTCGCGCCCTCCTTCATTTTGACAAAGAACGGGTTGGTGTCCGTTTTGGTGATCAGGCAAACAGTTTCACCTTCCGCCATTGCACTGCCAGCCATGGCAGCAGCTGCCAGCGCTGTCGCGCCCGCAAGTCTTGCAAGTTTCATCGATAATCCTCCCAGTTTTTCTAATGCCCATGAGGGCACGAGAGCGATCAGGCAAAAATAACCTGATCCCATGAGAAACCATCACAAGAATCAAATATTGAGTCAATAAATAACTCACTCTTATTTATTATTGACAGGGCGGGTCGGCTTTCTCATTCTCAAGCAAGAAAGGGGTGGTCGTGCCTGAATATTCATCTCAGACAAACTCGATTGGCTCGCACGGGTCAGAGGTGCGCGGAACGAACCAAAGCGGCATGCGGGCCCGAAACGAACGCCTTGTGTTATCTCTTGTCCGGCGCCATCAGGCCCTTGCGAAGTCCGAAATCGCGCGCATGACGGGACTGTCGGCACAAACGGTTTCCGTCATTATGCGTCTATTGGAAAAGGATGGGTTGCTTCTGCGCGGTGAACCGGTTCGCGGGAAAGTCGGGCAGCCTTCTGTTCCCATGCGCCTCAATCCGGATGGTGCGTTCTTCTTTGGGCTTAAAGTCGGGCGCCGCAGTACCGAACTGGTTTTGACTGACTTTGTCGGAAACGTGCGGCAACGAGAGAGGCGAACCTATGACTATCCAACGCCGAATGCCACTTTGGATTTTTCCAGAGAGAGTCTTGGGAAAGTGATGTCGTCCATGTCACCTGAGTCCAAAAGCAGGATCGCGGGGCTCGGAATAGCTATGCCCTTTTACCTGTGGGACTGGGCGAAGGCTTTGCAGGTTCCTCAGGAAAAAATGGACCCGTGGCGCGCGTCGGACTTAAAAGCGGACCTGGCTCTCAGCTGCAATATGCCAGTTTTCCTTCAAAATGACGCGACAGCGGCCTGTGGTGCGGAATTGGTTTTTGGCCCGGCTGACGGGCCAAGAGATTTTTTGTATTTCTACGTCGGCTTCTTCATTGGCGGCGGGGTGGTCCTCAATGGCTCGATCTTTTCTGGTCGGGGAAACGCAGGCGCGCTCGGTCCTTTGCCTGTTCCTGATGACGCTGGCGGTGTGAAGCCGCTGATTGACGTGGCCAGCCTTTATGTGCTCGAGCGTGCAATCACGACAGCAGGGGCAACCTCGCATTCTTTATGGGAATCGACCGAGCATTGGGATGTGCCAAAAGCTCAACTGGAGAACTGGTTGAATAAGACCGCGAGCGGGATTGCCTATGCGATTGTATCATCATGCAGTCTAATCGACTTTGAGTGCGTAAAGATTGACGGCTGGATGCCGCCGGACATCAAGGCGCATTTGGTTGAATTGGTCGAAAACAAACTGTCCGAGGTTAACCTGACCGGTCTTGAGCGCCCTTTGGTGGTGGCGGGGGCCGTGGGCCCGGATGCGCGCTCGCTGGGCGCAGCAAGCTTGCCGTTGTCGGAAAGGTATCTTTCAGAAGCCTAGAAGTGTATTTCCCCTTCTTCCACTGATGCTTACCGAAGCACGTCAAACCACACCAGACTTCCCAGGTTCATAACTTTTTCGACGGCCATCACAATTGATCGTTGACGGAGACTGGGATTGTCTGGCAAGCCGCTGGACATGTCCGGTTCCGGGGCGCGCTCTGGAATCAATAGGGAATGCGGTGCGGGCTCAGGCCCAATTCCGCAACTGCACCCGCAACTGTAAGCGGCGAGCAGGGCTGAAACGCCACTGGGGTTTTCCCGGGAAGGCCAGTCCGATGCTTTGACCCGCAAGTCAGGATACCTGCCGGGCATGTGCCCCCATAAGGGGTGCTCCTCATCGGCGACGGGATGTGCGTCGGACCAGGATGCCTGAAAGGGCAATTTGGCGTTGGATGTCCCGCAGTCAAAGTGAATTTCGCACCGGGATTGGCGCGACGGGACAAGGACGACTGTTCATGAAAAAGCTGCTCAGTGCAGCCGCTGCCGCGATGGCACTTCCTGCCATGGCAAATGCGCATTTCCTTTTGGAATACACCACCGACACCATGATCGAGAAACCCGGCGATGTGCCGGTCAAGCTGATCTTCTGGCATCCGTTCGAGAACGGTCACGTCATGGATATGGAAAAGCCGCAGGAATTCTATGTGATCCACAACGGCAAAAAAACTGATTTACTTGGTACGCTGGAACCTGTCCGCTTCACCGGTGGAGAAAACGAGGGGGCGGCATTCAAAGGCAGTGTTCCTGTCAAACGTTCGGGCGATTACGTGCTGGTGACGGTTCCTCAACCTTATTATGAGGAAGCCGAAGACATCTATATCCAGCAGTTCACCAAAGCGTTCCTGAACCGCAACGCATTGCCGACCGACTGGATGAACCCTGTGGGTCTGCTGACCGAGATCATACCGCTTAACAAGCCGACCAACATCATCGCGGGTTCGACCTTCACGGGCCGTGTGATGGCTGATGGTCAGCCGGTTGCAGGTGCTGAGATCGAGATCGAGTACATGGCCGCCGAACCTGGCATGGAAAGCTCGGCCGCTTCGACACCGAAGGTGTCACCAATGCCGGGTGGTGCCGTGGTCGCCATATCGGACGACAACGGGTACTTTTCGTTTGGCGTTCCAAAAGCCGGTTACTGGGGTTTCGCAGCACTAGGTTCAGGTCCAGTGACCGAACATGAGGGTAAAGAACTTAGTCAGGATGCGGTCATCTGGATCCGCGCCTGGGATCTGGAGTAAACCCAAATGCACATCGTCGACGGAGCCCTTTCCAACCCGGTCGTGGTCGGCGGTGCCGTCGCCGCTGCGGGTGGGATTGCCATGGGCCTCAGGTCACTGGATCTTGACCGCATCCCCACTGCCGGAGTGTTGTCAGCCAGTTTCTTCGTGGCATCGTTGATCCACGTACCCATTGGTCCGTCATCGGTACATTTGATCCTCAATGGCATGGCTGGACTGCTGCTTGGCTGGGCCGCATTCCCGGCTTTGTTCGTCGGGCTTTTGCTGCAGGCGGTCTTTTTCGGCTTTGGCGGATTGACGGTGTTGGGGATCAACACCGTCAATATCGCTTTGCCCGCGGTGGTGGCCGGATTGTTGTTTGGTCGTCTGATCGCGCGTGGGACGCCTTTGCAGGGTGCGATCTGGGGTGGCTTGGGCGGCGCATTTGCCATTGCGGCGACGACCGGCATGGTCGCGACTTCACTGGCACTGTCGGGGGATGAGTTCCTGCCCGCTGCCAAGCTTGTTTTCTTTGCACATATACCTGTCATGGCCATCGAAGCGATCTTGACCGGGTTCGCCGTTTTGCTGGCGCGCAAAGTCAAGCCCGAGCTGTTTGTCAGAGGAGCGACCACATGAAGCATCTGGTTATCACACTGGCTTTGTGCTGTGCGCCTTTGCCTGCGCTGGCGCATAAAGTCATAGCCGGTGTTTTTGTGTCCGGTAATGCGATAGAGGGTGAGATCGGTTTTTCCAGCGGCGATATGGCAAGCGATACCGAAGTCATTGTTACTGGCCCGGATGGGGCAGAGCTGGGTCGCACGGTGACGGATGCAGACGGGTTTTTTATCTACACTCCGAACTCAGCCGTGGCGCATACATTCTTTGCTGACCTGGGCGCCGGGCACGTGGCCCAGATTACTATGCCTGCAGAGGACGTCGCGCAGATTATGGGTGTTGTCGCAGAAAAAGCGGACAGCGCAACTTCGGCGACCATGGCCCAGACTGTCGGTTCCGCGACTTCACTAGGCCAAGAGGAACGACAGATTATCGCAAAGGCCGTTCGTGACGAGTTGCGCCCGCTCAGGCGCGAGATCGCGGCCTATCGCGAACAGAATGACCTGCAAACCATCCTTGGCGGGATCGGGTACATCGTTGGTCTGTTCGGTCTGGGCTTTTACATGGCGGCGCGCCGCAAGCTGGCGGCCTGATGGCACACGTCCTGGGGCACCAAGAGAAAACACTGGCCGAAGCCGGTGACGGGCCTGAAGGTCTGATCAACCTGCTGGACCCTCGGATGCGGATCGTCATGGCAGTTGCTTTTGCAGTCGTGACCGTGGCGCTGTCAGCCCTCATTGCGCTTTGCGCGGCGTTGACCGTGTCTCTTTCGCTTTTGATGATTTCACGCTTGCCGTGGCGAAAGACGTTGAAGCGAATGGCCATGATGGATGGATTCATCCTGTTTATGCTGATCCTGCTGCCCTTTTCCATGCCCGGAGACCTGATGTTCACGCTTTGGGGGTGCCCGGCAAGCTGGCAAGGCTTCTGGAAAGCGGTCCAGATTTCTTTGACCGCCAATGCCGTGATCCTGTCCCTGCTGGTGTTGGTTGGCACGATGGAGCCGGTCACTCTGGGTCACGCCTTGCATCGTCTGCGTTGCCCTGAAAAGCTGGTTTACCTTCTGATGTTTACAATTCGGTATATCGAGGTGTTGCGGGAAGAGTATCTGCGCTTGCGCGCCGCCATGAAGGTGCGCGGTTTTCGGCCAGCGACCAACTGGCACACATATCGCAGCTTTGGTTACCTGGTGGGCATGATGCTGGTGCGTGCGATCGAAAGATCGGAACGCATTCTGGCCGCGATGAAGTGCCGGGGGTTTTCCGGGCGTATGCCGTTGATTCAGGAATTTAACCTGACCCGCAGAGACATTGTGTTTGCTGCTGGATTCAGCGGTCTCTGCCTGGGTCTGATCATTCTGGAATTCGTATGACACTGATCGCGCTAGAAGACATCTGTTTTTCCTACCCCGGCCAGCCACCCGTCCTCGACGGAGCAAGCCTGAGCCTGAATGCCGGGCAGCGCCTGTCTCTGACTGGTCCGAACGGTGCGGGAAAATCGACGCTCCTGCGCATCATACTTGGGTTGCAGCGCCCGAGTTCTGGCACCGTCACCGTTTTTGGTCAGCAACGCGTGGAGGAGGCGGATTTCCACGAAGTGCGCCGCCGGGTGGGGCTTGTATTTCAGGATGCGGACGATCAACTGTTCTGTCCGACCGTCGCCGAAGACATCGCCTTTGGGCCGCTCAATCTGGGCAAGACACGCGACGAAGCGCTTGCCATTGTCGATAAAGTGCTTGGTGATCTGGACTTGATGCACTTAAAGAACCGCATCACGCACAAATTGTCAGGCGGCGAAAAACGGCTGGTGACACTGGCGACAGTTCTGGCGATGGATCCCGAAGTTCTGTTGCTGGACGAACCGACGAATGCGCTGGATACGAAAAACGAAGCGCGCTTGCTGGAAATCTTGCGAGCGTTGCCACAGGCGATTCTGCTGGTCAGTCATTCGCCGGCGTTCCGCACGGAACTGGCACCGGATGCACTGGACCTTCGCGACGGGAAGCTGGTGCCGGCCTGACCTGTTCTCGTGGCAACCAGATACAGTGGTTTCAGAAATGCTATCACGCCGCCTGAGCCAAGCCATGAAGCCGAAAGCGAACCCTGTGCGTCGTCAGGCCTGGATTATGTCCGCTTTCGGCTCATCAGCCCATATCTGACAGCCCATGCCCGAAAAGATCCGCGTCTGCGCCTGTCCTGTTTCACAGGTTGTTTGGATTGCGCACCGCCTTTGCGATTGAATTCGAACACGTCGATTACCCGCTCGGCGCAGCCACAGGCTTCGCCCATGCCGACTTTGGCGAAATAGAACTTCTCGAAACGCTCCGGGTTTTGCATGGCTGACCTCCTGATTGCATTAAACCCCTTGAAGGGAGTCTTGCCAAATCACTTTCATGCGTTTCAAGCAGCCGCGCTATGGTGCGGCAAATTCGTTTCCTGTCCAGACATTGTCCAGTTGATTGAAGACCGGTGAGGTAATGAGCATTTCAGCGGAATAAAGCAGTTGCAGCTCGTCCGCAAACCGCGTGACGCCCGGCACAAGCCCGGTGATATTGCGCCATTCTGCCCAGGTTCCGGGATTCGACAGGCTGGTCGGATTGCCGGGATCAGCTGTCTGGTGCCACCCGGCGGCGTTCAGTAGTGGCGTGAGCGCAAAGCGCGCATCATTGCTGTCGACCTCGGAACAGGCTGCGGCATCGCATTCCCAACTCGTCCAGTCTGCCGCCGCGATGGTTCCGGCGATCGGAGCGGTGGCGTCGATGACCCGAACCAAAACCTCGAAACCGCCACCAGCAGTCGGGCGGCTTAGCGACAGGGGATCGGTTGCCACGGCGTGTAAAGCCGCAGTTGGTGCCAGGCTGAATGTTCGGCCGATCAGAGCCAACTGCGCAGAGCCGTCTGTTGCGGGCGCAGACCCCGCAGCAGGCAGAATCCTGACGGGTGTCAAAATCGGAACCGCGCCACCACGGATCGTGATTTCCTGCACAGCATTGTCAAAGGCCGGAACAAAGTCGCTGCGGATCGTATAGGTCAACGGGAAGCTGGGTTGTTGTGGCCCCGCAGGTCGGGCGCCGTCACGTGTGACAAAGGACAACGGTGGAACGGCACCGGGCTGTGGCAGCGAAATCTGCGGCCCTGCTATGCCCAGAGCGGCCGCGATCATGCGCGAGCGCTGTTCGGCCTCTCCATATTCGCTCAGCAGATTTAAGTAGCCGCCGATCTCGGTGATATTGCGCGGCGCTGGGATGCGGGATGGGGCAACGTCTCCTGCGATGGCCAGCCTGTGGGCTATCACCTCTCGGGCGCGCTGTATTGCCGGAGAGTTGGTGGTTTCGAGAATATTGATGATGGCCTCGGCAAGGCTTTCATCAATACCGGGTTCGGGGGTTGCATTTGTGCTGGTGTCACTCATCGTCGTCCTCCGCAGGGGCGCTCAGGCCATTGAGGAAATCCAGAACGGACTGGCTGCCGGCCTTGGTTGCGCTGCCGTCATCCGCATCTGTATTCGCTTTGGTAAAGGCCCCAAAGAGCTTGGCCAGAAGCAACGTGTTGGAGGGATTCGCCAGAGCGGCAGCACCGCCGGGGAAATCCTTGAACAGGTTTTGCGTAAAGGCCGCTTGGTTGCCGTCCGGTTGCCCGCCGATCAGCGCAGAAACACCCGAGGCGTTCTTGGCGATATCTTCAAACCCCTTGATCTTTGCGGCATTGTTGTCAGCTGACTTTTTCTTTTCGGCAGCTTGTTTCTTGGCTTCTTCCTCTTTGCGGGCCGCAGCGATCTCCTGGCCCTTGCCCGCAAGCTCAGTGGCCTTGCCGACAAGCTCTTTGGTCAGATCCGTCGCTGTGTCTATGGCCTTGTCCCGACCGGCGGCGACTGATTGTGTTTCCAGTGCCAGTTGCGCCTGCAACTCCTTCAGACCTGTCAGATCGGTTCCCGCCCGCGCGAGATCAGGCGCGGCCTTGAGGATTTCGGCCAGTTGCGAAGTGGGCACGGCCTGGCCTGTGCCAATGTCCCCACCTGCGATGGTGAGCGTGTTCGAAGGTTGATTGGCCGGCAGGTCTGATGGCGCACGGGTGCCAAAGATTGCATCGCTGTCCGCGGGTAAGACCGGCGCGTCACCAACCGGAGGTGGCGTCGGGCTGTCCTGCCAGTTCCAAAAGCGGCGATGGTCGATCATCTCGCAGGAATTGCAGCGGCCCAGTACTGCCTCGCCCAACAGGCCTCTGGTCGGCAGTGAGATCGTGCGGCGCGGTGGTCGGAAGTCTTCCCTATGGAAGGCTAACAGACTGTCCTGAATGTCGCCGGTCCGCATCTCCATTCTGTCGGCCAGATCGGGCGGGATCGAGAATGGCATGATCATCGCATTGCCGTAGAAGCCCAACACCTTGTTTTGGACTGTGCTGAGCAGTGATATCTCGCTTGAAGCGTCATCCAACCCGCCATCCGGCACGCCAATCGTGAAACGTTCCAGCAGGATGGCGCGTTCTTCATCCGTCATACTGGCCCAGATCACGCGGGAATAGCGAACGGTGTCGGCCACGATATGTTGATACATTTCTTCGATCCGCCGTAGATCACGACGCGACAGCACGTCCGGCACTTCCTGTACGGAATAGGGTAGGGTTGCAGGCAATGCCTGGAATGTGTTGTCGTCAACGATGGTCTGTGCGTCTTCGTTCATGCGCGCCTCAAACTCGCTGATCATTGGCGCGCCGACCAGATCGTCGAAATCCGAACCCGAAATCGTCGTGTGAAGACTCCGGTTGATGTTGCGCGTGGCGCGATCCAGATCATCGGCATCTTCTAGGTTCGAGATATGCTCCCAAATGTTGAAGATGTTGATCGGGTCGGGGCCGGTATAGAATGAGTAGGCAAAAGAGCCCGTCCGCCTGCGCAACTCGACGCGGGCGATGTCCGAACGTTCGACCGAGCGGGGCAAAGCCACGGATCCGGTATAAGTCCGCCGCTTCGTTGGATCGCGGCGCGCGTCAGCCAGCCGAACCAGCAAGTTTTCACGTGTCTCGGCAGGCAAGTCATGCAGGTTGTCGATGTCAATCGGCGATCCGGTCAGAGGCACCGGCCCGACGCGGTCGCCATCCTGAGTGAAGATCACGGCGGAAATGTCATCGTTAGGCATAAAAGTGCCCTGAGCCTCAAAACTGACGATGTCCTGCGCGACACCCGGAGCATTTTGCGGAGATGCGTCCTTGTCGGCATAAAACTCTTCCAGCAGTTTGAGCGCGGTGCGGAATCTGCGACGGTTTCGGAACACGCGGCGGAAAACGTCTGCGTGGCGCAGGATCACTTTGTATCGGTGCAGCAACCCGGACCGGTTGACATTGCCCGGCAATTGATCGCCTTGCCCCAGGCGGCGAAAGCGGATGAGTTGCATTGGAACGAAGACCACCAATTGCACCCCTTCGATCCGCGTTTCCAGGGAAAAGTCGCGCAGAACTTCGAACCATTGCATCGTCATTGCATGACAATGGTTGCGGTTGGCCACGAACTTTGTTGTTGCCGTCCGCCGATCACTTGCCGTTGCGGTTCGCACACTTGTTCGGGCAGAGTTTCTTTTGACAGAAGCGGCCCGTTCCAGCGCGGCCGAGAACGTCTCATGCGTATCTGACAGAAAATCGCGTGACGTGTTCTGCGTGTTGGACGAACTGCCTGACGAGTTGGAACTGGAGCGCGCTCCGCTGAAGCCGACCCCGCCAACTATGGCCCCGATGCCGCCAAACAGACCGCCACCAATGCCACCCGCACCACCAAAACTCTTTGTAGACGCCTTGGTCGAGAAGGAGGACGTACCGCGGATCACTTCATCGAGCGCGGTTTCAAACGTACTGTTGAAGGAAGTGTCGCGCGCTTCTTCGAATTCCTGTTGTTCCTCGAACGTCAGGCTTTCACGTTCGCGCACGGTCAGGGTTTCACGTTGTTCCGAAACGACGATCCGCTGTTCCTCGCCCGGGGCAAGCGGCAGGGAATAGACCAGACGGCCCAACGACATACCGGCGTGAACGGCGGTCGAGCGCATCTTGGCAATGTAGCCGAGCGCAAGGCTGGAGGCCTTTGGCACATCTTGCGGGCGCTGCTCAAGATCTTCGAAGAAATCTTCTACATCAATGGGTTCGTCAATTGGTATCCGATCGCGAAAATCCCAGTCTCCGCCGTCATTGTTGAAAGCGTTCAAAAGGGTTTCGGCAGAAAGGTTGGCCTGCGCAAAAGTGCTGCCCGGGATTGTCGTGACAAAGCGATTGCCGCCAACAGGGCGGGTTCGGACGATATTTTTCGGCCCGACCAGCGGATCAATCAACCGGTAGAGAACCGAATAGCGCCGTCGTGAAACTGTGCCACCTTCGGTCCGGTATTCCGAGGCGCAGTCACCTTCGCCCAGCACGATGGGCGCCTGCGTGCCAGTGAAATCGGATATGTTTTCTTCCGCATCCTCGGGATCCACCGGCAGAATATCAGCAAGCTCGCCCAGGACCGAGCGCTGCAAAGGGAGGACAGTGCGATCCAGCACCACAAGTCCCAGTTCGCCATCCAATGCATCAATGCGCGGCACCGCTTCAGTCAGAGTGGTGTTCTGCCCGCGAATTCGCAACCTCAGGCCATTTTGCGGCAACCGCAAGTTGGGCAGATCAAGGGAAAACAGGCCCCGCGCATCCGTAACGGCGGCTTTTACAGCCCAGGAAAAATCCGCGTTGTCGATACCTTCATTGGCGGTAAAGGTGGGGCGCAGCGCTTCAACGATTACCCGCTCGGCGGGGGTCCCGTCGGGATTGATCAGTTCTCCGCGCAGTTTCGGGGCAAGGGTAGGGACGACAGCGCCCAGAAATCCTTCGGCCAGATCTTTGCGAATGGTTTCGAGCTGTCGAAAGACTGCACCAGTGGCCTGCACGCGCTGATCGACCAGATCGTTGATTACTTCGGCGGACAGGTCGATACCGACACCACGGCGCAACGCCTTGAGTTTCTCGGCTTCGACGCGTCTGAGATCGTCAACACTGTCAGCTGTAAAGCTGGCCGATCCTGAGATTTCCGCCGAGATCGTGGGATTTGGTCGGGAGGTCGGAAGGGACAGCGTAATACGCGGGGGCTCACTGCTGGAGTCGGACATGAAGTCACCTCGTTGGAAAGCGCGGCAAGAAACTGAGTGCGGGGAAAATCAAATCTTGAAAGTTGACCCAACGTAACACGTTTCAGGGATTCGCAAAAGAAACGCTCGGGCCTGCCTTTCCCGCGACGCGTTTCGAGCGCAGGTTCCAAAGTGCTTTCCAGCAATGGATCTGGCGATTATTTCGTGAAACCGGTTGCCTTCAGCTTCTGCGCCAGCGAACTCATTTGCTTGTAAATTTCACCTGCATCGCGGTGCCACTCCGCTACATCCGCACCCTGCCGGGCAACGACCTCTTCGTCCCCTCTTGCCGCTGGACCGGTCAGGGCAGCTTGCGGCCCAAGAAGGCCGACGTTTTCGACTGTGCTGCTCAATAAACCAGCGTTGAGCTTGCGGGCAGTTTCGTCCGGCACGCCCGCCTCGGCCCACGCCTCGCGGGCGATGGCCTGCAAGACAACGGCGAAGTTGTTCGATATCACAGCGGCTGCATGATACAGGCTTTTGCTTTGAGACCGGATGGGAAAACAGGTGGCTCCCAATCCTTCCAGAAGCGGCTGAATGAACGCTGTGGCTTCTTCGTCGCCTTCCAACCCGCACAGCGCCTCTTTGAATTGCGCGGCAGCGGCCTGTGGATCGGCGAAGGACAGGACGGGGTGAACGCTGGCCAGAGACCACGAGAGGCTGCGCAACGACGCCAGTTGCTCGGCGGGATAATAGCCGCTGCAATGGAACGCCACTGAAGGCCTCCCGGTTATTTCTTGGTTCTCGAACGCCTCTTTCAATTCGTGGGCCACCGAAGAAATTTGCGTGTCGGGCACTGATATGATCCACAGATCGGCGGGTCGCAAATCGGCATAGCTTCCTGCAACGCGCCCGGTTTTGGACAATTGGGCGGCTTCATCTGCCGAGTGAAAGGATGTGCTCAGAACATCCTGAATACGACAGCCATCAGTGCCATCCAGAAGGCTGATCAGCGTTTTGCCGACCCGCCCGGCACCGACAACGTTTATTTTGATTTCAGTCATCCGGGCTCTCTGTTCTCGTCGTCTAGTCGGCGCCACGGTGGGACGAATAGAAAAACGCAATGGCTTGTGTTCTGTTTTTGACGTTCAGCTTCTCATAGATATTTGACAGGTGAAACTTGACCGTGTTGGTGGATATCTGAAGTTCCTTGGACAGTTCCCGGTTCGACATCCCCTGTGCCAAGGCCTCCAGAATGGCGCGTTCCTTGCGTGAAAGGCTTTGAATCGGATCCTGTTTCATCTTCCGGACGTCGATGAACGGAAACACCATCTTGCCTGCTGCCACTTCGGCACAGGTCTCAAGAAGCACGTCAACCTCGCCCGAGCGGGCAGCAAATCCAGCGGCACCCGCCTGCATGGCCAATCGCGGGACATCTCCGGAGGCATCGCCGTAGATGACAAAGCGCGGAGCATCGGCCTGATCGCGCAGCACCTCGATCAGTTTGGCGGCGCCCAGGGCCGGAAGCGTCCAGTCCACGACGCCGACCTGTACGGGTATCCGCATCACCGTTCCCAGAAAACCTTCTGCCGTCGCCGACGTGGCAACCAGAGAGAATCGCGGATCACGTTCGAATATTTCCGACATGGCAGACAGAACCAGCGGATTGCTGTCGGCAAGCATGATGTCGATGGGTCTGCCCGATGTTTCAACCATATGATTTTGCCCTGACTTTCTAAAAAACTACCCAAAAGAATGGGGAAATTTTCGGTATACCTTGGTATTTTTACCAATATAGGTGGGAAAACCCCATACTTTTAGACATCCAAAAGCAGTAGTAAGTTACGTTGCGCCGTTGGGCAAGCTCGCGTTTTCTGGTCGACACCTTAACACATCAGGCCGCAATGCCCGACCAACTGCCGAGGATGTCAGACCATGACTTTTCAGATTTTCCCTCCGCTCGAAATTCCCGAGACCCTCGCCGCGGGGCCAGGGCCGGGCAACACGGATGTACGTGTTCTGAAAGCCTTCGCCGACGCAGGTGTTGCCGATCACATGCAGGGCGATGTCCTCAGGGGCATGATCGAATGCAAGCATATGCTGCGGAAAATCTGGGGCACTGGAAACGCTTATACGTTCGCTGTCGCGGGTACCGGCTGGAGCGCTCTGGACACCATGTTCTCGGCCGTCATGCCGGGCGACAAGGTTGTTGCGTTCACCAACGGCACATTCTCGGGGATCGACGCGCTGACGCTGCGCATCAAGGCGGCCACGGCCGCCGAGCACGCGGCCAGCCCGCTTGACCCACAGGCGGCGAGCGTCACAGTAGTCGAAGTTCCACATGGCCAACCGGTGGCGGCTGAGATGGTTGAAGCCGCTCTGGCTGGACACAAACCGAAATGGGCATTCATGGCGCATTGGGAAACCGGATCCGGCAGGGTGAATGACCTGCGCGGTTTCTCGGACGCGTGTGAACGTCATGGGGCGATGGGGCTGATCGATGCGGTTTCGTCTCTGGGTGTCGAAGACTTTTCGATCGATGACTATCCGGGTGTCGCAGGTTGGGCATCCTGTCCGCAGAAAGGCCTGTGCTGCCTGCCGCTGACCTATGCACCTGTCAGCTTTACCGATGCCTATATCGAGACGTTGAAATCCACAGGTGCCTATACCTATGTGCACAATCCGATTTTTGAGGCCCGTCACTGGGGCATCGTCGATGGGCAGGACGTGGAAAAGGGCACCTACCACCGAACCCATTCGGGGTACGCAGTGGCTGCGTTCCACGAGTCATTGCGCCTGACCTTGCAGGAAGGTCTGGCCAAGCGATCGATGTCTTACCGGACGCATGAAAAGGTTCTTCGGGACGCGGTGACCGAGATGGGATGCGAGGTCACCTCGGACATGCCCAGCCTGGTCGTGCTCAACCTGCCTTCCGAACTTTCTGGCCGCGAGATGGAACTGGTGCAGAACTGCCGTGCACGCGGGTTTGGCATCTGGCCCACTTTGAGCGAACCGGTGCAGGTGCGCATCGGCATCCTCAATCAATTGAATCGAGAGGCCGTCAGCCGGATCGTACGCCTGTTCGCCGAAGCCATTCGCGAGCTGGGCGGTGAGGTCGATCAAGACGCGATCGAAGCTCTGCTGGAAAGCCGTTACGGCACTTCAATAGCTGCGTAAACAGGAGCGCATCAGATGGATATCCACGAATATCAGGCGAAAGAGGTTCTTTCGAAATTTGGCGTCGATGTGCCCGCGGGTGCGCTTGCCTACAGTCCTGAACAAGCGGCCTACCGGGCGCGTGAACTGGGTGGCGACAAATGGATTGTCAAGGCGCAGGTCCATGCGGGCGGTCGCGGCAAGGCCGGAGGGGTCAAGCTCTGCAACAGCGAAAACGAAATCTACAAGGCTTGTGATGATCTGTTCGGTCGCAAGCTGGTCACGCATCAGACAGGTCCTGAAGGCAAAGGCATCTATCGTGTTTATGTCGAAGCCGCAGTACCGATTGACCGCGAAATTTACCTTGGCTTTGTTCTGGACCGCTCCAGCCAGCGGGTGATGATCGTTGCCTCGTCCGAAGGCGGAATGGAGATCGAGGATATCTCGGCCGACCGCCCCGACAGCATAGTAAGGTCCATCGTGGAACCGGCCGTCGGGCTTCAGGAATTTCAGGCCCGTGAAATCGCCTTCAATCTTGGGGTTGAAGCCAAACTGATCCAGCAAATGGTGCGGACGTTGCAGGGCTGTTATGCCGCCTTCAGCAATCTCGACGCCACGATGGTTGAAATCAACCCGCTGGTCATCACCGGTGATGATCGGGTGCTGGCGCTGGATGCCAAGATGAGCTTTGACGACAACGCCCTGTTCCGCCACCCCCAGATCGCCGAATTGCGCGACAAGAGCCAGGAAGACCCGCGAGAAAGCCGCGCCGCGGATCGTGGGCTGTCTTATGTCGGACTTGACGGCAATATCGGCTGCATCGTCAACGGGGCCGGTCTGGCGATGGCCACCATGGACACGATCAAGCTGGCAGGCGGCGAGCCTGCAAATTTCCTCGACATCGGGGGAGGCGCGTCGCCTGAACGGGTGGCCAAGGCGTTCCGGCTGGTTCTGTCGGATGACAATGTTCAGGCCATTCTGGTCAACATCTTCGCTGGTATCAACCGCTGCGACTGGGTGGCTGAAGGTGTCGTGCAGGCGTTGAAGGAACTTGATCTCGATCTTCCGGTCGTTGTGCGGCTGGCCGGAACGAATGTCGAAGAAGGCCAGAAAATCCTTGCCAAATCCGGACTGCCGATCATTCGCGCCACGACGCTGATGGAGGCGGCAGAACGCGCTGTGGGCGCGTGGAAAAACGACCTTACTCAAGGCACCAAGATGAGGGCTGTTTAATGAGCATTCTTCTCGATCGTGACACGCGCGTCATCGTACAGGGCATCACCGGTCGTATGGCCCGGTTCCATACCAAGGACATGCTGAACTATGGCACAAACGTGGTGGGTGGCGTGGTGCCCGGCAAGGGTGGCGAAACCGTCGAAGGCGTTCCGGTTTTTGACACCGTCAAGCAGGCCGTCGAAGTCACCGGCGCGGATGCCAGCCTGGTCTTCGTGCCGCCCCCGTTCGCTGCGGATTCGATCATGGAGGCCGCAGATGCCGGTATCCGCTATTGCGTCTGCATCACCGACGGCATTCCGGCACAGGATATGATCCGGGTAAAACGGTATATGTATCGCTACCCCAAAGAGAAGCGCATGGTGCTGACCGGTCCGAACTGCGCCGGCACCATCTCGCCCGGAAAGGCGTTGTTGGGCATCATGCCGGGACATATCTATCTTCCCGGGCATGTAGGGATCATCGGTCGCTCGGGGACATTGGGTTATGAGGCGGCGGCCCAGCTGAAAGAGCGTGGGATCGGCGTTTCGACCAGCGTCGGGATCGGAGGCGACCCGATAAACGGGTCATCCTTCAAAGACATCCTTCAGCGGTTTGAAGATGACGAAGACACGCATGTCATTGCGATGATCGGTGAAATCGGAGGCCCGCAGGAGGCGGAAGCCGCCGAATATATTCGCGACCACATCTCCAAACCTGTGATCGCCTATGTCGCCGGCCTGACAGCTCCGAAAGGCCGTACCATGGGGCACGCAGGTGCGATCATCTCGGCCTTCGGCGAAAGCGCCAGCGAAAAGGTCGAGATTCTTTCCGCCGCAGGTGTCACCGTGGCCGAAAACCCTGCCGTGATCGGTGAGACAATCGCCCGAGTGATGGAGGCTGCGTGATGGTCAAACCTTCGGTTCTGGTAACCCGTCGCTGGCCCGCTGCCGTTGAGGCACAGCTGGCCGAGAACTACAACACCGTACTGAACATCGGGGACAAACCCATGTCCCCGGCTGAAATCCGGCAAGCGTTGAAATCTTATGACGCCGTTCTGCCCACTGTAACGGACACGCTGAGCGCCGAGGCACTGGATGTGCCAGGTGTACAGACGAAGATTCTTGCCAATTATGGTGTTGGGTACAGCCATATCTGCGAGCCATCGGCACGCGAATTGGGTATGACCGTGACCAACACGCCCGATGTTTTGTCCGAATGCACCGCCGATATCGCCATGACCCTTCTGCTGATGGTTGCGCGTCGGGCAGGCGAGGGTGAACGCGAGCTGCGTTCAGGTAAGTGGACAGGATGGCGGCCGACGCATCTGGTGGGAACCAAGGTCAGCGGTAAGACACTGGGCATCATCGGATATGGCCGTATCGGACAGGAGATGGCGCGCCGTGCTCATCACGGGTTCGGTATGGACGTGCTGGTCTGCAACCGAAGCGCCGTACCGCCCGATGTTCTCGCCGAGTGCAATGCGAGACAGGTGGACACCATAGACGACCTGCTGCCGCAATGTGACTTTGTCTCATTGCATTGTCCGGGCGGCGCAGCCAACCGTCATCTGATCAATTCGCGCAGACTTGGCCTGATGAGGCCTGACGCATTCCTGATAAATACTGCACGGGGCGAAGTGATCGACGAATGGGCGCTGATCCAGGCTTTGATGTTTGACATGATCGGCGGCGCTGCATTGGACGTTTTCGATGGTGAACCGCGTGTCAGCCCGGACCTGTTGCAATGCGACAACCTCGTCATGCTGCCTCATCTGGGCAGTGCAACACGCGAAGCACGCGAGGCGATGGGGTTTCGGGTTCTCGACAACCTGAGCGATTTTTTCGAAGGCCGTGAACCTCGGGACCGTGTGATCTGAGGGCACCATCAAACACCACACACTGGCTTCCAACGCAGCCCTGACTGTATTGCGTTCCCCTATAAGGAGATATGACCCGTGAATGCACCGCATCGTTCAGACGGATTTTTCACCCAGTCCCTTGCTGATCGTGATCCTGAGCTTTTTGGCTCGATCACGTCGGAACTGGGTCGTCAGC